>NZ_JAXXXI010000009.1:0-79394 GCF_037359455.1 Suilimivivens sp.
GATGACTGGGGCTGGGAGGAGCAGAGCATACTGCTGTCTCTGATGACGCCCCGCATTACCAACATTGTAGTCCAGCCACGTCTTATCGGGAATCTGGCTGCACAAAAACTGCTTGAATGCATTGCAGATCCTTCTGTTACAAAGAAAGAAACCCGGTTGACCTGTCCTTTACAAATTGCAGGCTCAACTATTCTGAAACACTAAGAGCAAGCAGCAAGACGCCCCCGCTTATTTTGCTGTTCATGCATTATACAAATCCTTCTATTTTCAAAAGGATAATAACAGAAGTGCCCCCACTTATGCTATTTATTCTATATTTAGGAGGTATCTTATGAACCCACTTGAACGATTTTCACGTGCCTGCATTGTTCCCGTTGTTGTACTGGACAATGTAGAAGATGCAGTGCCAACCGCAAAAGCACTTCTTGCCGGTGGCATTGACGTTATGGAAATCACTTTTCGAACAGCTGCTGCAAAAGACAGCATTGCTGCTGTTGCATCCGCCTGCCCGGATATGCTGGTGGGAGCTGGCACAGTCATAAATCTCGAGCAGTGCAAAGCTGCTGTATCTGCCGGTGCAGGCTTTATTGTTTCTCCCGGCTTTGATGAAGAAATCATAAAATATTGCATCAAAACAGGTATTACTGTAACCCCTGGCTGTGTCGCTCCATCAGAAATCATGTCTGCTGTAAAATTAGGACTTTCTGTTGTAAAGTTCTTTCCAGCAAATGTATACGGAGGACTTACTGCCTTAAAGTCGCTTTCTGCACCTTTTCCAGGAGTAAAGTTTCTGCCTACCGGTGGTATTAACAGCCATAACATTGGTGACTACATTGCGGCACCCTTTATCCACGCAGTAGGTGGCAGCTGGATTTGTACCCGCAAAGACATTGCAGATGGCAATTTTGATAAGATTACAGCTCTCTGCAGGGAAGCCCGTCAAAATGCGCTCGGCTTTGAATTTGCACATTTGGGAATCAACTGTGAAAATGTCGAATCCTCCACTGAGGTAAGTAATTTTTTCCAGACAGCTTTTGATTTCCCCCTCAAAGACGGCAGCAGCTCCGTATTTGCCTCTCCCAATATTGAAATTTTGAAATCCCCTAATTTGGGAGCGTACGGACATATTGCCATCAGAACCAACAATATTCTCTGTGCAGTTCCTGAGCTGGAAAAAGCTGGCTTTTATGCAGATACATCAACCGCAAAATACAAAGATGACCGGTTGGTCGCTCTTTATCTAAAGCAGGAAATTGGCGGATTTGCCATTCATTTATTACAAAAATAAATAAAACGAGGAGTATTACACTATGAAAATATTAACTTTTGGCGAGATTTTGCTGCGTTTAAAGCCTCCTGGCCTGGAACGTTTTTTCCAGTCTCCCATTATGGAGGCATCCTTTGGTGGAGGTGAAGCCAATGTTGCTGTTTCACTCGCAAACTTTGGTATGGATGTGCAGTATTGCACTGTCTTACCAAATAATGTCATCGGCGATGAATGTATAAAAGAACTTCGCAAGTTCGGTGTTGATGTTTCAAAAGTAAAACGCGGTGAAGGCCGTATGGGAATCTATTTTCTGGAAAGCGGTGCAAATCAGCTTCCCAGTAAGGTCACCTATGACCGCAGTGGTTCCTCTATCGCTATTGCACAACCGGAGCTTTTTAACTGGAATGAGATATTTGATGGTATAGACTGGTATCATATTACCGGTATCACCCCGGCGTTATCTGAAACCGCAATGGAGTTAAGCCTTGCTAGTGTAAAAGCAGCCAAAGAAAAAGGCATTACAGTTTCCTGTGATCTGAATTTCCGTAAAAATTTATGGAAATATGGCAAGAAAGCTTCTGAGGTCATGCGTGAACTGGCAAGCTACGTGGACATTGCCATCGCCAATGAAGAAGATGTACAGAAATCTCTGGAAATCACCGTTGACATAGATGTAGAATCCGGCAGCCTTGATCGCAGTAAATACAAAGCCCTTGGTGATAAGGTGCTTGCTTCCTATCCCAATATGAAGCTTATTGCTATTACATTACGGGAATCCAAGAGTGCAGATCATAATGATTGGGCAGCCTGCATCAACGACAGAGCTCATTTTTATGAATCAAAAAAATATCACATTACCGATATCGTAGACCGAGTAGGTGGTGGTGACAGCTTTGCAGGCGGACTTATTTACGGTCTGAATCACTATCAGGAACTATCAGCTGCACTGGAATTTGCTGTTGCAGCCTCCTGCCTGAAGCACAGCATTATCGGTGACTTTAACCGTGTCAGTGTTTCCGATGTAGAAAAGCTGGCAAATGGAGATGGCTCTGGCCGCGTACAGCGTTAGATTTTTCCAGCTTTATTATTTATTTATCCATGAAATAAAATGAGAGCCGCATTTGCGGCTCTCATTCTATAATAATTCATTATATAAGATACCTCATCTCACGTTGACCCTCTCACGATCAGCGATGGTACCGTAATATGTGACTGGATATACAGATTCGGCTTCCTGATCTTCTGCAGGATATATTTGCCGGCCTGCACTCCCATATCATAGACATCAATATCCACCACCGACAGCATCGGCCTCAGGATCTGGGAAAAGGGATAGTCATCAAAGGTGATCACCCGGATCTCATCCGGGATCAGGATTCCTCTGTCATGCAGCGCCATCACACAGCCATAGGCAATATAATTGTTGGCACAGATCACCGCATCCGGCCGTTTCCTGCTGTCCAGGAGCTGTACCGTCATCCGGTAACCGCTCTCGCAGTCAGATTCTCCAGTCTGCACATATTCCCTCGGAAGCAGGACATCATGCTCCTTCAGCACAGCGATCACGCCATCCAGTCTGTGCATGGAAATCTTATCCTCCATCTTGCCGCCGATGAATGCTACCGCCTGGCAGCCCCGCTCCAGCAGATGCCTTGCTGCCAGTTCTCCGGCCAGCCTGTTATTGATATCGATCCAGCAGAAATGGCTCTGAAAATTGGGATTGCCAATGACAATATGCGGAATCCCCTTTTCAAAGATCATCTCATCCAGCTCCTCTGATATCACCGAAGCGTGAATGACAAAGCCATCCGCCTGCTTGGAATCTGCCGCCTCCTGGATATAATGGCTGCAGTCCTCCGCACGCATATTCCTGACGATCAGCGTGTAGCCCCTTTCCTCCAGCGCATGCATCAGACCGCACATCATTTCAAACATATGTGGATTGGAAAACCCGGTATTTCTGCCAAGCTCTGCCACAAACACGATCGTCCTTGCTGACTGTCTGGCAAAGTTCTTGGCCCGGAGGTTCGGATGATAATCCAGCTCATCCATAGCCTTTCTCACCCGGTCTGCCGTTTCCCTTGATATGGAATAAGAACCGTTCATTACCTTGGATACCGTTGCTGTTGAAGTTCCTGCCAGTCTGGCTACATCCCTGATCGTTGCACTCATTTTTTCCTGTGCCATACCCTTTAATCCCGTCCTTTTATGATCACAAATCCTCTGCCCTGCAGTCTGTTTTCTGTAAGTCCTTCCTGCCACAGGATCTCCCCCTCCAGCCATTCTGGACGGAGCTCAGCTGCATGCTCTTCCATGTTCAGGAAGATACGTATTCTTTCACTGCCAAGATACCTCTCATAGCCATAAAGCCTGCTGCCTTTTTCTGCTGTGACCGTCCGGTACTCTCCCCGTTTCAGGATCAGCTCCCTTTTGCGAAGCTCGATCGCTCTCTGATACAGGTAGAAAAGCTCGTCTGTTTCTGCCAGCGTATCCCATGGCATGGGACTTCTGTACTCTGCTTCCAGGATACCTGTGACCCCTGCCTCATCCCCATAAAATACGGACGGCATTCCCGGGAAGGTCATCTGGAAGATCACTGCCAGCCGGAAGCTCCTTACGTTCTTACAGAGGGAAAGAAACCGGCTCACATCATGACTGTCCAACAGATTTAACTGAGAAAAAACAGTCTGCTTCCGATACCTCATCCGCATATCTGTCACCCGGCTGTCAAACTCCAGGGCATCCGCTGTTTCCTCTGCAAAGAACCTCTTACAGTGCTTCCGGAAATCATAATTCATGGTCGAATCAAACATGGTTCCATCCAGCCAGTGTCCCGCACTTTCCCAGACCTCTCCGATCAGCACAGCATCCTTTTTACATTTTTTGACAGCCGCCCTGAATTTTCTCCAGAAGCCGTCATTGATCTCACTGGCCACGTCAAGCCGCCAGCCGTCAATGTTATACCTCTCGATCCAGTACTGTCCCACCTGACAGAAATAATCTGCTGCCTCTTCCTGATCGAGTGCAAGCTTTGGCATCATCCGCTCATAGCCAAAGCACTCATAGCCCGGATAGGTTTCCGGATCCTCAGGACGTACCACCGGATATTCCAGCCGGTAAAACCAGTCCTTATAGTCAGATGCTTCTCCTTTTTCCACAACATCATTGAAAGCCATGAAGTGCCATCCACAATGATTGAAGACACCATCAATGATAACACGGATCCCTTTTTCATGGCAGTGCTGCACCAGTTCCCCGAACTCTTCATCCGTACCAAAGCAGGGATCGATATGATAGTAATCCACCAGATCATATTTATGATATTCCCCTGCTGCAAAGATCGGATTGATATAAATGGCATTGACACCAAGCTCCGTCAGATAATCTATGTTTTCTGTGATCCCCTTTATGGTTCCTCCAAGCTTTCCATGAACCTTTTCCTGTCCATAGTCCCTCTCCGTTTCCATTCCGCTGATAAAACGGTGCCCGGTGGCAAAGCTGTCCGGAAAAATATTATAGATCACGGTATCCTGTACCCACTGCGGCGGCGCCACGATATCTGCCCGGTGATTAAACGGCAGCTGGTAATACTCCGATCTGTCGTCCACCGTTTCTTTGGTAAACCGATCCCCATAATACAGGCTCTGCTCGTTTCCGTCATCCAGCAGGAAATAATAGCAGAGTCTCCTGTAAGGATCGGTAAGTTCCACCTGCCAGTAGTCAAATTCCTCCGTTCTGGCTTCCACCTGCATTTCCTTAGCGGTAAACAATACCGGCGTCAGTCTGCAGGCCCGGTCCCCATAATACAGTCTGCAGGTCTTCAGGTCACCCCGTCCGGCACGCAGGCGGATCATTACGTGTTTTTCATCTATCCCATATGCATACTGTGACATAGGAATATGCAATACTGCACTTCTGTTCATATATCCTCATTTCTACCCTAACCCTTCACACCACCGGAGGTCAGTCCTGTTGTCATATTTTTCTGCAGTGCAAAGAATACGATCAGGATCGGCAGGGAAACAACCAGGGATGCCGCCGAGAATACCGGCCAGCTTCCGCTCATTTCCGTTGCCTGCAGGGAATATAATCCTGCTGCCAGTGTATAGGTATCAGAGCCTGTCATAAAATTAATTGCAAAAATATATTCATTCCATACATAGACCAGGATCATCATGGCTGTCACCGCAATGGTCGGCTTCGCAAGCGGAAGCACGATCCCTGTCACAAGCCGGAACTGCGTTGCCCCGTCAATTCTGGCTGCCTCCTCGATCTCAACCGGGATCGTATCAAAATAACCCTTCATATTCCACAGGGCAAATACCGCCATCGTTCCAGTGTAAACAATGATCAGCCCTGTCTTTGTATTGATCAGCCCCATGGGACTTAACAGCTTATACAGCGCCATCATGGAAAGCAGTGACGGAAATGCATATAAAAGGATCAGAATCTTTAAGATCAGCTTTCTTCCCGGAAACCGCTTTCTGGAAAAGGCATATGCCGCCGGAATTCCCGTTCCCAGTGAGATCACAAGTGTTGTCCCCGCCAGTATCATGCTGTTTCTGAACCAGAGCAGGATCGGCTTCTCCGTAAATACTGCCTTATAATTCTGCAGAGTCATCCTCTTTGGCAAAAAGGAGAAATTGGCACCCAGCAGACTGTTTTCTGCATTCAGGGATACCGAAAACGCATACAGGATCGGGATCAGTACCCCAAAGCAGACCAGTATAAAGAACAGATTGACGATAATAAGACGGATCCGCTGTTTATTCTTCTTACTCACTTATACTTCCTCCCTGCTCTTTGCACTTGTCAGCATGGAAAACACGAGCAGCATTCCAAAAATCAGAATGGAAATCGCCGAGCTGTAGCCATAATTGTTGGTAATGAACGCCTTTTCATAGGCATAGGTCAGAATCGTATGGATATCCGCCCCTGTTTTTGCCCCTACCTGCTGTGTCAGCAGATAAATGATATCAAACTGCTTGAAGGTTGTGAACGTTGTGATCAGGACAGAGGGCGCTATGATCGGCTTTATCATGGGTATGGTAATATACCGTGTCTGCTCCAGCCAGGTCGCCCCGTCCAGAACTGCACTTTCATAAAAGCTCTTATCAAGACTCTGCAGGGCACCGTCTATAATCGTGATCATAAAGGGCAGTGCCAGCCAGAGATTCACTACGGTACAGCTGATAAATGCAGGTATATTGCTGCCAAGCCACCGTACCGGCTCCCCTCCCAGCTTCTGGATCCACTGGTTCAGCAGACCGAACTGTGAATTGTACATACCTGTTTTCCACAGCAGGATCGACACATAACCGGGCATCGCCCACGGAAAGATCAGAAGCGTCCGGTATACATTCCGCAGCCGGAGTCCCTTCGTGTTCAGCAGCATGGCAATCCCATAGGCGATCACAAGCTGGAGCACCATGTTCACGATAGTCCAGAGTATTGTTACAAACAATGCTGTAAGAAAGCCGTTGTCAAAAACAAGCAGGGCATCCTTATAATTTTCCAGACCGATCAGTTCATAGTTATTCCAGTGATATACATTCATATTCGTCAGAGAAATATACCCTGTATATATAATAGGAAAAATAACGATCAGCAGGATCAGCAGGAGTGATGGCAGTGACTGCCCGTATGCTGAGAGTGCGTCTCTCCTGATCTTCCTTTTCTCCCTGTCTGTGTATTGCTGCTTTTTCATGTTCTGTTTCCCCTGAATTTCTTTTCAGTGCTTCCCGTTGTCTGCGTTACTTCATATTTTCAATGAGCTGCAGAGCTTCTTCCTGTGCCCTGTCTGCACTTTCTGCTACATCCTTGCCACTCATATTCACATCTGTCAGAAGCGTACCTGTTACCGTCCACATGACATCCATTTCCGGCAGGTTCGGCATCGGCACTGCATTTTCCGCTGTTTCCTTCATCGCCATGACCACTTCATCACTGGTGATGTTCTCCTGTTCATAGCAGGACTCCCTGGCAGGTGCACATCCGCTGGCCTTCGCAAGATCGATTAAAAGCTCATCACTCATCAGCGCCCGCAGCACCTTTTCCACTGCCTCCGGCTTCTTTTCCGCTGCATTCCTCAGTACCTGAATACCCTGTACTCCCATATAAGGAGAAATCGGAGTTCCTGTCTCGTCGATCACCGGCATTGGTGCGATTCCTACATCCATACCACTTTCCCGTACCGTCGGGATCAGCCATGGACCTGCGATCGTAGCATGCGCCATTCCTTCCTTAAACAAAGTGTTCACCGTTGCATATTCTGTTTCTCCCGGCATGAGCTCTGCAAACTTTTTATGATAGGTAAGGGCTTCCTCTGTTTCTGGACTGTTCAGTCCCGGTTCTCCCTGATCATTCAAAAGATAACCGCCAAAGCCATTGATCCAGCCCGCTGCATAATAAGGTGTGCTGTGCTGCTCCACAAAGCCATAGTGTCCACCCTTTGTATTTTCCTGCATATAGGCATAAAGCTCCTCTGTCGTTGCCGGCATCTCCTCATCACTCATATAAAGACGGTTATACATGAACAGCAGCGTTTCATAATAGATCGGAAGCTGATAAACAGTCCCCTTATAGGTAGCTGCCTCTATGGTATTGTCCATATATGCGGCAAGCTCTTCCTCCGGAATGATATCCGTAATGGGTGCAAGAATTCCCATTTCTGCATATACCCCGATCTTATCATGGGCAAACAGATACATATCCGGTGCTGCCTTGGGATCATTTCCAACCATTTTCAGTGCTTCTGTCAGATCACTTTTCTTTTCCAGAACCACATGGATCTCCGGCTCTAACTCTGACAGGGCATTTTCCAGTACCTGGGTCACTGCTTCTTCCTTGTCATGCCATATAGTAATGGTCACTTCACCGCTTTCCTCTGCGGCAGGCTGCGTACCGCAGCCTGTCAGCATACCAAGTGTAAGGCTTGCCGCCATTGCCAGAGCACCTGCCCTGCTCTTTCCTTTTCTTTTCATATTACTTACCCGCTTTTTTCTTCTTTGCTGCAATTCCAATTCCTGCTCCTGCTGCAACTACTATGACTACTGCCGCAATGGGTCCTGCCGGACTGCTCTTTTCCTTTGTTTCTTCCACAGCTTCCGCTTCTTCTGCCGTTTCAGCTTCAGTCACTTCCTCTGCGGCAGTATCTGCTTCTGTTTCTGCTGCCACCTCCGGCTCCTCATAGGAAACGGTATAATCTTCAGGTCCGTTTATCACAAGCCAGATATCCTTTCCGCTTTCCACAGAAATATCGGTTGTCTGGACGCCGCCCTCATTTCCATTGACGATCACAGAATTGATCCAGCCAGGCACTGTTTTCTGAAGCCAGCCGTTCTCTCCCTCTTCCAGGGCTTCTCCCGGCCAGGATGCAAAGGCGTTGGTTCCATCCGGTGCCGACCATGCCCACAGACACGGGCTTTCCCAGTCTGCCGGTGCTGATACGTGAACCGTGATATCAGCTACTGCTGCCTTATCCGGATCTGTATAGCTGAAATCATACGTTCCGTCTGCCTCTACTGTGATCCAGACCTCTGCCGGATCAATAGAAATATCTTCTGTCTGAACACTTCCTTCATTGCCGTTAATGATCACAGAGTTTACAAAAACAGGAGCCTTGGCTGTGTACCATCCATCTTCTCCGGCCTTCATGGCTTTTCCCGGCCATGCTTCAAAGGCATTGGTTCCATCCGGTGCTGACCATGCCCACAGACACGGATTTTCCCAGCTCTCATCTACTTTGGCATGTACTGTAAACTTTTCTGTATAGGTGGGTGCTTCTCCACTTGTCTGCTTCTCATAGGTTACTTCCACCGTATCCGCTGCCTTCACTGTCATCCATGCAGCATTGCTGTCCAAAATCTGTTCTTCTGTCTGGACGCTGCCATCATTGGCATTTACGATCACATGATTGGCAAAGGAAGGAAGCCAGATATAATACCATCCTTCATTTTCCGGATCTGCTTCCATTTCTTCTCCCGGCCACGCTTCAAAAGCGTTGTTTCCGTCACTGTCCCATGCCCATACGCACGGGCTTTCCCAGTCTGCCGGAACCTGTACGTAAAATGCATTTCTGTCTGTATCTGTTGCTGCCATTGCTGTCATGGACCATAGAGCAGTGAGCATGAGCAGCATGGTAAAAAACGTTCCTATTCTCTTCAAATACTTACCCATAATATCCTCTCTCTTTTCTTTCCTTATTTCCTGTCAGAAGTGCACTTTCCTTTTGGTTATTCTGATTATAACGTTGATCTTTTCGGACGGTCAATTTGTTTTTGGGTAACCGTTTTCCTTTGTTTTTATCTGTTTTTGCCAAATATTGTATTCAAATTTTGTATGTTTTTTACATGGTTTTTGCAGTTTCCTTTTGTTTCCCTCAATATTTGTGAAACTTTCACGAAACCGTTTCCCTGTTTTTTCTGTGACAGAAAAAAAGAACCGCCCTCCCCGCTTTACCGCAGGGAAAGGGCAGTCCCTTCCTCACTTCTGTTCTGATTTGATTTCATTAAGCATCCGATCTGGAATAAGCATTCTTCATGTCATTACTCAGTTCATACAGTACCTTATCAAGCGTATCTGCTGCCGCTTTCTTCACCATGGCTGCCACAGCTTCATTGGCCTCTTCCCTGAGAGCAAGACGCCTGCCGGCATCTTTTTCTTCCTTCAGCAACGCATCATAATGATTCAGAAGCTCATGGCTTTTTGCTGCCACATTCTCCTGATACCGCTCCACATGGAAAACAGATTTATGATAGGACGCATCTGCCATGGCCGCGATCATGCGGCTTACCCAGTAGAAATTGTCTGTTGACACTTCCTTCGCTGTTCCGGAAAGATAATCCGGCGTCTTCGTCACCTCTGTATAAAAGGGAACCATTACATTAAAGGCATTGGATGCATATGCCACCCATTCAATAGCCTGCGTATCCCTTTCCTCATCCGGTCTCATCTGGATCAGTGCCATGAAATCATTCCGGTTAATGCCGATCGACCGGAAAGCGCCGCGCATGGACTTTTCTCCGTAAGCTGCATAGGGATCGTATTCAGTTCCCTGATAATGTGAGGATAACAGGTACTTTACATCCTCCGGTGTCACCTTTTTCTCCGGCACCATGCACCAGGGCAGATCATCTGACAGCGGGGTATACTGCGCATCCGGTCCCTCCCACTTAAAACTGTGTGGATTCATGTACTTCAGCATAAACCATGCGCGTGGTGTATTATATACATGGTCTGAATCATCGTGGGTGCCAAAGGCATCTCTCGGGTTCAGGATGCCATCCTTTGAAAGATCCAGATGATGCTTTTCGATAAACTCCTTCATATCGGAGGAGCAAAGGTATTCCTTTCCCGTCGAAAGTGCATCCTGTAGATCCAGACTGTCAAGTCCGAGCTGGTTTGGCATCACCACATAGACATCATCCGGCACTCTTCTTGCCATCCAGTGATGTCCGCCAATGGTTTCAAACCACCAGATCTCGTCCTTATCCTGAAAAGCGATACCGTTCATTTCATAGGTACCATACTGCTCCAGCAGGCTGCCAAGCCTCTGCACGCCTTCTCTTGCAGAATGAATATAGGGAAGGGTCAGATAAACGATATCCTCTTCCCCGATGCCGCCGGCTTTCTCTTCCCTGCCGTCAGCTGCCGGCTCATAAACAACTAACGGGTCGGCTCCGAGAACTCTTGCGTTCGCTGTGATCGTTTCTGTCGCTGTCATGCCAACACCGGCCTCATTCACACCGCTGGCAGCCCAGATCCCCTCTCCCTCCAGGGCATTTGGCATTGCCGTGTAACGCATGGGATTGTCCGGAAGCTCTATCTTTACATGAGAGATCACTGACTCATAGGTTCTCTTCTGCTCCTCTGGCTTCACCACCGTGAACTTCTTCGGGGTAAAATGCCCGGAGCCTGAATCGTCATTACGGGCAATCATGGTGGATCCGTCATAGGATGCCTTTTTGCCCACTAATACTGTTGTACATGCCATATTCTTACCTCCTGTACCTGTTCATTATATACCATTCCATTCTATATTATTTGATAAATATTCTCAATAATCATTGACCGGCGAACCGCCATGGTTCTATACTTACGTCAGAACAAAAGGCATGGAGGTACAGAAGATGACTTTAAAAGAACTGCCGATCGGCAAAAGTGCCACGATTCTTTCTGTTGGCGGGGAAGGTGCCCTGCGCCAGCATTTCCTTGACATGGGAATTATCCCGAAAGCGGATATCACCATGGTAAAATATGCACCTATGGGTGATCCTGTAGAAGTACGGATCCACAGCTATGAGCTTACCCTGCGGCTTTCCGACGCAGAAAAAATAGAAATAGATTCTATCCGGGATGCCATTTCCCTGTCCGGGACGCCGGATCCTTCCTTTGACAAAAAAGTCATGCCGCACCCCGGTCTTGGTGAAGGCGGACGGTTCCATGATAAAAATGATGAAAATCCTCTGCCGGAGGATACCCTGCTTACCTTTGCACTGGCTGGCAACCAGAACTGTGGCAAAACAACACTTTTCAATCAGCTTACCGGCTCCAACCAGCATGTTGGTAATTTCCCCGGTGTAACCGTAGACAGAAAGGATGGAGCGATCCGCGGAGAAAAGAACACTCTTGTGACTGACCTTCCCGGCATTTACTCCATGTCCCCCTATTCCAGCGAGGAGATCGTTACCAGGAATTTTGTCCTGAACGAGCACCCAAAGGGTATCATCAACATCGTTGACGCAACGAATATCGAACGGAATCTGTATCTTACCATGCAGCTGATGGAGCTGGATATCCCGATGGTACTTGCCCTCAACATGATGGATGAGGTCAGGGAAAACGGCGGCTCCATTCTGGTCAACGAAATGGAAGCCCAGCTTGGGATTCCTGTTGTCCCCATTTCTGCTGCCAAAAATGAAGGAATCGGGGAGCTGATCTCCCACGCCATGCATGTAGCCAAATATCAGGAATGTCCCGGCAGACAGGACTTCTGTGATGCTGATGATCATGGCGGTGCTGTTCACCGCTGCCTTCATGGAATCATGCACCTGATCGAGGATCATGCGAAGAATGCAGGCATACCCGTCCGTTTTGCAGCCGCCAAGCTGGCAGAGGGGGATCATCTGATCCTGGAGCAGCTTGAGCTTGATGAAAATGAAAAGGAAACACTGGAGCATATCATTATCCAGATGGAAGCAGAACGTGGTCTTGACCGTGCCGCAGCCATTGCCGATATGCGCTTTACCTTTATTGAAAAGATCTGCAACAGTGCCGTTGTCAAGCCAAAGGAGAGCAAGGAGCATCTGCGAAGCGGGCGGATCGACCGCATCCTTACCGGCCGTTATACTGCGATCCCATGCTTTATTGCCATCATGGCACTGGTCTTTTTCCTGACCTTCGGTGTGATCGGTGCTGCTCTGTCAGATCTTCTGGATCTTGGCATCAATGCACTGACAGTACTGACAGACCATGCCCTGACCGCCGCAAATGTAAATGAAGCACTCCATTCACTGATCATTGACGGCATATTTAACGGTGTCGGAAGTGTTTTAAGCTTCCTGCCTGTCATCGTCACCCTGTTTTTCTTCCTTTCTCTTCTGGAAGACAGCGGTTATATGGCAAGAGTTGCCTTTGTTATGGATAAGCTCCTGCGGAAGATCGGGCTTTCCGGCCGGAGTATCGTACCAATGCTGGTAGGGTTTGGCTGTACCGTCCCCGGTGTCATGGCAAGCCGTACGCTTCCTTCCGAGCGTGACCGTAAGATGACGATCCTTTTGACACCCTTTATGAGCTGCTCCGCAAAGCTGCCGATCTACAGCTTCTTTGCGGTAGCTTTCTTTCCAAAGTACAGTACGCTTGTTATGATCGCCCTTTATTTTGGCGGCATTCTGGTCGGCATCCTGACAGCTCTCCTTCTGAAGGGCACTCTGTTCAAAGGAGAGGCCGTACCCTTTGTCATGGAACTTCCCAACTACCGGCTGCCCGGTATGAAAAATGTAGGACAGCTTCTCTGGGAAAAGGCCAAGGATTTCCTCCAGAGAGCATTTACCGTGATCTTTGTTGCCACGATCGTGATCTGGTTCCTGCAGTCCTTTGATCTGAAGCTGAACCTTGTCACCGATTCCGCTGACAGCATGCTGGCATCCGTTGCCGGCCTGATCGCACCCATCTTCAGGCCCCTTGGATTTGGAGATTTCCGGATCTCCACCGCCCTGATCACCGGCTTCATGGCAAAGGAAAGCGTAGTGGCCACCCTGTCCGTACTCTTTGGCTCTACCGAAGCGCTGCAGGCAGTGCTGACCCCCTTATCGGCAGCGAGCCTCCTTGTTTTCTGCCTGCTTTATACACCCTGCGTGGCTGCGATCGCCTCTATCCGCCGGGAGCTTGGCAGGAAATGGGCCATTACCGTCGTGATCACCCAGTGTGTTCTGGCATGGCTTTTCGCTTTCCTGATCCGGATCCCGTTTTTATTCTGATATGGTGAAATAACCACATGAGCATAAGGAAAGCGGTGAAACTGCGGTTTTGCGAATGGGGTTCTGAATAATGTTTACTCTATCGCCAGCAGTACCCTGCTCTCCCGCAGGGTATCTGACTGGTCATAGTCATATTCAATGGATGTGATCTTCGCTTCCGGGAACCGTTCATGCAACGCTTTCAGTACGCCCCGTCCACCCACATGGCTGATAAGGCAGCCAAAGGGATGTACCACCAGAATCTTATCATACCCTTTTTTGATCAGATCTATGATTTCAGCTGTCATTAACCAGCCATCTCCGATATTGTAATAATCACTTAAAATATCTTTCTTTTCTGCAATCAGCTCCTGAAAGCTTCTGTCATGCAGAAAACCTGCCTGCTCCAACGCCTCTGCGATCTCCTTCTGCACATAATACAGAAACTGCAGCACCTTCTGATATCCTGCTGCTTCCAGTCTGCTCTGATGTCCCAGTTCCAGACTTTTCATCTCACTGTACACCACATAAATGCAATAATTAACGAAACCACCCATCCTGTAATCACAGCCGTTTTTCTGCAAATAGTCCTCCAGATGACGGTTCCCGACAGGAGAGCACTTAATATAGATCTCCCCGACGACACCAACCTTTTTCTTTGCCTGTCCCCTGTCCACCGGAATCCTCCCAAAGCTTTCCACAATCTCATGATATACCTTTTTCCTGTAAAACAGATGCCTTCCATGCCTGATCTCTTCCGTCAGTCTTTGTAACCACTGCTGTCGCAGCCCTTCTGTCTCACCGGCATTTTTTTCATAGGGTCTGATCTGCTGAGTCAGATCCATCAGAAGATCACTGTAGCACACAGCCGCAATGGCTCCTAAAAGCATCCGTCCATTAATCCGAAATCCACTATGCTGTTCCAGACCATGCGCATTCAGACTCAGTACAGGGATCTGCCCATATCCCAGCTTATGCAGACATTCTATGATCAGGTTATAATAATTTCCTGCCCGGCAGGCACCGCCTGCCTGCGGCTCCAGAAATGCAATATGCTCCCTGTCACAGTCATCACTCTTCACAAAGGTAAGAAGATTTCCAATGATCCCAATGGCGCAGGTACAGTAATCCTTATTCACAAGACTCTGCGTCTCATAGCAGATGTGTTCCTGCTCCGGCACCACTGCCAGTTTATACCCTCCAAAAGCAAATGCTGCACATAACAGCTCATTGTGATAGTGCAGCATCTCAGGCATATAAATCGTATGCGTTTTTTTCATGGACCTGGTGAATTCAGTATTGGTAAAGGTGTGCATCATCGAAACCTCATTACATCAGACATTTAAACAATATCCTGATCAACTTCCTCATAAAAATCAGTATCTATCTTCTTAATCTTGTATATGCACTGAGTACTTACCCCATATTCATACTCAATCATAAGTTGCGCCAGTCTAGCCCCATCAATTAAAATAATATGCCTTTGTTCTGCATATTGCTTTGCATCTTTTGAATACTGCGCTGTCGTTATAAACATTCCTTTGGCATTTTTCTCAGGCATTGCCCCATAAAATTGTCTCACCTCTGGACTACCAACTATCTTCTTTGGATCATATCGTTTAGCCTGAATGTAAATAACATCAAAACCTAATTTATCTTGGTAAACAACTCCATCAATTCCCTCATCCCGTGTCTTTTACGTTACTTTCCCTCTTCCATATCCCATCTTTTCCATCAATCCAACAACCAAATGTTCAAAAAAATCCGGTGGATTCCGATGTATCCGTTCCAAAATCTCATCCTTTAAAACCGTATCTAATTCCCTTTGTACACGTTCCAATATTTCCTGTGGCGTTTCATCACTAAGTTCCTTAACTCCTTTATCCTTTTCACAACTGGATTCTCCATTTAGAAACTCCACAAAAGATGGATATCTCTTTAGGATTTCGTTCGTAATATTTTCTCCTGCTTCCAACTCCTTCCTACCTGCAGATGTCAGAATAAAGTGAGCCCTAGACGGACTATCAATTAAGGTTGCTTTCTTTAAATAGGTTCTGCACCATCCAATCCGATTATTGAACAGGGTCTGTTTTCCGTTTTCCAGCATTTCCGAAACATCTTCTTCAGACAGTTTAAAATCTTTGATTACCTGCCTTTTGGCATCAATATATGGATGCACCTTTCCATCCTCTAAACTCTTAAGAAATGACCGATACATTTGATCATACTTTGGAATTGACATATCATATCCCCCTTTTGTATCTTTTTATTATTATAAATAATGAAAATAAGAATATAACGATAAAGCATACAGTAAAATACTTCCAATATTGAGGAACTCCATATATGCTATGTTCATTTACCGATTTAATATAACAATAAATCACGCCACCCCCTCCGGCAATTCCTGCCATGCCAATACTCTCTACTAGTATACATTTATGTTTTTTAATATATTCTCTATGTCCTGCTTAGAAAATCCTTGTTCATGGAGAAACGGGATAATACAAAGCAATACACTGGCTAATGGTATAAATAAAATACATATAATTATTATTCCTGTAATATCTACAGATTTAAAACTTAAAAATGTATTTGGCATTCCTTGAAGTAAAATTCTATAATTATCCTCTACTTTAAAGAAAACAATTTCAACCATCTGAAGCGCATGAGCGGTATAAAGACATGATATCCCACCACATACTATACAGCAAGTATATGACACATACTTTTCATACTTGGATGCAATAAACTTATAATTGTATGATTTCTCAAAGAATGTCATAAAATTTGAAATAAAATATAAAAATAGAGCTGGCAAAAATACATCTGATGAAACAAAATTGTTTAAGGATAGAGCCATAAATACATTTATTATACAGGTACATAATAAAATTTTATAATTTGTTTTTGTTTCTTTCATAATATATCCTCTGTAATAAGTTCTTTATCACATTATATGTAGCATTGTCATTATATAATTTTTTGAACCTAATGTATACATTTTATTATTTCTCAGACGAAAAAGACGCCTGCCTACTGACAAGCGTCTCTCGGATTATATATATCCGTTTATAGTGTTGTTGCTAATGATGCCTCTGCCTCCTGGTATTCTTCAAGAGAATACTTTTTTAAGATTTTCTCCCTAGGAACTTCCAGTTCAATCATGTTTCGAATCGCCTGAATTCTTTCTGATTTCTTTGCTTCAGCACTTGCTTCTATTCTCGCTTCTTCCAGATATTTCTCCATAACTTCACACACAGCAGATGCACCTCCTTCACTTTTCAGCTCCCTGAACCTTTTTGTTACTGCCGGAAATTCCGCAGTATTAACATCCTTAGATGAAAAACAGGACATCAGATCTGAAATCCTGCTTCCATCCTTAATTACTGTATTCACAAAAATCTCATGAAGTCCATCATCTACAATCATTCCATTTTCACGGATCGTCTTATCCACATGATAAGTAGTCAGACCTCCTCCCAGAAAATCAAACTCCGAAATGTACACGATGTAAAGCTCCAGTACATCCTGAAATCTTTCTCCCGGTTCAGCTGATCTGGTCGTGATAACAGACGCATTAAATCTGGCCCTTTTCATGTGGTTGTCACGATCAGATCTCTGCACTTCAATATTGCACTTGCTGCCATTTCCCAGTGTGCAAAGCGCATCCAGCCTGACAGAGCGACCATACAGATTTCTCTCACTGCTCTGTACGATCACCTCTTCTACGATCAGCCTATCATCTTCCAGAATCGTTCTCAGGATTTCCTGACATGCAGGAATATCCTTCGCAAATACTTCGAAGAATACATCATCCATAAGTCTGAATTCCTGTACTCTTCTTACCTTTTCCTGTAATTCCAATCTTTATACCCCGCTTTCTTTTCATGTTCTCATCACGTCATCAAAAGAAAACCTACCAGATACCCATACCTCTGATACCCGGAACTACAGCAAACAAATTCTAAAATCCCATACACTATATCAATAGTATAACATTCATTTTCTCTTACGCAACCAGGAAATATAAATACCTTTTTCTTTATCTGAGAAACACCCGCAGCAGCCTTTCCTTCATCCTGCTGTACCTCTGATACCGGATTGGCAGATCCATCCATGACTTTTTGTCCACGATACTGCGGAAATGGCTGAAGGTCTCAAACCCGGTCTTTCCATGATAGCCGCCCATACCGCTTTCACCAACTCCTCCAAAGGGCATGGCACTGGTAGCCAGATGTATGATCGTGTCATTAATACAGCCACCGCCAAAATGGCACAGCTCCAGAACCTTTTTCTGTGCCCCTTTATCCTCACTGAATAGATACAGCGCTAATGGATGTGGATGTTCTTCCACAATGTCGATTGCTTCCTCCAGCGTATCATAGGTCAAGATAGGCAGAACCGGTCCGAATATCTCTTCCCCCATCACTGTATCACTGAAAGTCACATTTTTCATGATCGTTGGCGCTATCCGGAGACTCTGTCCGTCACCACAGCCTCCACATACCACCTTATCAGGATCGATCAGTCCCATGATCCGGTCATAATGCTTCCGGTTAATGATCTTTCCGTAATCTGGATTTTTCAGGGGATCCTCCCCAAACTGTGTTGTGATCTCCTTTTGCAGTGCTAAAATCAGTTCAGCATAAACCGTACGGTCGCACAAAATATAGTCAGGTGCCACACAGGTCTGCCCACAGTTCAGATATTTACCAAACACGATCCGCTTCGCCGCAAGCGGAATTTTCGCACTTTTGTCAACGATACAGGGGCTTTTCCCTCCAAGTTCCAATGTCACCGGTGTCAGATATTCTGCTGCATGACGGAGCACCTCACGTCCTACTGTCTTACCTCCCGTGAAAAAGATCTTATCAAACCGTTGCTCCAGCAGTGCCTTATTTTCTGCCCTTCCTCCTGTCACCACCGCTACATACTCCGATGGAAAGCACTCCTTCAGCATTTCTTTAAGCACTGCACTGGTATGCTCCGCATAAGCACTTGGCTTTATGACCACTGTATTCCCTGCCGCAATGGCGTCGATCAGCGGTTCCAGTGTAAGCAGCACAGGATAGTTCCAGGGGCTCATGATCAGCACCGTACCATAAGGCGAAGGTGACCGGAAGCTCCTTGCTGCAAACTGCGCAAGAGGTGTTGCCACTCTTTTTTCCCTCACGAGGCTCCGCAGATGCTTCTGCATCCATGTCAGCTCAGACAGCGTCAGGCCTATCTCACACATATAGCTTTCCATACGGCTCTTGCCAAGATCTGCCTCAAGCGCCTGATCCAGCTTTTCCTCATAACGCCGGATTCCATCCTTCAGCTTCTGAAGCTGGGAAAGCCGGAAAGAAACCGGCAATGTTGCTCCTTCCTGGAAAAGCCTATGCTGCTTTTCCAGAATCTGTCTGATTTCCTGTTCTGTCACGCTTCTGTTCCTCCTGTACAAGATGATAAATCCGTTCAAGCTCACCGGCATTCCACAATACCGGCACCGGATAAAGGGGATTGCCCTCATGGTTCGCATACGCCGCCAGCGTGGGAATGTCTTCCTTTCTGATTCCCTGCAGTGTTCCCGGGATCTTCATGTCATCATTCATCTTCTGGATGTGCTCAATAAAGCTTTCCGCAGCCTCTTTGTCAGATGCTGCAGATGAGATGCCTGTAAGCCTTGCAAGTCTTGCCAGCTTTCCATATACGCTTGCTCCATACTCCCGAAGGACGATGGGCAGCAGCACCGCATTTGCCAGTCCATGGGCAATTCCATAGCGCCCGCCAAGGCTGTGCGCTACAGCATGTACATAGCCAACATAGCTCTTGGTAAAGGCCGTTCCCGCAAGATAGGAGGCCTTCAGCATACAGGCTCTGGCATCCAGATCCTTTCCGTCCCTGTAAGCCCTTTCCAGATTCTCAAAAATAAGGCAGATGGCAAGTACGGCAGCATCCCTTGTCTGTCTGGTGGTTGAACGTCCAATATAGGCTTCCACCGCATGTGTCAGTGCATCCATTCCGGTCGTTGCTGTAAGCTGCGGTGGCAGTCCCGCTGTAATCTCCGGCTCCAGCACTGCATAATCAGGGATCAGGAAAAAGTCATTGATCGCATATTTGTGGTGGGTGTCTGCGTCCGTGATCACTGCTGCCAGTGTTGTTTCACTGCCTGTACCTGCAGTTGTGGGAATGGCGATCAGAAGAGGAAGCCTTCGCATCACCTTCAGGATCCCTTCCATCTTTGCCAGTGACTTTCCCGGTCTTGCAAGCCTTGCCCCAATTCCCTTGGCACAGTCCATGGAAGACCCTCCGCCAAAGGCAATGAGTCCCTGACACTGATCCTGCAGATACTGTCTGCGGGCTTCCTCTACATTGGCAGAAGTCGGATTGGCTACCGTATCCTTATACACACTTACAAAAATACCTGCTGCCTTCAGAAGATCTTCCAGCGGCTCTGTCAGTCCAAGGCCATATACCCCCGGATCTGTCACCAACATGACACGGCTGATTTTCTTTTCTGCCAGCACCCCTGGTACACCAGTAAATCCCCGGATCAGCTCCGGCTCCCTGTATGGCAGCAGCGGAATTGCCACATGAAAACATTTCTGAAAAATCCTGCAGTATATCTTTTTTAAAATATTCATAAGAAACCTCCCTGGAATTCTGTCACTTCTTATCTTTCTGTGCTAGAATAAACCTGGGTGTAACCCCCATGTCAAGCCGCTGTCTTTCAGTACAGAATTTTACAGAAAGTGAGATTTCTTTATTATGACATCAGATATACCTTCCACAAGCTCCCACAGCGAATACTGCATCACTGCCGGAGAATTTGCACGCATGTGCCAGACTACCAGAGATACCCTGCGCTATTATGAAAAGCAGGGAATTCTTGTTCCTTATCAAAACAAGGAAAATGGATATCACTATTACAGCTATTCCCAGTTAAGCTCCTATTACTTCATCAAAACCTTCCGCAGCCTTGACTGCTCTGCTGCCGATATCCGTACCTATCTGCTAAGCGGCGAGGAAATCCGCTTTGACGAATTTGTTGACCAGCAGTACGATTCCCTTCTTCAGCTGAAGCTGCAGATCGATCAGAAGCTCAGCCTGATCTCCAATACCAGAAAAATCCTGAAGCAGATGCGGGTCAACGATATCGGTCATCCCATCCTTTACACCTTTCCTGAGGATATCTTCCTGAAGCTGACTCCGGTACTGTCCACACCGGCTACCTCCTCAGGAGAAATTGCCTCCGATATCCGGCGTCACCTGGAGTCCTGTACAGCATCTGCTATCCAGCCCTTTCCCATGGGCGCCTCTATTGGCTCCTCTGATTTTCTGAACAGCTGTTATGTCTACAACAATATATTCAGCATTGCCCGGATTGGTAAGGACTCCCCACAGGCTGAAGCAGACCATGATCTGTTTCCTCTGCCCTCCAGGAATGCCATTGTTTCCGTCTGTACAGAAAACGATGGCGACATCTGCAAAACCTATGCAGACATCGCCACCCTCACAAAACAGCAACGGAAACACCTTTGCACCGATATTTACAGCCTCAGCATCGTTAATGTTCTGGATCCGCATGCCGGCAGGAAATATCTGAAATATATCTTTGCCTGTGTAGAATAGCCGCTCCCGCTATTTCCACTGGAAGTTGATCATTCCATAAATATAGATAAACAGGATCACGACAGGAACAAAGTATCGGAAAACAGGCTTCATCCAGCCCTTTACTTTCATTCCCTCTCCTGCATTGGCCTCGCTTAAGAAATTTTCCCAGCCCCAGCCAAGCTTATTGCTGCAGAACAATGCCAGAATGAGTGCTCCGATCGGCATCACATTGGTCGATACGATAAAATCCCAGAAATCCAGCCAGGCTGTTCCTTCAGCAAAGGGCTGGAACCGGAATACACTGTAACCAAGCGCTGTTGTCAACGCGATCAGAAAAGTACCTATACCACACACAAGGCATCCTTTTGGTCTGGACCAGCCGGTCAGCTCCCGGATCATAGCCAGGATATTTTCACATACCCCAAGCACCGTTGACATGGCAGCAAATACCATAAACAGGAAGAACAGCGTTCCCCACCATCTGCCACCGCTCATGTTGTTAAACACACTTGCCATCGTATCAAACAGAAGACTTGGTCCAGCATTGACTTCAAGTCCATAGGTATAACATGCAGGAAACATGATCACACCGGCAATGACTGCTACAAGCGTATCCAGTGCAATAATATTGATCGATTCTCCCATCAGTGATCTGTCTTTCTCCAGATAGCTTCCAAAGATCGCCATGCCTCCCATACCGGCTGACAGTGTAAAGAACGCCTGATTCATGGCACTTACCACCGTAGCTCCTGTAATCCTTGAAAAATCAGGAACCAGATAAAAGGAAAGTCCTTCTGCCGCTCCTTTCAGCATCAGACTGTGCACTGCCAGTACCAGCATCAGCACGATCAGCGCCAGCATCATATACTTGGTGATCCTCTCAAGTCCGCCCTGCAGATGAAAGCTCAGGATCACATAGGCGATCACCACTGTCACAAGCAGATATACTACATTTACTGCAGGATCTGCAATCATTGCTTCAAAGCCAAATTCCCTGTTCTGTCCTGTCAGAAACTTTACAAAATAGTAAATGATCCATCCCGTCACTACAGAATAAAAGGCGATCAGTGCGATATTTCCAATCAGACAGAGTATCCCGCAGGCCTTCCATTTTTTCTTCTTTCCAGAACGCGCCAGCTTTTCATACATATATAGCGGACTCGTCTGCGCCGCACGCCCTACGGTAAGCTCCATGAGCATCGTTGGCAGACCAAGTACCAGCAGGCACAATATATAAATCAGCACAAAGCTGCCGCCGCCATTCTGTCCGCACATCCACGGAAATTTCCACACATTTCCACAACCGATCGCACATCCTGCTGAAAGCATGATAAATCCCAGTCTGCTTCCCAGTCTTTCTCTTTTTTCCATTCTTCTCAATTTCTCCATAAGTTATGATCTCTATTATAACTTATCCAATATTTAATATCAATAAATGAATTAACGGTGAGATGAATACGTGAGACGAATGATGGGATGGATCAGGCTGCGGATCTTTTCTTCAATCCCACCAGATTGAAAACTTCAGTTTTTCTTTTATCATAATTCATTCTTCTCTGTCTGATGAACGAAGCTTTTAAATATCTGAAACATATCCAGATCGTTGCCTGCCTGAACGTTTATTATCTTCCCCACATGTATCACTCCCCTAAAGTCAAACCAGTCTCAAAACTCTTTCAAAAATCCGGTAATTTCTATCATCCCCAGGACTACAATAAACCGCATATTCTATGTTCTTAAACGCATGTAAATAATCTTTTATCACATTCTTATTGGCTAGTGCAACTACCTCCGGATTATTACAGAAGGCTCCACATCCAAAAGCACCAAGTATTATAGTTTCAGTTCCCTCCATGACAGCAACATCGAGCATTCTTCTTAACTTTTTTTCATGTAATAACAACAGATCTTTATCCCTCACCCTTACTGCATCTCCATCAGCCGGATTATACCTATTTGTGGGTCTTAATCGAAGATTTGGTGCTGCACATGTTATAACATCGACATCAAACCAGTCATTTTCCGTCATAAGTCTGGGTAATGCCGTATCCGTTTTAAATACGGTCACCGCAGGAGTATAAATGATATCATCATTATGTATTGGATTATGCGCATTTCTATGCGGATAATAAAATCCTTTCCACATTGCGTCTGTATTAAGGCAAAAATATAAGCTTGAACATCTGCAGAGACATTCTTCCTGAGCACCTGCTCCGCTTATTACTCCGCCACCCGGATTGGATGCTGACGCAAAATTATGTACAGCCACCTTCTGATTTTTGTAATGACCTGCAGCCTCATATGTTCTTTTCCTTGAAACAAGAACCCTGGCTTCCGTATCATATAGGGTAAGCTCTGGTGTTTTGATCTTATCCCCTTCTAAAATAAGCTTCTGCAGCTTAATTGAATTTTCCAGAGACTCCTTAATTCTTCTATTTGTTCTGCATAGCTTTTCTGTATCTTTAAATATCGCTATATTTTCATTTCTTCCCATGATCATTCTCCAACAATTATTCCAGGATTACCTGATTACTCTGAATAATATCTTTGCCCACTCTCTAAACAGATACAGGCCAGTCTTCCACTTTTAAATCCGCAGCCACAATCTAATAAATATACATTTTCCTTCTCATTACACCAAACAGGGTTTTTATATTCATCCAGGTATGTACCATCTCTCCATATGACATTATCTGTCGGTGTATCCTCTAAGGAAAAAATTGCCGGTGAGGTAGATCAGGCTGAAAAGAACGGGACGATCTAATATCCGGCAACTCATGCCGCCCTATCGGCAGCTTACGTTTCTCCCCATTGCCCTGCGCAGATTTTTCTGTTACCGTCAGAATATCAGCGCAGGGCAGGAGGGAGCAACATCATGTCAACTTCAGAATCCATTATTCAATGTCAGCATTTACAGAAGTCCTTTCAACAGAAAGCTGTCCTTAGTGATATCAGCTTTTCGATTTCCAAAGGCCAGATCTTCGGCCTTCTTGGTCCATCCGGTGCCGGCAAAACAACCCTCATCAAAATACTGACCGGGCAGCTTTCCCCTGACGAAGGCTCCGTCACTGTCTTTGGGAAAAAGGTAGAAACACTGACCGGCGAAGATAAACGAGAAATGGGAATCATGATGGACCAGTTCGGGCTTTATGAACGGCTGACCTGTGCAGACAATCTGAATATCTATGCAGATATTTATGAAATTTCTCATCAAAGAACCGCAGACGCACTGGCTGCAGTTGGCCTTGCCGATTCTCTGAAAAAGCCTGCTGCCTGTCTGTCAAAAGGTATGACTGCAAGGCTGAAGCTTGCCCGTGCTTTTATACATTCCCCGGAAATCCTTTTTCTGGATGAACCTACAAGTGGACTGGATCCGGCTTCCATGCAAATGATCCACCAGCTTATCCTGAAAAAGAAACAGGAAGGAATCATCTATGCGAAACGTTTTCATTATCCTAAAAAAGCAATTGAAGGATACACTGAAAAACAAAACTGTCCTGATCCAGTTCCTTCTTTTCCCTGTCATGACCCTGATCATGGAACACGCCATTACCCTGAATGATATGCCGGAACTCTTTTTTACAAGGCTGTTTTCTACCATGTACATCGGCATGGCACCACTGACCGCTATGGCCGCTATTATCTCAGAAGAAAAAGAGAAAAACACCCTGCGGGTGCTTATGATGGCAAATGTAAAACCATGGCAGTATCTGGCTGGAACTGGTTCTTATGCTTTTCTGATCTGCATGGCAGGAGCAGGTGTTATGGCCTCCGGGCTGCCCCTGACTGCTATTCCTTTTTATATGCTGATCATGGCTGCCGGCTTTCTTCTTTCGATTCTGACTGGTGCCTGTGTGGGCATCTTTGCAGAGAATCAGATGGCCGCAACCTCTCTGACCATGCCGGTCATGATGATATTGTCCTTTTTACCGATGCTCTCCATGTTTAATGACAGCATTCGTAAGGTTGCCCGGATATTTTATACCCAGCAGCTCAAGCTCTGCCTGGATCATATACCTGATGCCAGCCTTGCTTCCTCTGTTTTCGGAGAAGCATTGGCCATTATTCTGATCAATGCTATCATTATAACAGGTGTGTACGTTGTAATTTATAAAAGAAAAGGACTGGAATAGATGAAAATAGAAATTGATGTGGACGAGGCATATTCCGACACAGCGATCGTTATTCACACGCCCCGGCTGACACCAGACACAGAAAAGCTGATTTCTCTGATCAGAATGCTTAATATGCAGATTGCAGTGAAAAGAGATGGGGAAACTCACCTACTCGATACTGAGAAAATTCTTTATATAGAAGCCGTAGAACGCAGCACCTTCGTTTATACCGAAGATGCCACCTTCGAATCAGATTTCAGGCTTTACGAGATGGAAGAGAAGCTGTTGGAACAGGGCTTTTTCCGTGCCAGCAAACAGAGCATCCTGAACTTGAAGAAAGTAAAAAGCTTAAAGGCCGATATTAACCGCAAGATACGGGTTACGCTCGAGAATGGAGAACAGATCCTTGTATCCCGCATGTACGCAGACGAACTCAGAAGGAGGCTTGGAATTCAATGATGGAAAATAATAAAACAATCTTTACTTATATCAGTCAGGTATTTGCCACCTTCGGCATCATTCTGCTTCTTTTTGTCCTGTTTGGACTAACAATCGGTGACAGCGTAAAAGAATACTCTTCCCTGTTCGCTCTTGGCCGCCAAGGCTTTTCCATCGCAACGATCCTGCAGCTTTTTTTTCTGGCTGTGATCATTTCCCTTGCTCAGATCACTTTCCTCACTGACAGATGGATCCAAAATCTGGCTCTGATTCTCAGGAATATCCTGTTTTTCACAACCGTTATCCTTACCATTGTCATCTTTGTCATCCTGTTTGATTGGTTTCCGATCGATGACCTGTCTGCCTGGGCTGGCTTTGCACTGTCCTTTGCAGCCTGTACTGCAGCCAGTGTTGCGATCAGCCGGCTAAAGGAAAAGACCGAGAACAACAAAATGGAGCAGGCTCTTGGAAGAATGCAAAAATAATCATAATTACTATTCCACTTTATTCCTGGCCTATACCCGCAATCATCTTATCGATCTCTTCCCTTGTAACATTCCCCGGAATCCTCATATGACTGGCATCGAATTTCGTTGCCCCATGGTTCATCATATACTCGACAAACTTATCATAGGGATAAAGACCTTCCACTCTCCTCTGCTCTCCATAGATCCAGAAGCTGATCAGTCCCTCATCCACCTGAATGCCATCCAGATTCAGGAACGCTTTCGCATCCATCGGGAAAATACTTGCGCATTCATCTGTCAGCGTATAAACTGCCAGAACCTTGCCATCATTTCTATTTTTCATCAGGGAAAGCTTCGCATAGTAAAAATCCCCTGCCTGCAGCTCATGAATCGTCTCTTCAAAATCATTGAGATCCGGACAGGTCTTATAATATTCCCGTTTTTCAGGCTCCATGAACCATGGATACAGGGCAAGTGTCAAAATGCACTGCTTCATCTCTAGATCATTGCAGAAGCGGTGCAGGCTTTCCAGGCTGAATGCTGCCATGGCTTCTTCCTTATTTTCAAGCTCATCAATCGTATAATTTCTTTTCTCTTCTGTACAATAGAAAGAAGCCTTCTTAAACTGCCTCTCTATCTCCCTTGCCACCTGTATGAAGTCATGGATCTCTGTTTTGGTCGTCGGAATGTTATAGCTGATCGTAACCTGTCCGTCAGCAATCCTGCTTCCATCAAAAAAGATACCCCGTCCTGTGCGCTTTGCATTGTACAGCACAGCCATCTGGATATTTTTTACTTTTCCAAACAATCCTTTACGGTTGATCACCAGTGTAAAAGCCATTTCCTGTCCCCCTCATTTAATTGTCTGCTTTCTAATTGCCTGCATCCGCAATAACTTCAATCACTTTTCTGGCAAAGTTGATTTTTCTCTGACTGATGATCTCACCATTCTCTGATATGGTCACCTGTGCTACCGCTAACTGATCGTCCTTTGCTGGCTTGGGATTCCCCATAAGTGTCGTCCACTCCACCTGAATGTCAGCTTCCAAAATTTTCTTATTGCACAGAATCACGTACTGCATCCTGTCAAAAAACTCTGAATTGGAATCTGCACTGACAATGATGTCGTTTTCCTCATTCTGGTAAACCTCAACCGTATAGTATACGACATCTTCATCCGATTCTGCATATTGTTCATTCGGTGAAACGGTTGCCTGATATAAAAGATCTGCTGTCTCTGCAGCGGCAGAATTATTTGTTTCTTTGTTCTCTTTAGTGGCGCAGCCGACTGTGGCTAATACTAATAGTGCAGCTATATATAACGATATCAATTTCAGGTTTCTTTTCATCATTCTATACCTCTGTTCCTGCCTCTTATCTTAATTAAAGCTGTTTTTCCAGCATCTCTGTTATTTTCTCTCTTTCCCCGCTGCCATTTGTTTTAAATCTCAGCAAAGGAATACCATATACTTCCATGATGTGGTTCTTCATTAAATCTCTTTGATTCTGCTTTGTCCCATTTTTATGATACTCATATCCATCAACTTCCACGGCCAATACAGGCTTTTTACTGATTCTATTATATATCAGGAAATCTAGGTGTGTAGACGAATTCTTTACATATCTGTCTTCCTGCTCATTTAATAATTGCGTATCCCTGATCAGGGTACTCAAAGGAAAATGACAGACAACCTCTAAAAATGAATATTTATTATCAGCAATAATTTCTTCAATCAGGGAATACATCAAATTCTCTGAATCAAATTCTGATATCTTTTTATGTTTTTTCAGATATTCTATTCTCTCTTTTGTATACTGTGTATAAAGATAATCAAAAACAGAATAGGTTTTGCTTTCCGTTACTTCAAAATTGTGATACTGAATATAGTCTATCAGATCTGTTATATTCCGTTCTTTTGGCTGTTCATTTCCTGTCACAACAAGCATCAGCTTCTTTTTTGCTCTCGATACTGCCACATTGATTAAATATGGATCATCTGCAAAATCTGAAATTTCATCGTCTACAGTAGATATAATAATGTTGTCTTTCTCTTTCCCTTGAAACTTATGTACTGTAGCAGCATCAATGTCTGTAATTTCTTTCCGCAATGCTTCTACCTGATTTTTATAAGGTGATATAATTCCCGTTTCCTGTGGATCAGGCGCATACTTAGGTAGAATTTCATTCTTTATCACATCGATTTGCCGTTGGCTATAATGATCACGTGCATGATTCCCAACCACTGTTTTAACTACCGAGAGCACATCCTGCTCCCCTCTATCGGTGGTCATAATAATCAGCTCTCCCCGATAAAATTTCTGATTGCAGAAATTGATTATCTTCGGATGACATCTGTAATGCTCACGCAACAACGTCTGTGTTACATCTGGCATAACATCCAAAACAGACTGCAGGAAACTGTTTGTATATCGATAACCTTCATTAATCTGAAAGCTGTCAAATATAGAATCTACGGTATTCTTCATCTCACTTGGGATCACATTGGGTAATTGTTTCGTATCACCCACAATCACAACATTTCTGGCGCAGGAAAGAGCCAATGCCCCTGTTGCTATGTCCACCTGTGATGCCTCGTCCATAATAAGATAATCGTAAACCACATCAGCATTCAAACTATTTCTTGAAGAAAATGTTGTACTTAATATAACTGGATACTCTTGCAAAACGCTATAGGGCTCTTTCTTTAAATCATCTTCACTAAATATTCTGCGATGGTCATTTTCCCCATATCTTCCAGCCAATTTATTCTTCAATAGTCTCATGGATCCATCACATAAATTATCGAGCAACTTTTGATCAACATTATCCAAGTAAGATTCTATCTCAGCAATTTCATCTGACAGCTCTGCCTGCTTCGCACAGTAATACATTGCCTGAAAGGTTATAATTATTTTGGCAATATCCTGTTTATAGAAGTTCCAGCTTATTATTCCATATCTTATGAGAGCCTTGATTTTAAATATAAATCCCGTTGTTTTTTCCTTTTCAGAAATCAGCTGGCTCTCCTGCCATAACGTCATCCAGTCCTCTGATGATAATTTTCTGCTTAGCTTTATCAGTTCTGTATCAACATCAGATTCCTCAATATATTGCCTAAAATATTCAAGCTCTGTAATCAGACCTGAAAGTTCCTGTTTTAAGCAGGCCAGTTTCTCCTTTTTATCAAAAACAAATTTTAACTGTGTTGACTGTTCTGCTATTTGCTGCTGTAATTTTGTCAGGTCATCCTCTGTTTTCCAGGCTGTAAAATCAGGATAATTTATATTCTGATTAGCAACAAAGCTTTTCCTATTATCGGATTTTCCTAATGTCGCCGCTATAAATCCCAAATTATAACGAGGCGAAGATAATTTCTCATATACATTTTCTGTCGCCGCATTGTTATTGGAAACGATCTGCACTGTTTTATCCTGCATCAAAATATTAGCAATTATGTTTAATATTGTCTGCGTCTTACCGGTCCCTGGCGGTCCCTGAATAATACTGATCTGACTTTCCATCGCATTTTTAACAGCTTTATACTGACTGTTATTACAACCAAACGGAAAAATAGGTACAAATCCACATTCTTTTTTATCTTTGCCCTTTTGAAGTAATGCCGGATTTAAATACTTCGCCAGCACAATGTTCTCACCTACAAAATTTACTTTTTCATATTGTTTTGTCAGTAGATTTTCACCAGTTTCTTCATTCCTGAGATTGCTTACCTGCGCAATCTGTTTTATATATGCAAGCACACTCATTGCCTGCTTCTGACTTAAGACAGATTTTTCAATGGTCAGGTCATCCCGCCTGTAATCCCTTTCACTGCCGTCTCCAAAACAGATATGCCAGTACTCACACTCTCCTTTAAATACATATATGGCTGTCACATTAAAAAAAGGCCGTCTCTCTCTGCTGAGACGGTACAAATTAGGATTCAATGATTCCGGGGTTTTTAACCATTCCACATTCGAATATGTGTATGCATAAAGCTTTCCGTTTTTAAATTTTACATCCCACTTGTGAGTATCCTGGTTGTATTGACAGGCTATTACTTCAGAGGTTTTAATCTCCCCTTTAATAATAAGCATATTATTCTTAGTATTCATTTGTTAACAAGCCTCTTCAATATATCCTTCTCCTCCACTTTTCCTTCATAGTTATTTTAAAGAATTTACAATAACTCATAAATAACCAATTTATGTTAACTCCAATATCCCTTGCTTGCATTATTATAACTTTGGGCTCCAAAGATTAAGATACACAAGCACTATTTTAATAATTCTTCTTAGTGCTGAAGCAACTCTTTCCAGTTTTCCGGAAATCCCATCGTACTAATCTGAACACACTCATATTTGTCAAAAAGAAGCTCAATATTATCCACAAACAAATTCCAATGTGTATCATTTTTTAGCAAATGTTTCAAACATAAAAGCACACCATATATTCTATTATTCCCTATTCCGGCTTGTGTGTACTCCTTATATAATATGGGTGTCTTGGACAACTTGGCATTATATATTCTTCCGTAATGTGCACAGATATTTCTCACATACGATATGCTCTCCAACCAGCTTTCGAAATATGTATAACCTACACCAAATGTCTTTGCAATAGCCTTTTTATCCTTATTAAGCATATTCTTATAAAACTTCGATAGTGTACCAAAACTAAAAACTTCTACCAATGCATAGATCGGCAAGTAACCACCTTCATAGTTTTCTCTAAAATTACGTACAAATGGTGCCTTTGAGTTTCGTCCTATTTCTTCATTGATATCTTTCAAAAACTCTGCATGATAATTCTCATTGGCAAAATTTTCCGCCTGCAGATATCCCAAAACACCATATTGCTCAGCAAAAAAATTAGCTAATCTGCATCTTACGTTAATCTCAACCTTTTCAATCTCAGGAAAAATAATCTGTCTCAAATTTGCATTAAACAAATATAAATCCACTATTTCCTTAAATGTTGTCTGCTTATTATAACAACCATTTTTCGTTTTCAGATTAAGGCTGTATGCCTTTACTAACCTAAAATATGAAATATCATTAAGTATTTTCTTTGCATACGCCTCATCATCGACAATCAAACCAATACTTTTCAGATTTTCGACCTGTTCATCAATTGTCATAGGAGGCTGATGCTTTTTAAGTTCTCCCATACAATATTCTCCTTAAAATTAAAAGACCCAACGTGGTCCGCATCGTTGAGAGGCGTGTTGGGTTCTGTTAATAGATATTATATGCAAGTTTTTCAGAAAAATCAATAAAAAGTTGTTGTTTGTCTTAGACTATTAAATAATCCAAAATACTTTGTAGCAGAAATAATTCTACTCTTTATATTCTGTCTCCATAAGGTAATGACTTAATATATTTCTCCATATAATCCCAATCTGGTATATATCCTTCATCTGAATACTTATGTGTTTCATCTAATAAAGGGCTTCCATCATCAGATTTTTTATACGGAAGTTTTACTATTGTTTCTTTAACTCTATCCATTAAATAAGCACGTCCATATGAATATTTGAACTGCTCATTTTTTAGAAATGTCAAAATAAACATAGCGGTATATTTATTCAGCCAATCTGCCCTTATAACTATCATATGATCTCCGGTAATAAACTGCTCATCTTGATAGAAGCATGTTGCTGTTGTATCTCCTATGGTTATCGCATTTCTCTTTTCTATCAGCAATTATCTTGCTCTTTGAACCAATGGCTGTTGAAACTGGCAACAAAACGGCTAACTTTACCGTTTTTCGCGGCAGATTATTTTTCTCACGTTGATTATTCATCTTTTCAACAACATCAGATAAGAAGTGTATAAACACCATGATAAAGTCTATATAATGGTGTAAATTACAAATCTATATAAAAAGAGCCAAGTGCTCATCTTCCAGTTATAATTAAGTTACCACACAAAACAAAATTGAAAGGATGAAACCCATAGCTCAATTACATTTTACATTAGATAGTGATTTTTTGTAGGACTTTTTTCAGAAACTAAGGATGAAGCATTCGGCAAGCTTATGGAAGCTTTACTTAATCAGGTTCTTCAAGCTGAATCTACCGAACAACTTGGTGCTAATAACTATGAACGTTCTCTGGAACGTTCTGATTACAGAAACGGAACCAGGACAAGGTCATTAACTACTCGCATCGGAAAGATTGAATTACAAGTTCCTAGACATCGTAATGTCCCATTTAAGACTTCCTTATTCGAGAATTACCAGCGTAATGAGCAAGCTTTAATTACAACCATGATGGAAATGGTAGTGCAGGGTATATCAACCAGAAATGTCAAAAAAGTAACGGAAGAACTCTGTGGAGAGTCTTTCTCTAAATCTACTGTTTACTACCCAACTTAGTGGTAGTTGATTTCTCCTACACATAAAATGATAAAATATCCAAAAGCTGATTAAAACCGAGAGATATTCCGAATTTCGAAATAAAAGTCGTAGTATTATTACGATTTTTTATAAAATGGGAAATTTTGAAAAGAAAAAGATTTGTAAGAAATAGAAATACCTTAAATACCTTTTGCAGTATTCCAAAATAAGCCCGGTACTGCCCAAACAGGTATCATATAGGTATTAACGAAAAGAAAAAAGCTCCAGAAATGGCTTGTTTTCGCTGTTTCTGAAGCTGTGTTTACTATTCAAACTCGGCAAAAAAGATACAAAACTTAATCATATTTGTTTAAGTTTTGTATCTTTTTTGCCGTTTTTTTATTTCAGTTGTATATATTACTTTGGCTCACTGATTTTCTGTTGCCAATTTGTTGCCAGAACTTTTATTTTTGATTATTTTGGGCTTTATCCATCTTTTCTTGTAATTTCATTAATGCATCAAAACTCTGCATTCCCTTTTGTGGATTCTCCATCAACTTATTCATAAAAATTTCAAGTAATTTGTCCTCTAGCTTAACAGCACTACCAACTTGTTCATGTTTTATTGTTTCTATAAATGCAGAAAGCATTTGTGAAAATCTAGTTTCAATATTGCTTTCAAGTTCTTTCATACTATCTGGAATTTGTTGCACTTCTAGTAACAATGTTGATAATATCTCCGCATTTTCTACTGCACTATTCTCTGATATATTTAACAATGCACTTACTTCACTAACTGGGTTATGAACCGTTTCACCATTTTCAATAGCTTGCATCATAGCCTCAATATCCTTCTTAGCTAAATCAGCACCACTCAATGTTGTTTCATATGATATAGTTCTCATATTAGCTATATCAAAAGGTATATTCACATCTCCCTTTATAATCTGAATCGCCGGTTTACGATATGAATGTCTAATAGCTAATTCATAAAATACATTTGGATTACTTCCAGTCAAATCAGCAATTACTAAATCAGCAGAAATAATTTGTTCTATAATCGCCTTCGTAATTAATCCACTGTTTGTCATTTTATCAGCTCGCACAACAGAATAACCAAACGAGTCACAGACTGGATTGATAATATATTCTAAAACTTCATCTGCATTTTTTCGTATTTCTGTACCTTCTTTTCCAATAGGTGTTATTATAAAACATACCTTATCCATTGTACCCCTCCACTATTAAATTGTTTTATAGCCTGTAAATTTCTCTTTACCAACCCTACACATTCTTTATTTTGAATACACTGCATCATTTCTGGAAAGAAGGTACACGCAATACTGATTCATACTGATTCCTTCTCTCTGAGAATGCTCTGCCAGTGATCTGTGTAGGCTTCGTGGAATTCTTAATTTAAACTGTCCAGAATAGTCTTCCAGACTGTCTGGTTCATGAATCTCTACACCGTCTTCTAATGCAGCTTCAATCCATGCTTTTTTTGCATCCAGTGCATTTGCTACCGCACTCTCCACTGTCTCACCACAAGTAATGCAACCAGGCAAATCCGGATAAGAAACTACAAATCCGCCTTCATCTTTGTCTTCCACAATTTCCATACGATAGGACATTGTCATATAATCATTCAGCGTCTTCATCATTCTTCGCCTCACTTTCTACAATCTGCCTTACCATTTCTACATATACTTTCTTGATTGGTTCATGCTTTGGTATTGTAATTGGCATACACCCTTGCTTTCTGAAAGTGTAATGACTGCTTCCACTTCTTGGTGCATTCATTTCGTATCCGTAGCTTTCCAATACCTTCCGTAACTCATCAAATCGGAGGTCTTTCGATAAATTGCATATACGTGTTATCAGTTTATCCCACTTTGACATTTGTTATACCTCCTACGTATATTATATGTGGTGTCGTATATGGTGTCAATCTTTTTTATGTATTATACATTATTTTTATAAAAATCACTATGAGAATTTTGTCTTTAAATACCTTACAAATTCAAGTGCATCCTCATGCATTTGTTTTATATCAGAAAAAGATTTCCCTCGTCTGACTTGCAAAATATTATTTTTGAGAACAATTTGTTGACACAAAAAAATGCAGAATTATCTGGAGAATTTAATTCTTTAAAAGAAGATTTCGAAAATTATAAAAATGCACAAATTCAAAAAGAAGAAAAACAATTCAACTCACGATCTGCTTTCATCGGAAATTGTATTGCATTTATTCTTCTAATAGTTCCATATGTTTTTATTCTAGTTAAGCTAGAATTTGTTAAGGCAAAATATGCCGCCCAAGTCACAAAAGGTAATATAATTTATTTAACATTTGCAGTTATTATTAGTTTAGTCGTAGCCTTTTTGTATATACAGTTAAAAAAAATAATCGTTATTTTAGTTAGAAAAGTCATGTCTAAATACAAATAACTTGTACCCAAATCGTACCCATTTGCACATAAAAAGTAATATATGCTGCTCTTGCTCAGATTCTTTCTCATAATTCATAAAACATTGATTCTACAAGGCTTTCGGCTAATATGAAATAAAAATAAAAGAGACCGTAAGGTGAGGAAAACTTGGACTCATCTTATGGTCTCTGATACTTTTTATTTTATTGTTGACGATATAGTTTTTTGCCCTAAAGACGATAAACCATATTGCCCTTTAACAACCTTTTTATTCAAACTCAATCGTCGCCGGTGGTTTCCCCGTGCAGTCATACATGACTCTGTTCACGCCCTTCACTTCATTCACGATCCTGCTGGTCACCTTGGCAAGTACCTCCCAGGGGATCTGTGCAGCTTCTGCTGTCATGAAGTCAGAAGTATTTACGGCTCTCAGTGCCACTGCATAATCATAGGTACGCTCATCACCCATGACACCAACACTTCTCATATTGGTAAGGGCTGCAAAGTACTGACCAAGACCCTTGTCCACACCGGCTTTGGCAATCTCCTCACGGTAGATTGCATCTGCGTCCTGAACGATACGGACCTTCTCGGCAGTAACCTCTCCGATGATACGGATACCAAGGCCGGGACCGGGGAACGGCTGACGGTATACGAGGTACTCCGGAATACCAAGTTCGAGACCGGCACGACGAACCTCGTCCTTGAACAAAAGCCGCAGCGGCTCAATGATCTCCTTGAAATCTACATAATCCGGCAATCCGCCTACGTTGTGATGAGATTTGATCACAGCACTCTTGCCAAGGCCACTCTCGATCACATCCGGATAAATGGTACCCTGTACCAGGAAATCTACTTTACCGATCTTCTTGGCCTCTTCCTCGAAGACACGGATAAACTCTTCACCAATGATCTTTCTCTTTCTTTCCGGCTCTTCCACACCGGCAAGCTTGCTGTAGAAACGCTCCTGTGCATTCACACGGATAAAATTCAGGTCATAAGGGCCGTCCGGGCCAAAGACTGCTTCTACCTCATCTCCTTCATTTTTGCGGAGAAGACCATGATCTACAAATACGCAGGTAAGCTGCTTGCCTACTGCCTTTGCCAGAAGGACTGCTGCCACAGAGGAATCCACACCGCCGGAAAGTGCACAGAGCACCTTGCCGTCTCCTACCTTTTCACGGATCTGCTGGATCGTTGTCTCCACGAAAGAATCCATCTTCCAGTCACCCTTGCAGTGGCATACCTGATATACGAAATTGGAAAGCATCTTCATACCTTCCTGTGTATGCATGACTTCCGGATGGAACTGTACTGCATAAAGTCCCCTCTCCGGATTCTCCATTGCCGCTACCGGACATACCGGTGTATGCGCTGTTACCTTGAAATCTGCAGGAGCTGCCTCAATATAATCTGTATGGCTCATCCAGCAGATCGTTTTTTCTGATACATTATGGAAAAGCACAGAGGATTTGTCCACGGTCACTTCCGTCTTACCATACTCACTGACAGGTGCTGTCTTTACGCTGCCTCCAAGAAGGTAGGACATAAGCTGGGAACCATAGCAGATACCAAGGATCGGAATTCCCAGTTCAAAAATTTCTTTGGAACATCTCGGAGACTCCTCAGCATATACACTGCTTGGTCCTCCGGTAAAAATAATGCCCTTCGGGTTCATCTTTTTGATGTCCTCAAGGCTCATGCTGTAAGGATGTACCTCACAATATACATTACATTCTCTGACACGTCTGGCGATCAGCTGATTATACTGTCCGCCGAAGTCAAGTACGATAACTGTTTCTCTTTCCACGCTGCTTCTCCTCTGTCTCTTTCGATTGTTGAAAGCATATTTAATCATGCGGGGCAAAGAAAGAAGCCTCTCTTTCCATCCCTGCTCCACATCATTATATGCTATCTTCCGAAGCCTTGTCAAAATTATTTTCAGGACTGCAGACTCATCTCGTGCTGATGCAGATATTTTTCTCTGGTTGCCAGTCCGCCTCTGATATGACGCTCCATTTTGTTCACATCGAGAACCTTTCTCGCCTCCATGGCAAGGGAGGGATTGATCTGCATCAGCCTTTCCGTCACGTCCTTGTGCACTGTACTTTTGGAAATCCCAAATGCCTTGGCTGTCTGTCTTACCGTTGCATTGTTTTCGATGATATACCCTGCAATATCGATTGCTCTCTCTTCAATATAATCCTTCAAAGGAAACCCCTCAGAATACTTTTTTACATTCTATGAAGTATCCTGAGGGGTTATGCCCTTCTTCCCTTATTTCACACTTGCAAAATATTTCATCAGTATTTCCTTCATAAACTGATATCTTCTTGCATACGTGTTCTCGATCCGGATCAGTTCAAAACCATGCTCCCGGCAGATCTCATTCTTTTTCCTGTCACGCTCCATGACAACAGCATTTTCCTGATGCTCTCTTCCATCCAGCTCGATCGCCAGGATCGGGATATCTACTTTGGTTCTTCCCTGTCTTTCATAGACCACGAAGTCAAATCTTCCTGTATAAAACAGATCATTATAAGAACTGTTATCCTGAAATACATGAGCAAGGCTGACTTCTTTCTGTACAATACACTTCTGATTGGTATTCAGCACATTATCCAGTGCATGGTTCAGATTCTCCAGAAAGGCCTGTTCTGTTTCTGTGCTGTATGGCTTGATCCCAAGCGCTCTTGACGCATTGGTTTTCGGCGTGACCTTTGTTTCCCCATTGTGCTTCACATACTGCACCAGTTCATACAGATCATCGTCATCGGAGCCGGCATGCAGCCTTTCCAGCTCCTGATCACTTGAAAGCACGATCAGCCGCTCTTTTGCCCTGGATACTGCCACATTGATCAGTTCCTTGTTATTTTTCAGCCATTCATACGTTCCCTGCCCGGTCCTGTCTGTCAATGCCAGGGAAAAAAGAACCACATCCTTTTCATCACCCTGAAAAGCGTGAACTGTACCGCAGGAAATATTGGAGAGTCCATTTTCCTTCAGTTTTTCATTGATCAGCTCCCTCTGATTGGCAAAAGGTGTGATGACGGCTATCTTTTTATCCTTGTTCATGGCCGCATATTTTACGATCTCATCTGCCTCAAGTGGTGCCGTATTCTTACTGTAGGTCTGATTATCCGGCACATCCACAAAGGTCAGCGGCATGGCTTCCTTACTCTGGCTGCATATCTTAAGCTTGTTATTATAATACTTCTTATTATTAAACTGAATGATCTTTTCATTACATCTGTAGTGATGGCTCAGCAGAATTTCCCTGCTGACAGAATCACATGCCAGATAAACCTTATAAATAGAATTTTTGATATAATCATATTCATCTGTAATATGATACATCTTCCGAAGCTTCAGGTTTTCAATCTGGTTCAGCAGGATCACCGGATTGAGTTGCTGCGGATCCCCGACAAGCATAAGGCTTTCTCCCCGTAGGATCGGGACAAGAGAAACTGCAATATTTCCCTGACTGGCTTCATCCATCACCACCATGTCAAAATGAACACCCGGATTTCCGATCTTGTGTGCTGAAATAGATGTTGTTGCAATAATGGGAAAGATCCTCTGGAATTTCTTCAGATTTTCTTCCTTTTTCAGATAATCATTGAAGGCTTTTACCTTTTTCTCTTTGCTTTCCGTATACACAATATCCAGAAGATCTGCATTTTTTGGCTCCTGCAGCCGCTTGATGCACTTGGCAGAGGTATAATACAGATAATTTTTAAAAGCATCTTCATCCTCTAATACCAGCTTCAGTGCTTCTTCATCTGTAATATCCTCTGTTTTGCTGATCTTTTCTTTTACCTGTGTCAGCTGCACACCCTGAAGCTGTGTCTGGAAAGTCAGATGTTTATTGGAATCCATCAGGCTGCGGATCGCCTCCTCTGTTTCAAGGAGCCGCAAACGTTCCTCATAATTCTGCAAAAGTGCTGTCAGTTTTCTTGTCCTGGCTACTCTGTCCGATTTTCTTTTTTCCAGTGTACCTTCGAAAATATTAATGCTTCTGGTACTTTCATAGAGTTCTCTGATATAGTCAAGTGCCGCTGCCACCCTGTCATCACTGCCAAGCCTTATCACCGGAAAAGGGATCATCCCTTTCTTTCCATACGGGATATTCTGCAGCTTTTCGCACACCCCATCAATCGGATGATTATTATAAGAAGTAACCAGAACGGTCTGCTCGTTAAAAAAGGCTGTTACCAGTGTATTGACGATCGTATTGGTTTTCCCGGTTCCCGGCGGTCCCTGGATATAGGCAAGCGGATATTTCATCGCATTATGAATGGCCAAAAGCTGATCCAGATTGATCTGCTTATTTAAAAGTGCGATCGGAAATACTTTTCTGCTGGCAGGCTCCTGCACCAGATTTCCGAAAAAGGCCTGTATCGGGGCTGTCACCTCATCCTTCTGGAACATTTCATCGATTGCTCTGTATTCTTCATGAAGATCCAGCAGGATGTTCCTTCCGATTGCTATAAGGTATGGCATATCATCCACACCTCTGATCTGATTGTTGCACTCTGTGATCCTGTCCTTGATCAGCTCTGCATTCTTTTCAAAATCGTTCAGTAACTCATAATCGTCTGCATCCAGAAATTTCCGGATACTCTGCTGGCTTCCATCTATCGTAAACTCCGTACAGATTGTCACTTCATCTGCAGGCTTGAGACATCTGTTCTTCACATCAAGGCTCATTCCTCTGTAGGCAAGCACATAAAGTCCCTGTTTGACTGGCACACTTAAAACATTCAGCGCCAGTTGTTTGATTCTCCTGCCTCCGGAAGTGCTGGCACTGCCATACTGGAAACCGGTAATGATCTCCCGGAACTGCTCGCCGGTCAGATGATAATCCCCTCTTCTGATACAGTCCCCGTCAAAATAGCGGAGCAGGCTGTATTCCGTTTTATAGGGAACCGCATCCAGCCTGTTGCAGTCTATATAGTAATTCAGAAGCTTCAGATTTGATACATTATGAAAAATGGACTCATACCGGTGAGGATTCCTGCAGATATCTTCTTTCAGCATTTCCGGTACTTCATAATAGGAGCCTTCTATCACTGTAGAAGACAGAATAGAATCCAGATAGATATGCAGTTCCAAAATCGTGCACTTCTCCAGATGCAGGCCTTCCACCAGAAGTGTTTTTGTAAGCGGATTGACATCTATAATCCCAATCCAGTACTTTGTGATTTCTTCCTGTTTGTTTTTGTATTCAATACTGAGCCATTTATTTTCATGGATCGCTCTGAAAATATCACGACTTATCGTTTTCATAAATTTCCCACTCTGTATGATCACTGTCTGTTTTATCAGCTGTTTCCTTTATCATACCAGAAAACTTGACTTTTTCCCACCTCATGCTATACTCATAAAGGTTCACACCCGAGTGTTCGAGACCTTCCACTCGTAAAAAAAATACTAAAGGAGAAAAAATATGGAACAGACACGTAACAAACACGTATTGCGCCTTGCACAGGCTGCAATGATCGCAGCACTTTATATTGTGCTCACCTTTATCGCCAATCTGCTTGGCATCGCCTCCGGAGCGGTACAGATCCGCTTTTCCGAGGCACTCACGATCCTGCCCTACTTTACCGCTTCCGCAGTGCCTGGCCTTACAGTAGGCTGTCTTCTGGCAAATATCCTGACAGGATGTGCCCTTCCGGATATCATTTTCGGAACACTGGCCACTCTGCTTGGGGCTGTTTTTACAAGGCTTCTTCGCAAGTATAAATGGCTCGCTCCCGTGCCTCCGATCCTTGCCAATGCCCTGATCATCCCCCCGGTTCTTTACTTTGCCTATGGGGTAAAGCCCATCTGGTTTTCCCTTGTAACAGTAACTGCCGGAGAGATCATTTCCTGCGGTGTTCTAGGAATGCTCCTACTATTTGCCCTGCAAAAATATGCTTCTGTCCTTTTTAAGGACTAACGACACCCCGGAAGTGATCCGTGAACCATCACGTCCGGGGTGTCTTCTTTTTTTGTTACTGCTCCATTCTTACATAAGTAATAAAGCGGTTTCCATTCTTTTCAAACCAGTCTTTGGAATCATTCATTCCCATCTTGTAAACTGTTCCGGTTGCCGGATTCATGATCACCGTATTCATCTCATTGAATCCGATCAGAAGCACCGCTTCCCCCTCTTCTGTCATGACAAGCACCGGGATATCCTGATTGACATAGTAAAGCACACTGTCAAGGCTGACACCTGTCAGATCCAGTACTCTGGACTGCTCCAGATTATCCTTCAGGATCTGCAGGACCCCCTCTCCCCGATCCAGAAGATACTGGGTATTTCTGCTGATTCCCTCATATTCAAGGATCGTGTCCAGACATACAGCAAGGCTTCCCTGATTCTCTTCCGCTGCCATTCCCTGAATTGCCATGATCTGATTCTTCAGGCTCCGATTGCCCTTCATCCAGATATAAGAGCCGGTATCATCTACCACTACGCCGGATACATCACTGGCCAGCCTCACGGCATTTCCTTCATTCATGAAAATGCCCTCCACACCATTCTTTCCATAGACATAGTATCTGTCTCCCCGCTCCTGAGAAGCAGCGATCACAATATTTCTTCCGCCTTCGAAAAGCACTTCTCTCGGTGTCAGATGCTTCATAGAGTCTGTATTGATGTCTTCCTTCAGTGCGATCTGCGTTACTGTTTCATAAAGATCCACTGCAACAGTTTCCAGATAATTACTGCTTTCTGTCTGTGTTTCTGCATTGATGATCTGGTCATCACTGACCGATTCATAGTTTCCTGCTTCTGTACGGGTCACTCTCTTTAAATTGATCTGATTTCCATTTACACTGCCGGAAGTAACATAAATGCCTTCCTGATGATATTCCTTTAAAATACCTTCCGTTTCGTTTTCGATCCTGACACTGTACATGGGAAATACCAGATTTCCCGTTTCATCCGGCACAATATCATCTTTTCTTGCAGCTCCGTAGATCAGATCATCCCCGATAAAACCGATAGGAGCGATCGCCTCTCCGTTCCCGGCTTTGATATGACTCTGTACACCAGTATTCAGATTCATCAGGATCAGCTCTGTTCCTTCATAAAGCTCATTTTCCTTCTGCCAGACGACCATTTGATTACTGTCCGATACCTGATAGCAGCCCTCCTTCAGATCCTTGACGATCACATCGCAGGAGCGGCTGGCCGAGCTGATGCCATACAGGACATTGTCGAGCAGGAGATACAGTGTACCACCCTTATTGATATAAGACAGCTCCTTGACCTCTGCCATGAGAAGCTCCGGTGACTTACTGCTTGGAACATAAAGCATTTCTTCAATAGTGTTCACCGCACCATCATAATAATAAACTGAAATTCCAACCTTTCCCTCATGCCGGCCGCGGTTCATGTAGCCATATACCATAAAGGTCACATTGCCACCCTCGTCCACATTCAGGATCTGGATGTCATGTTTATCGTAGCTGTCTCTCTCATCCTGATCGTGCCGGTCCGTAAAACCAAACAGATAGGCCAGCTTATTGTCTGCAATATTATAGCTGTACAGCCTCCGTCCCGTGACAAATGCTGCCACTCCACCACCGCTGCTCTCCGTAAGAGGAACCTCGTCTCCAGTGATTCCAAGATAAATCTTCTTATTGCCAAAGACCTTGCCAGAATCATCAAAAACCTGGTTCATGGTTCTCTCATAATCCAGCAGATACATGCGATCTGATGTATAACGGATCCGGTAAAATTCCTCTACCTGATAATAAATGGTATTTTTCCCGCTGCCTTCATAAACCATATAGTCTAACAGGATGCTCGCTGTCTGGGACGCCAGTTCCCTGACTGTGATCCTTGGCTCTGCCAGTTTTTTGACAGAAAGGCTCCCCCAGGTCACCTGCTGAAAGCTGCTGTGGATTGTCACTTTTCCAAGCGTAGTATTATCTCCTTCTGAATTGGACTCCAGATACTTCGTCAGCTCCTTTGCCCGCTCCTTGTCAAATGTGCGTTCAGAAAAATCCAGTACATAATCCAGCTTTTCAGCCGCATAATAATTATCTCCATACAGAACCCTCGTATAATAACGGATCTCATTCCCTGAGGAAGTAGTCAGGATCATCACCAGCATATATTCCCTGCCGCTGTCGATCAGATCCTTCAGTCCGAAGTTCACCGTGATCTCATCATTTTCCTCGGAAAATTCTGGTATAGCTGTATCCTCTACAAGCCGCTCCCCGTCGAGACTACGAACCTCATAGCGGATTCCTTCTATTTCCCGTCCATAGCACGAAATCTTGCAGGATACCCGTCTACCCTCCATTAATGGAGTGATGGCCTCCCGCATATAATTGATCTCCATGGCATCTGCATAGCCATGCAGTGTATTGATCTCTATTCCCTGATACTGCATTGTGATCACCGGGTAAGATGCCTTTGACATCTCTACTGTCATATCCGTATTTCCCTTGTTCATCACTCTGCTGATCACTGTCATTGACATGAAAAATACAGCAATCACAATTATTGCCTTTATGATATACTTCTTCATTTAGCTCTCCGTCTGTTCAAAAAGTTTCTGCAGGGTTGTATGCACCTGAAGCTCCTCCGTCAGCCTCTGGATACCGGTATCCTTTTTCCCTCTGCCCTTTACCGCACGGATCAGGATGTTCTTCGGTGTATGCTCCATATCAATAAATTCCAGGATCTGCGTGTCATAGCCATGCTCCTCCAGAAGATCTGCCCGGATCGCGTCAGTCAGAAGCGCCGACATTCTCTCCCTGATCAGACCATATTTCAGCACCGGTGCAAGCGCTTCATTCCTGATCTGTTTATTGACCTCATGCTGACAGCAGGGTACGGAAAGGATCACTCTTGCTCCCCAGTCCACTGCCTTTTGCAGCGCATAATCTGTAGCTGTATCACAGGCATGCAGTGTCACCACCATGTCCACGTGGTCTGCTCCTGTAAACCCGGCAATATCTCCTTTTTCAAAATGCAGCGCCTCATATCCATACTTCTCAGCCAGGGCACTGCAATGGTCGATCACATCTTCCTTCAGATCAAGTCCTGTGATTGCTATCTGATAGCCTTTCTTTTCATGTAAGTAATAATACAGGGCAAAAGTCAGATAGGACTTACCACAGCCAAAATCAATAATATGGATACATTCGTCCTTTGAAAAAACAGGAAGGATATCCTCCACAAATTCCAGATAACGATTGATCTGACGGAATTTATCATATCTGGCATGTACGATCCTGCCATCTATTGTCTGCACACCAAGATCAACCAGAAATGGAACCGGTATCCCCTCTTCCAGCAGATATTTCTTTTTTCTGTTATGGGAAAGAGCCTGCACTGCTGTTGCCGGCTGCATTTTTGTCTGCTTTCCAGTCCATTTTACTGTCATTTTCCCTTTTTTGCTCACAAGGACAAGAAGCTTTTTCCCTCTGTTTTCACCCTCAAGCTGCCTGAAATCCTCTGTCAGAAGAGCCTCGATCTCTTCTTTTGCCTGTTCCCTGTCAAGATTTTCATGGAAAACCTGTTTGCCCCGGAAACGGGTGACCTGGAACATAAGCTGTTCCTTTAAAAGAACTGGTCTTATTTTTACTTTTACAGTACCTTCCTTCTGTCTCGGGTTACTGATTATAATCTCCGAAAGTCCCTCTGACAGAAGAAGGTCTAGTGCCATCCTCAGTTCTTCCATGCTATCCTCTTTCTAAAACCGCAGAATCCCCCTGTGGGAATCGTGTCTTCTCTTATATATTTCATAAAAAAGCAGGATCTGGATCAGATCACCTGCCCATTGCCATTTTTCTGGTGGAGCCTGCTCTTTGCTTTCATTTTTTTCTTCCTCTCTTCTGATCCTGTCAAGGATATCGGATGAGAGCTTATACAACTGCCATCTGTCTGGAAATTCATCATAGATCATGCTGCCTTCATAGTCAAGTTTATCCAAAATTTCCGCTATTTTCTTCTGATATTTTCTGGCGTCTGCCGGATACATCTGCTGAAGATACTCAAGATCCTTCAGGATCGTATCTTCCTCCTGATAATACAGAGGAAGCGGATATGTCATATAAAAAGGCAGAATTTTGCGCTCATACATAAAAAAGACTCCTGGCTTCTTTATCCTTATCATATGAACAGCGTTCCGCTTTTGTTCCCTGCTTCTGCTTTTACATCCCGCAACCGGAAAACAGGGGCAGATACTATCTGCCCCCGTATAAATCCCATATTCACCGTCTGCTTTCGCTTCCCGGCTTATTTCAGTACATGAATACGGGCAAGTGCTCTCTGGAGTGCTGTCTCTGCCCGCAAAATATCGGTTTCCGGTGTTTTGGAACGAAGTCTCTCTTCGGCACGTTCCTTCGCACGGTCTGCACGATCCAGATCGATCTCCTCCGGCCACTCGATGATCTCTGCCAGTATAGTCACCTTCTCTGGAAGGATCTCCACAAAGCCCGCATGCAGTGCTGCATGCTTCTGACCCTCAGCCTCTGTGATCGTCAGGACACCCGGACTTACGATCACGGTTGTCGGTACGTGCATTTTGTAAACTCCGATCTCTCCCTCAGTGGTATTGAACTCCACCATGGAGGCCTCTCCTTCATAGAAAACTCTGTCAGGAGTAATGATCTTAAGTGTAAATAACTGATTATCTGCCATAGGTACCCTCCCTACTTAACACGGGCAAGTACATCATCAATGCTTCCTGCATTCAGGAAATAGCTTTCCGGTATGTCATCATGCTTACCTTCCAGAATCTCCTTAAATCCACGGATGGTTTCGTTGATCGGCACATATTTTCCGGGAAGCCCGGTAAACTGTCCTGCAACGAAGAAAGGCTGGGATAAGAATCTCTGTACCTTTCTTGCTCTGGAAACAACAAGCTTGTCGCTTTCAGAAAGCTCATCCATACCAAGGATTGCGATAATATCCTGCAGTTCCTTATATTTCTGCAGAATCTCCTGTACGCCTCTGGCAACCTCATAATGCTCTTCGCCAACAACTCTGGGATCCAGAATTCTGGAGGTGGACTCCAAAGGATCCACTGCCGGATAAATACCAAGCTCTACGATAGAACGTGATAATACGGTTGTTGCATCCAGATGGGCAAAGGTTGTTGCCGGTGCCGGGTCAGTCAAGTCATCCGCAGGCACATAAACTGCCTGAACAGAAGTAATGGATCCGTTTCTGGTAGAGGTGATACGCTCCTGCAGAGCACCCATCTCAGTCTGCAGTGTAGGCTGATAACCTACCGCAGAAGGCATACGGCCGAGAAGTGCGGACACCTCGGAACCTGCCTGGGTAAAACGGAAAATATTATCAATGAAAAGAAGGACATCCTTACCACCCTTATCACGGAAGTACTCTGCCATGGTAAGTCCGGTAAGACCAACTCTCATTCTCGCTCCAGGGGGCTCATTCATCTGACCAAATACCATGGTAGTCTTATCAATAACGCCAGACTCTGTCATTTCGTGATACAGGTCATTTCCCTCTCTTGTTCTTTCACCTACTCCGGTAAATACGGAATAGCCGCCGTGCTCGGTTGCGATATTTCTGATCAGCTCCTGGATCAGGACTGTCTTACCTACACCAGCACCGCCAAAAAGTCCGATCTTTCCACCCTTCTGGTAAGGACAGAGAAGGTCAACGACTTTAATACCAGTTTCCAGCAGCTCCTGCTGTGTGGACTGCTCTACAAATTCGGGAGCCGGTCTGTGAATCGGCTCATAGCTTACTCCTTCGGGAGCCGGCTTATTATCAATGGGATTGCCAAGTACGTTAAAGATACGCCCCAGTGTGTTCTCACCTACCGGTACACTGATGGGAGCGCCGGTTGCTACTGCATCCATGCCTCTCTTCAGTCCGTCGGTGGTACCCATCGCGATACATCTGACAGTATCATCTCCCAGATGCTGCGCTACCTCCACGGTCAGCGCACTGCCGTCCTCCAAAGGAATTCTAACAGCTTCGTTAATCTCGGGAAGTCTGCCCGTAAACTTCAGATCCAGTACGGCGCCGACAATCTGCGTGATCTTTCCTGAGCTTTTTAAATCTGCCATTTCTTCCTCCTAGTTTACTGATACCATACCTCTCATGATATCTATGATATTGCATTTGCTCCTGCAATGATTTCTGTTAATTCCTGTGTAATGGATCCCTGTCTTGCTCTGTTGTAAAGCAGTGACAGGCTGCTGATCATATCCTCTGCATTGCTGGTTGCAGAATCCATTGCCTGCATTCTCGCACCATTCTCACTTGCTACGGCTTCAATCATACCACCGTAGATCAGACTGGTTACATATTTAGGAATGATCATATCCAGTGCTTCTTCGTCCTCAGGCTCAAAGTTCATGGGTGCTCTGTTATCATCCTCTGCTTCCTTTACTGCCTCACCGGCCTTTCCGGATGTTTCTTCTGAAACTTCCACCGGAAGGAGCTTAACCAGCGTAGGAACATGCACTACCGTATTTTTAAACCCGGTATAGGCAAGATAGATCTCACTGATCTCGCCATTCTCAAAGGCACTGAGCACTTCCTTGCTGATCGCCATGGCATCTGCATAGGCAGGCTCCTCGATTACATAGGAATAGTCAGCCTTGATCTCATAATTCTTCTGTAAGGCTTCCTTTCCTTTTTTACCGATTGCATAAATACTTAAGTCTTCGTCCTTCAGCTCTCCCCTTGTAATCAGCTTGACCACATTGGAGTTGTAGCCGCCTGCCAGTCCCCTGTTAGAGGTAATGACGATAACGGCTTTCTTTCCACCCTCTCCCGGCTTCAGATACCGGTGCTCAAGGCTACCGGTACGTCCCAGGATAGACTGTACAGTACTGTACATGGCATGGAAATAATCTTCGGACTTTTCTGCATTCTGCCGTGCTCTCTGCAGCTTAACAGTAGAAACAAGCTTCATGGCTTTGGTAATCTGCTGGGTGCTCTGAATACTGCTCTTGCGCCTTTTTATGTCTCTCATTGAGGCCATAATTAATCACCTGTCTTTCTACTGCTTTATTTAAAGGTCTTCTTGAACTCCTCAAGGGCTTTCACAAGCTTCTGCTCTGTTTCCTCGGAAATAACCTGCTCTGCTGCGATCGCAGAAGGTACTTCTGGGAACTTGGTATCCAGGAACTCAAAGAACTCAGTTTCAAATCTGGTAATATCCTCTGTGGGAACATCCAGCAGATACTTCTTGGTTACCGCATAAATGATGATAACCTGATACTGTACCGGCATGGGATTGTACTGAGGCTGCTTTAATACTTCCTTGATCCTTTCACCCTGTGCAAGCTTCTCTCTGGTATCTGCATCCAGTTCGGATCCGAACTGTGCAAAGGATGCCAGCTCTCTGTACTGTGCAAGCTCCACACGGATAGGGGCTGCGATCTTCTTCATTGCCTTGATCTGTGCTGCACCACCTACACGGGATACAGAAAGACCTGCATTTACTGCAGGACGGAAACCGGAATTGAACATTTCTGTTTCCAGATAGATCTGTCCGTCAGTAATGGAAATAACGTTGGTAGGAATATATGCAGAAACATCTCCTGCCTGTGTCTCAATGATCGGAAGTGCTGTCAGGGATCCTCCGCCGTACTCATCACTCATACGCGCTGCTCTTTCAAGCAGTCTGGAATGCAGATAGAATACGTCACCAGGATATGCCTCACGGCCCGGCGGTCTCTTAAGAAGCAGGGAGAGCGTACGGTATGCAGCCGCATGCTTGGTTAAGTCGTCATAAACAACCAGTACGTCTTCTCCGTTCTCCATCCACTCTTCACCGATCGCACAGCCTGAATAGGGAGCAATGTACTGGAGTGGTGCCAGCTCACTTGCTGTCGCTGCAACAACGGTTGTATAGGCAAGGGCACCTGCATCCTCCAGTGTCTTAACGATCGTTGCTACGGTAGAAGCCTTCTGGCCGATCGCTACATAAATACACTTTACGCCCTGTCCCTTCTGGTTAATAATTGTATCGATGGCAATAGCCGTCTTTCCTGTCTGTCTATCACCAATGATCAGCTCTCTCTGACCTCTTCCGATGGGAACCATGGAATCGATTGCCTTAATACCCGTCTGAAGAGGGGTATCTACTGATTTTCTTGTGATGACGCCGGATGCTACTCTTTCGATCTTACGGTATCTGTCTGTCTGAATGGGTCCCTTGCCGTCAATCGGCTGTCCAAGGGCATTCACAACACGGCCCAGCATGCAGTCACCTACGGGAACCTCAACCACTCTTCCGGTGGTCTTTACAGTGTCACCTTCGCTGATGTTTCTCTGGCTTCCCAGAAGTACAACACCGACATTGTCTTCCTCAAGGTTGAGAACCATGCCGTATACTTCTCCGGGGAACTCAAGAAGCTCTCCCTGCATTGCATTTTCAAGACCATGCACACGTGCGATACCATCGGCTACCTGAATGACAGTGCCGACATCTGATACTTCAAGTTCCGATGCATATCGTTTGATCTGCTCTTTGATCACGGAACTGATTTCTTCCGGTCTTAAATTCATGTATCTTACGCACCTTTCTTCATATTTTACTGCTTACTTTCTGATGATTTCAAAAGCTGCCTGCGCATCTCGTAAAGTTTCGTACGGATACTGCTGTCCACAACTCTGTCGCCGATCCGGATGATCACTCCGCCGATCAGCTCTTCTTCCACCTGGAAATGCATTTCCATCTTCTTAAAGGCGGTGGTGGCAAGAAGTTTTTGTTCTACTTCTTTCTGCTTTGCTTCATTAAGAGGAACTGCTGTTGTCACATAGGCGATACCGATACCCTTCTTTTTCTTGATCTCCAGAATGATGTAATCAAGAATGGCATCAATTTCCTTGTATCTGTCCTTTGTCACAATGATACGGAGAAAGCCCGTCAGTTCATCGGAAAGCTCTCCCTTGAATACACGGTCGAGCACCGCAAGCTTATCCTCCTTCAGGATCTTCGGATGATTCATTAATTTCTCAAAATCCGGGTTCTCCTTAAGAATCTTTTTCAGAGCCATGATCTCCTCAAGGAGGCTGTCCTCTCTGCCTTCCTCTACTGCCAGTTCAAACAAAGCTTCACCATATGTTTTTGAAACTAGCTTTGCCATGTGCTCTCACCTATTTCCTTTAATGTTTCATTGACAAGACTCTCCTGCACGGTAGTATCGATTGATGCCTTTACTACCTTGCCTGCGATCATGGATGCCAGTACGACCATCTCACGTTTCATATCATCAGCCGCCTTTTCCTTTTCAAGGGCAGCTTCCACTTTCGCTCTTTCAATGATCCTGGAAGCTTCTTCCTTGGCATCTGCCACGATCCTGTTTTCATTGGCGAGTGCACGTTTTCTTGCATCGCTTAAGATCTCTTCCGCTTCCTTGTCCACGTTTTTCAGCTTTTCTTCATATTCTGCCTTCAGCGCTGCTGCGTCTTCCTTATCCTTCGCTGCATCATCCAGCTCTCCCTTGATCTTAGCCTGTCTCTTGGCCATCATGTCTCTGACCGGATTGAACAGCAGATAAGATGCGATCAGGAACAGCACAAACACTGCCACGATCATCAGTGCGGAATCTGCAAGCAGCTGTAAGTCAAGGTCAAATACTCTGGGTTCCATCTGTGAGCCTCCTTTCTTTTATTTTACGCAAGGCTCTTATTTTACCAGAGGCTGCACGAATAACAGGATGATTGCGATCAGCAGACCATAAAGACCTGTTGTCTCGGCAACCGCCTGTCCAAGAAGCATGGTAGAAGTAATATCAGATTTTGCTCCGGGATTTCTTCCTACTGCTGCAGCTGCATGTCCTGCTGCGATACCCTGTCCTACACCAGGTCCGATACCTGCGATAACTGCAAGTCCCGCACCAATTGCTGAACATCCTAAGATAAAATTACTATTAAATTCCATTCCTTGTTTCCTCCTTAAGGTTATACATGTTTAATTAATACCGTTTTTAAGGTTCTCCGTCGCCGCATGCATCTGCGATGTAAGTCATCGTCAGCATACAGAATACATAGGTCTGAATCGCACCGGAGAAAATATCAAAGTACACGTGCAGTGCGGCCGGCCAGATCAGTGCGATCTTGCCAAGCAGCGTATAGATCAGTGCCATGATGGCTGTACCCGACAGGATATTGGCGAACAGACGCAGTGATAATGAAATCGGAACCGCCAGATTACCGATGATATTGATTGGCGCCCAGATCGGCCATGGATCGCATAAGCCCTTCAGTACACCAGAAAGCTTCTGATATTTCAGCTCGTTAAACCGGATCAGTGTAAAGGTCATCAGCGCCAGTGCAAAGGTTACACCATAGTCTGCTGTAGGTGGTCTGAGACCAAACAGTCCTGATATATTACTCAGGAAAATAAAGAAGAATAATGTTCCAATATAATTCCTGAACCTGACTGCCTGTTTTCCCATAACACCGCTGACCATGCCATCCAGCTTCTCCACTAACAGTTCCACTACATTCTGGAAACCGCCAGGCACCTCAGTCGCATGTTTCAGCATCCGGTTTGCTGCAATACAGAAACCGATGATGATCAGCATGACGATCAAAGCACACACATGTGTGGTAGTGATCCAGAGCGTCTGTCCAAACAGCTGATAGGAAAATACGCCATGTATCATGAAATCAACGTCTGCACCCTGCGATAGCAGAGTTCCATACCCCATATTCTCACCTCCTTGTTTCCTGTTCATCCACAGGATTCTCTGTTATGATATCAGGAAGGATCTCCTCCCCATAAACTGCTCTGCTGATCTTCTTCGTAACTGGCTGCAGATAGGCTGATACCTTCAGCCCCATCACACCAATAAATGCCGTCAGAAGATTGCCTGCAGATGTAACAGCACAGATAACCAGAACAAGAGCTACAACCGCCATTCTCAGCATACTCTGTCTGCCAAGATAACCTGCTGCCCCTTTCTCCGTAAGAGAAAGTCCCTTATCCAGGCTGTACCACATATGAAAAGCACATAAACATGCCGTCAGGATCCCGATCCACAGACCTCTGCTCCATTCCCCTCTCTGTGGGAAAAAGGCGATCACTACCTGACAGGCCAGTGCAAACAGAAGGATCCCCGTTTCCAGTTCGAACAATGTCCGGTTTACTTTCAGAAGCCATTCCTTCATCCTACTTCTCTCCTGCTTTTCCTTTCCGTTCTTTCCTGGATCTCGATCTGCCCCGATGAAGATATGCTTCTTCATCGCTTTGCTTTTCAAAGATCTTTCTGGAAAAACGGTAAATATTCCAAAAGCCTGCTACCGCACCTACAAAAAACAGGATAATGACCAGAAAGGAGGTGCCAAGCCATCTGTCAAGAACGCCTCCTGCAAAGGAACATGCTCCTACCGGAACCAATATATTGATACCGAACTGGCCAATCATAGCCAGTGCCTGAAAAACGGTCCGATTATACTTCAAATGCCTCTTCCTTCCACATGTCTGTTCCTGAAAACCGACCTTTTCATACATTTATTAATTATACCCAGTTTTACATCTTATGTCTAGGTAAAAGTTGACTTTCTGCACTAAAGGGCAGTTGACTTTTGGCACATATAAGAGTACTATTTTGAAAAATACATTTCCATAAAATATTTTTAAAATAATCCAAATTTTTCATAAAAAGGAGGAGTCTCATGACATATCCCGCACTGTACAGAAGACGCTTGATCCCCGATGAATGTATTCTCCTGAAGGACGATATTGTTCTGGAATGGAATGAAGACAGGATCGTAACCTCATGGAAGGCCCTCCATCCCAAAAAGGATCTCCATCACGGAAGCTCCTGTTACTTCCTGAAGGAAGGCTTCAAGGTAAGTGAATTTCTCGCTGAAGACGGCAGTCTCCTTTACTGGTACTGCGATATTGTCTCCTATGACTTTGATAAAACACAGAATACCATGATCGTTACGGATCTTCTGGCTGATGTCATCATTTATCCGGATGGCTTCGTCAAGGTTGTGGATCTGGACGAGCTTGTGACCGCTTTGGAATGCAGATCTCTTTCTCTGGATACCCTGAAAGCATCCCTTCGTCAGCTTGACAAGCTGCTTCATATTATTTATGGCGGACAGCTGAACACCTTAACTTACTATATTACACAGTACCACTGAAATGATCCTGATGATATGTGTATGAAATTCTGCACGCACATATTGTCAGGATCATCTTTTTACCTGATATTTTTTTATCAATAGAAGATGTGTCCGCCGATCTGTGTTCCTGTCAGTCCTTCTATCGGCGTACGGAAAAACAGACAGTCTCCTACTGTAGTCGCACCACCCATAGCCTCATCAGCTGCTTTATAGCAGGCAGCTGTTGCGTGGTTTTCTGCGAGGGCAAGGGCGAGACGCCCACTAGCCACCGGTGAGAACTGTTTATTCTGATAGATGACACCCACTACCGTGTCCGGAAATACTGCACTCTTCACACGGTTGATCACGACCGCTCCGACAGCCACCTGTCCGGCATAAGGCTGATTACCCGCTTCACAGTAGATCAGATTAGCCAGAAGATATCTGTCTCCCTCTGCAAAGGTGATCTCCGAAATATCTCTCCACCTGCTCTGTGCTGCCAGAAGGGACAATCTTCTTTCTTCTTCCAGTTGTTTCTGCAGCTCCGCAATGTTATTGTTCTGCTCTGCAAGCTGCTGCTCATAGGCAAGCATTTCCTTCTCTGCTTCCGATACCAGATGCTGATTTGCAGAAATCGCCCCGGAGGTCTGGCTTACAAGACCGGACACCTTACTCTGCTCTGCCTCTACCTTTACCTTCAGATCATCCAGATCTTCCTTTTCCTGCAGAAGAGTAGCTTCCTTATCCTCTACTGCTGCCCTTGTTTCCTGAAATTCTGTCAGCTTCTTTCTGTCATAGGCAGAAAGCTGTTCAAAATAATCATTCCGGTTCAGCAGATCTGCGAAATCAGCTGACCCGAACAAGACCTCCAGCATTACATAATCTCTCTTTTCATACATGAACTGGATACGTTTTTTCATGGCTGCATACTGATCAGCTTCGATCTGTTTCGCTTCCTCGAGCTCAGCCTGTGTCTGTGTGATCTCTTCTTCTTTTTGAGTGATCCTGTTCTCGAGATCAGCCAGATTATTGCTGACCTCTTCAAGATCTTCATTCAATCCGCTAAGCTGCTGCTGCAATCCCGCAACCGTACCCTGAAGAGATGAAATTTCCTCCTTGGTATCTCCAATAGCTTCTTCCGTCTTTTTCTTCTCTTCCTTGGCCTCATTTAACTTCTGTTCTGTTTCTTTGATTCCGGCATAAGCAGTCGTATGTCCAGAAACTGCAAGCAGCGCAGTTGCTGTCAATACGGCGACTACCTGCCTGCCTGCTCCCTTCATCCGTTTCACCGCATTGCTTTCTGTTCTTTATTTGGTACCGAAAATCCTGTCACCCGCATCTCCAAGACCGGGTACGATATACCCGTGGTCATTGAGCTTCTCATCCAGGGAGCCGATATACATATCTACATCCGGATGTGCTTCCTGCATGGCCTTTACACCTTCTGGTGCAGCAATAATGCAAAGGAAACGGATATTCTTACAGCCTCTCTCCTTCAGCATCTGGATTGCGGCAATAGAGGAGCCGCCTGTAGCCAGCATGGGATCAACTACAAATACCTCTCTCTCTGCACAGTCAGCAGGAAGCTTGCAGTAATACTCTACGGGCTTTAAGGTTTTGGGATCTCTGTAAAGACCGATATGTCCGATCTTTGCCGCAGGGATCAGTGTCAGCATACCATCTACCATGCCAAGTCCTGCTCTCAGGATTGGAACGATCGCCATTTTCTTACCCTTCAGTTCCTTAACTGTTGTCTCACAGATAGGTGTCTGGATCTTCACATCAGAAAGCTGAAGATCTCTGGTTGCTTCATAGCAGATCAGAGTTGCGATCTCGCTGATCGTTTCACGAAAGCTCTTGGTACCTGTGTCTGTTCTCCTGATATAACCAATTTTGTGCTGGATCAGCGGATGATCCATGATGACTGTTCTTGCCATTTTTCTACCTCCGTACCTTCTTTTACATTTTATTTTCTTCTATATCTGTCAGTCTTTTGATGTTTCTTCGGCTGCCATTTCCAGTTTTCTGATCCTTCTTGCATGTTTTTCCTCGCCCGAAAAAGGAGTATCAAGAAAAGTATCCACTATTTCCACGGCAAGATTTACACCTGTATTCCCCTCGCCAAGAGCCAGCATATTGGCATCATTGTGAAGTCTTGTCATTTTAGCAAGATAGGAATTGGTGCACAGTGCACAGCGGATCCCCTTCACTTTATTGGCTGCAATGGAAATTCCGATTCCTGTAGTACAGACAACGATCCCCTTTTCACAGCTTCCGTCTGCCACTGCCCTGGCTGCTGCCTGTCCAAAATCCGGATAATCACAGGATGACTTGTCATAACATCCAAAATCCTTTACTTCCAGTCCTCTCTCCTGCAGATGTGCGATTATTTTCATTTTCAGGTCGTATCCACCATGATCACTGCCTATTGCTATCATTTCTTTTCCTCCTGTCTGTTTTCTATACCTGTATCACCTGATGACCTGCCGCCTTCAGCAGCCGGTTCATGATTGCCTGTCCGATCCCTGCTGTCTCAAAAGACTCTGTGAACATCACTTCTACGTTATCATCATCGAACTCTCTGAGTATCCGGAACAGATGCCTTGCAATCACCTCTTCATCCCGCCTGCTGCCGACACTCTTGATATCATCTCCATGATAACGGGCGACTGTCTCATCCGTAGCGATCACACCCGTTTTTCTGCCTTCTTTCTGAAGGGCAGAAATCCTCTCATTAATATAGGAAACTACACGCTCCGGCTCTCCCTCCACGATAGAAAGATTTCCCTTCGGTGCATAATGTCTGTATTTCATGCCAGGTGCTTTCGGTGCCTGACGGGAATTGGCATCCAGGATCGTCCTGTCCACATCCACAAGTCCCAGTGTCTCCGTGAGCATATCCTGTGTCACATACCCGGGCCGCAGTATCGTCGGTACCTCCCCCGTCAGATCAATGATCGTAGATTCCAGTCCGATATTTACTTCACCCCCGTCTATGATCATGTCCACAAGACCATCCAGATCCTCGATCACATATCTGGCAACCGTTGGGCTTGGTCTTCCTGACCGGTTGGCACTTGGTGCTGCAATATAGCCACCTGCTGCATCGATCATTGCCCTTGCTGTCTTATGAGAAGGCATCCGGACAGCCACTGTATCAAGTCCCCCCGTTGTTGCAAGGGGTACAGCACTTGATTTATGGAAGATCATGGTCAGTGGTCCCGGCCAGTATCTCTCTGCCAGCTTTCTTGCTGCCGGCGGAATCTCTGTCACGATCTTCTTAAGTGCCTCCATGTTCGTAATATGCACGATCAACGGATTGTCGGAAGGTCTTCCTTTGGCAGCATAGATCAGTCTGGATGAATTTTCATTCAGGGCATCCCCACCAAGACCATATACTGTTTCTGTAGGAAATGCCACAAGGCCACCCCGTTTCAGGATTTCTCCCGCCCTGGCAATTGCCTCCTGATCAATCTGTTCTTCGTCTATCTTTACAATCTCTGTCTTCATGTATATTTCCTTCTTACTAATCCTCTTCACTCTATCACATTTCAGGCCGTTTGACCAGTACCGATATACTTCATGATTCCCATATGAATACGCCATGCGACCCTCTCCTGGTACTCTTGTGTCACCAGTTTTTCCGCTTCTTCCGCATTCGACAGGAAGCCACACTCTGCGATCACGATGGGTTTTGCCGTCTTTTTCAGAAGATAATAGCTGTCATTGCCTTTTTCCAGCCTTCTGTTATCGGGCTGGAGCACCTGGAATTCCTTCTGGATCATAGACGCAAGCATTCTGCTTCTTTCACTGGTCGCATAATAAAAGACCTGTGCCCCCTTTACGCTTTCCTGCTGATAGCTGTTCTGATGGATACTTACCACAAGTACCGGATCCGCTTCCTCGATAATTGCGATCCGGCGCTTCATATCCTGCACCTTTTTGTTGGAAACGTTTTCGTCATACAGTCCCCCATCTGTTTCCCTGGTCATCACCACCCGGATATCCTCTGCTTCCAGAAATGCTTTCAGCTTCTCTGCGATCTGCAGATTGACATCCTTTTCAAGTGCCTGGTTGATTCCCACCTTGCCAGGATCTGAGCCGCCATGTCCTGCATCCACTACCACACAGTACTTTGCCATTTTTCTGTTTTTTTTCCACACACCCTTCTCATCCTGCTCTTCCACCCAGGAGCTGCCACTGTTCTGTGATCCCTTTTGGACGCTGTCCCCATATGTCTGCACCCTTATGGAAGACACATAGCTTCCAGCCCTTCCTGCTGTCAGAAACATGGAAAACAAAAGGATCCCTGTCATCACAAGCCGTAATATTCTGTTCTGGTTCTCTGTCATATTTCCAAACCATACCGCTCTTTTCCTAATATAAATATGAAAAAACAGCCGCCGGTATTCCCGGTGGCTGCTCCTTCTGCCCACATCTTTTCCTGCCTCAGAGAATCTGCTTTTCTCTTGCAGACTCTCTGTCATTTTCCTTTCATCTCTTCTGATATTCAGTGTTTATTTGTCCAGATACTCTCCGATCACATCCCAGATCTCCGGCTTTTCAAATCCGAGTCTCCACTCAGCCACGCCGCCGATTCCATAATTCTCCATAACATTCAGTTTGACCTTGATGGAATCTGCATCTTCCAGCCATACCTGATATCTGGAATCTCCACTGGTATACTCTCCATAATTCTGACAGGTAGTTTCATCCCACTCTGCTGTAATACCATGATTGCTGATAAACTGTTCAGCAGTCACCATATCCACTGCCTGGCTGCTGATCCCGTCTCCGGTCGTCTCCCAGATCCTTGTATAGAACGGGATCGCATTGATCACCTTCTCTGCCGGCACTTCCTTGACTGTCTGCGCTATACCGTCCTCCACATAATCAATAGATGCCACACTGCCGGCTTCCTTGCTGCCGGCATAATGCTCATCATACCCCATAACGATCACATAATCCGCTACGATCCCTTGCTCTTTACGGTCATAATAATCATTAAAATCTCTTGGTACATAGTTATCAACAGACAGAACCTTTCCATTCTTTCTGCATGCTGCCGAAAGCTCCCTGATAAATTCCACGAAGTGCTCTCCGCAGTCCATGCTGAGCTGTTCGAAATCCACATTGATCCCATCAATTCCATAAGTAATAAGATCATTCATCAGACTGTCGATCAGCTTCTGTCTTGTTGTGGTGGATGACAGGATCTCATACATACTGATACTGTCCTTGTATTCAATATTTTCAATAAGTGCCCATACCTCAAGTCCCCTGTCGTGAGCCTTCTGCACATAGTCTGCACTGGCAAAGCTGGTATAGCCGCCTTCATTATCACAGAGCTTAAACCATGTCGGTGAAATCACGTTCAGATTCCCTGCGTTCGCTGTAACACTGTTAAAGGTATCATTTCCTCCTGCACTGGCAACAACATGCCAGCCGAGGTTGATCTTGTGATCCCTTGTCAGACTGGTATATTCCGGTTCCTGATAATCAGTGACCGGGATCGGCTGTTCACTCCGGATGCCGGTCAGTCTCTTATTCTCCACATAGCCGATCACTGAGTCTGCCGTTTTCACCTTGCTCCAGGTTTCCATCTGTTCCAGAACGGATACCTGGTCTCCCTTCTGTACATCAGTAAGGATCTCACTCTTAACGCCGCCCTTCACTCTGACCTGCGTATTTTTGCTGATGGATGCCACCTCGTAAGATGGCCATTCCGTTGTAAGCTGGATCCTGTAGGGATCCGTGAAAAGCTGGTAGGAAAAATTTGTATACTGTTTTATATAATCAAGCGCCACATAAAGGGTATCTCCCTCCCATATAGCTGCCGTATAGCCAAGTTCTTCACTTCCCTGTGCTGTCTCCTTCACACTGCTGCCGATACTGTTTCTTACAATATCCTCCGGCAGGGTATAAAGCAGCAGCCCTTCTCCCCCATCCACATAAAATCTGTCATTCAGATATTTATGGATCGTTGCTATATCAAGATAACAGATGTCGTCTGATATCCTGGCCTTTTCTTCCACGATCTCATCCTGCAGCACAATTGCTGCCTCCTGTGAACCGGTAATGCCATAGTAGGCGTTCAGGTCTGCCCTTTCCTTAGAATAAGAATATTTCTCCAGAATTCTGCTTCCAAAAGTCACGCCGCCTATGATTATAATAAGGACGATTGCGATTACTATGGGAATGATTTTTTTCTTCATGCCGCCTTTCCTCCAATCGCCCTATATTATAACAAACATTACTCTTACCGTCATTACAATTTTTGACTTTTTTTGCGGCTCAGAGATAAGTACATTTTCATCAGATTACCGCTTACCTGCATCCTTTCTGCCAGCATCTGTTATGCAGACATTTTACTTGTCCGCCGGATACAGGGGGCTGCCTGTCCTGACAGTCCGGTATGCAGATAAAGCAGTAACAGGAGGCTTATTTAAGAGAAATCCTGTCATATCTGATTTCTGTTATCTTTCCATTCTGATCAGTCACATAGTCAGGCATATACATGCTGTCCTCCATCACACAGTTCTGCTCAATGGATTCCAGTGATGCCGGAACGCCGTCCAGATAGAGCCTGACCCCTGTTTCCTCCCATTTTTTAAGGTTCTCATACAGAACCTGCGAAGACGTTTCATTTCGTTCTTCCATAAAGGATCCCTCCGCTTAGCTTCCAGACCATTCTTCCTGCAGATTGCTCCAAAAGGTTTTGTGGTATGTTGCTTCCACCCGGGAAATTTAATCTGAAAGCTGATTATAGTTTTTCATTTTCTGACGATAATAATAATGCTTTTGCAGAGATGCCGGATATGTATCAAACCAATACCGATTAGCGAAATTTCAGTGAATTATAACAGTGATCATCTGTTGGGGAAATATTCGCGACAGGCCTTGCACGAATGATAAGCCTGTAAGACATCTTCTCTTCCGGCTAAATAAACTGGAATGACATTCCGCCGGGAATCATATAAAAAATGAGAAGATTAGATTTTGCTTTGAAAATTAAATATAAACTCTACCATGCCTCCTTCTGATACAGGATTTATCCGGAAGCACCTCATATGCGCATTGTATCTCCCCATACTTTTTTGTACAAGATATTATGTGCGTTGTTAATATTTTTTTTATTCTTTTTTTCTAAATTACGTGTTGCAGAAGTGGATTTATAAAATTTTTTTAAACTCGGTATGCTCCTATTGACTTAGATTCATGCAAAGTATAAAGTATAGATACATTAAGTTTATTGTCACCAAATTGCAGGATAACAGTATCTTAATAGTAAGGATGTGATAAATATGAAAATCGAAAAAGTAAACGACCACCAGATTCGCTGTACCCTGACCAGAGAAGATCTGGCAGACAGAGAACTCAAGCTCAGCGAACTCGCCTATGGCACTGAAAAGGCAAAGGATCTGTTCCGCGATATGATGCAGCAGGCATCATTTGAATTTGGGTTTGAAGCGGATGATATTCCTTTAATGATAGAGGCTATTCCCCTTAGTTCCGAATGTATCGTTCTGATCATCACCAAAGTGGAGGATCCGGAAGAGCTTGATACACGTTTTTCCAAGTTTGCCCCTTCCGTCCATGAAGATGCGGATGCAGCAGATACTGCAGAAGCTCTTGCTGAAAGCGCAGATGATGTGCTGGATCTGTTCCGCCGGGTACAGGGAAAGCAGTCAGATACTGCCGGTGAAAAGTCATCTTCTGATACCGGTACGAAAGAGCCTCTCCAGGATACCAGCAGCAAGATCCGTTCCATTAAGGAAGCTCTTCAGAAAAAACTGGCTGAGAATTCATCCATGGAGCTGACAAGACTTTATCTTTTCCATTCCCTGGATGAGGTTTTACGTCTTTCCCATGTCCTTTCAGGCTGCTATCATGGTGAAAACTCCCTGTATCGTCAGGAAGATGGCACCTACATTCTGGTTCTGTCCAAAAATGGACACACACCGGTGGAATTCAACAAAATATGCAATATTCTTTCCGAATACAGCAGTGCGGCCAAATCTGTTCCCGCCTCCGAGTCGTATCTGGAAGAGCACTATGAACCCGTCATCAAGAATGACGCCCTGCAATCGTTATCCTGCATGTAAACAGTGCAATCACAAAAGTCCTGCCATATGACAGACTTTTCTGTATATCAGAATATGAAAAGCCCTTCGGAGAAATCATATGTAATGATTTCCGGAGGGCTTTACTTTCCTATCTGATCATATCGGGATCCCGCTCCTACAGAGCTGCGATCCTGGTCATAAGGTCTTCAATATCCATTCCATGAACCATAGCTGCTTCCTCAAGGCTTTCTGCCTGTGCGGAGGGGCATCCAAGGCAATGCATGCCTGCTTCCATCAGAATAGGGGCAACTGCCGGATTCGTTCTTAAGATCTCGCCAATCGTCATGTCCTTTGTGATCTGTGCCATTTCCATACCTCCTTTTTATTCGCTGTCTGTTCAGTATAATACTTTCCTTTTCTTCTTTCAAGTATACGCTTTATTTTTCGTCTGATTTTACGTCTGTCGAATTCGTGTACAAAACCATGTACATTGCGCAAAACGGTTGACACTGACCCTTGCCTGGTAGTACACTTTTATCGTAAAGAACAGCATGGAATCAGTATAAATTCTGACTTCCCTGTTGATAATATTATTGTTTTACCGAGAAGGAGGTAAATTTTCATGGCAGAAGCATGGAGAGGCTTTAAAAAAGATGGCCATTGGGATGTAGACGTTAATGTACGTAACTTCATCCAGACCAACTACACTCCCTATGATGGGGATGAGAGCTTCCTGGAGGGTTCTACCGAAGCAACAGATAAGCTTTGGGGCAGACTGCAGGAGTTACAGAAGGAAGAGCGTGAGCACAACGGCGTTCTTGAATGCGAGACAGAGGTTGTATCCAGTCTGACCGCTTATGGCCCTGGATATATCGATGAGTCTATGAAGGATCTTGAGCAGATCGTTGGTCTGCAGACAGACAAGCCTTTAAAGAGAGCATTTATGCCTTATGGTGGTATCAAGATGGCTGAGGAAGCAGCAAGCACCTATGGCTATCAGGTAAACGAGAAGTTCCACAAGATCTTCAATGATTACCACAAGACACACAACCAGGCAGTATTTGATGCTTATACAGACGAGATGAAGGTTGCTCGTCATACACATATCGTTACAGGTCTTCCTGATACTTACGGACGTGGACGTATCGTAGGTGACTACAGAAGAGTTGCTCTGTATGGTATCGATTTCCTGATCCAGAAGAAGATGGATGACAAGAAGAACTGCGGTAACGGTACTATGGATGAGGAAACCATCCGTTTAAGAGAAGAAATCGCTGACCAGATCAAGGCTCTGAAGGGCATGAAGGAAATGGCTAAGATCTATGGCTATGATATTTCAGGTCCTGCTACCAATGCCAAGGAAGCTATACAGTGGTTATACTTCGGATACCTTGCAGCAATCAAGACACAGAACGGTGCAGCAATGTCCGTAGGACGTATCTCCACCTTCCTTGATATCTATATCAACAGAGACCTTGCTGAGGGTACTCTGACAGAGAAGGAAGCTCAGGAACTGATCGACCATATGACCATGAAGTTCCGTATGGTTAAGTTCGCCCGTATTCCTTCTTACAACCAGCTCTTCTCCGGTGACCCTGTATGGGCTACTCTTGAAGTTGCTGGTATCGGAATGGATGGCCGTCATATGGTTACAAAGAACGACTATCGTTTCCTTCATACTCTTGAAAACATGGGCCCAAGTCCTGAACCGAACCTGACAGTTCTGTACTCAAGCGCTCTTCCTGAGAACTTCAAGAAGTATGCAGCTAAGATTTCCGTTAACACATCTTCCATCCAGTATGAGAACGATGATGTTATGAAGCCTATCTGGGGCGATGACTACAGCATCTGCTGCTGTGTATCCGCTACACAGACTGGTAAGGAGATCCAGTTCTTTGGTGCTCGTGCTAACCTTGCTAAATGTCTCCTTTACGCTATCAATGGTGGTAAGGATGAGAAGCATCTTGATAAAGAAGGCAAGCATATGCAGTGCGGTCCTGAAATCGCACCTATTACTTCCGAGTACCTTGATTTCGATGAAGTTATGCACAAATATGATATCATGCTTGACTGGTGTGCAGCTCTGTATGTTAACATTCTGAACCTGATCCACTATATGCATGATAAGTATTATTACGAAGCAGCAGAGATGGCTCTGATTGATACTGACGTAAGAAGAACATTCGCTACCGGTATTGCAGGACTTTCTCATGTAGCAGACTCTCTGTCCGCTATCAAGTATGCTAAGGTTAAAGTTATCCGTGATGACCAGGGCTGCGCTGTTGACTTCAAGACAGAAGGCGAGTTCCCTAAGTATGGTAATGATGATCCAAGAGCTGATGAGTTCGCTGTATGGCTTCTTAAGACCTTCATGGAGAAGATCAAGAAGAACAAGACCTACAGAAATTCTGAGCCTACAACATCTATCCTGACCATTACTTCCAACGTTGTTTATGGTAAGGCAACCGGTGCACTTCCTGATGGAAGAGCTGCTTACACACCTTTTGCTCCTGGTGCTTCACCGTCTTACGGTGCAGAGCAGTGTGGACTTCTTGCTTCCCTGAACTCTGTTGCTAAGCTTCCTTATGAGTATGCTCTGGATGGTATTTCCAATACACAGACTATGGCTCCTTCAGCACTTGGCCATGATCTTAACGAGCAGAAGAATACTCTGGTTAGCGTTCTTGATGGTTACTTCGATCGTGGAGCTCATCACCTCAACGTTAACGTATTTGGTACCGAGAAGCTGTTAGATGCACAGGCACATCCTGAGAAGCCTGAGTACGCAAACTTCACCATCCGTGTATCTGGTTATGCTGTTAAGTTTATCAGCCTGACCAAGGAACAGCAGGATGATGTTATTGCAAGAACCTGCCATAAGAGCCTTTAATCTTTAGCAGGTTTACAGCAAAGACAAATACAGGGGGTCGGGCATAAGCCCGGCCCCTTTTTCAGAAATTGTTACTATATTAATTATCCCCATGGCTGCCAGCACGGCAGAGAAAGGACACTATGATCAAAGGTAGAATTCACTCATTAGAATCATTCGGAGCTGTAGATGGCCCCGGTATCCGTTATCTCATTTTCTTAAAGGGCTGCAATATGCGGTGTATGTACTGTCACAATGTAGACACCTGGAATCCGGAGACGGATAATCTGATGACTGCCGATGAGCTTTTGGACAAGGCAGAACGTTTCCGCAGCTACTGGGGCAAAGAAGGCGGCATCACTGTCAGTGGCGGTGAAGCCCTATTACAGATTGATTTTCTGGTAGATCTTTTCCGTAAGGCTCATGAGCGTGGTATCAATACCACGCTGGATACCTCTGCACAGCCTTTTACTAGAGAAGAGCCTTTCTTCTCCAAGTTTAATGAATTGATCAAATATACTGATCTTGTTATGCTCGATATCAAACACATTGATGACGCTGAACATATCAAACTCACAGGTCATACCAACAAGAATATTCTTGACTGTGCGAGATATCTGTCTGATCAGGGTATTAATATGTGGATCCGTCATGTCCTTGTTCCAGGTATTACAGACAATGATGTGTACCTTAAAAAGACACGGGAATTTATCGATACCCTGAAGACTGTAACTAAGGTTGAAGTTCTTCCCTATCACACATTAGGTGCTTATAAATGGAAGGAGCTGGGCATTCCCTATAAGCTTGAAGGCATTGATCCTCCAACTCCGGATCGCATCAAAAATGCAAAAGATATCCTGGAATTTACCAGATAATTAATGATAATTTTTCGAAATAAGCTTGTAATAGCTTCGCTTTTATATTACAATACACTTAAGTTTTATTGATTAAATGGTATCAACAATATCACTTGATACCCGTAAATAAGGAGGATAAAATTATGGCATATGTAATCGGTGATTCTTGTATTTCCTGTGGTGCCTGTGCAGCACAGTGTCCTGTAAGCGCTATCGCAGAAGGCGATGGCAAGTTCGAAATCGACAAGAATACTTGTATCAGCTGTGGTTCCTGTGCAGGCGGATGCCCTGTTGGAGCTATCTCTGAAGAGTAATCTGAAATCTGAATTTTACAGACAGATAAGAGAAGCGTTCAATCATACGATTGAACGCTTTTTACTTAGAAAAAATCCGCCTTTCTTCTTTCCAGCCTTTTCATCCGCAGAAGACACTCTTTCCTCTGCCTGTCCACATACTTCCTGTACCTTCTGTTCTGGCATTTTCCGCTTCTGTGCAAATAATGTAATCTCATCTGCAGAAGGCTCTGTACTGCCTTTATTCTTCTTTTCCCACCGTTTTCCCTTGCTTCTTACACGGAGAAGCTCATCAAGCTGTCTGTAGTATTCCTCCTGTCGTCTGATCTGCTGCCCATCTCTTTCCTCTTCCCTTTCCTCCTGCTGCCGGAACTGATAATCCAGTTCTTTTAATATGCTTTCCTTGATATCGTCACACATTTCCCTGTTGTTACTTCTTACTGCCTCGGCAATCATATTCTGCAGAAGCTGCTGCAGGCGCAGACTCTTTGCCTCTCTGCTTTCCTCAGGAACAGGCATGAATTCTCCTTTATTCACCATTACCACATGACGTTTCATTCCCTCCTGTTCCTCTCTCATCAGAACGTTCCGGATTGCTTTCAGCTGCAGTCCCTGTTCTTTTAGATCGCGTACCTCCTGAAATCTTCTGATATCATCTTCTGTATAATAGCGGTGCCCCATCTCATTTCTTTTGATCGGAAGCTTCAGTTCCTCCTCCCAGTATCTCAGTACATGGGATTCCACCTGTACCCTCTTCGCTGCATCGGAAATCAGATATGTTTTTTCTGCCTGTTTCATTTTTTCCTCCTTTTATACAAAAAAGAGAACGGACTTCTTTTGTCTGTTCTCTTTCGTAATCATAATCCATATTGTTATATAAATAGTCAGCTTCTGTATTTTTACCGCTCCATATTGGCAAACTTGGTATAATCTGGCAGCCATACCAGCTCTACCGTACCAATAGGGCCGTTTCTCTGCTTGGCTATAATGATCTCTGCGATTCCTTTCTTATCGGTATCTTTATTGTAATAATCATCACGGTAAATAAACATAACAACATCTGCATCCTGCTCAATCGCTCCGGATTCACGCAGGTCAGACAACATAGGTCTGTGATCCGGTCTCTGCTCTACTGCACGGCTGAGCTGTGACAAGGCGATTACAGGGACTGACAATTCTCTTGCCAGTGCTTTCAGTGAACGCGAAATATCAGAAATCTCCTGCTGTCTGGATTCACTGCCTCTTCCGCCTCCACTCATGAGCTGCAAGTAGTCGATAATGATCATTTTCAGATCATGATCCATCTTATACTTCCGGCATTTGGATCGCAGCTCTGCGATGCTGATACCAGGTGTATCATCGATGATCAGATTGGACTGTCCGATCACTCCTGCGCTTTCTATCAGCTTCTCCCACTCCATATCAGTCAGATTACCTGTACGAAGGTGCTGGGAATCCACCCGGGACTCCAGTGAGAAAAGACGGTTCACAAGCTGTTCCTTACTCATTTCCAGGCTGAATATAGCTACTGTCTGATTCAGCTTAAAAGCCACATGCTGGGCAATATTTAACACAAAGGCAGTTTTACCCATAGAGGGTCTTGCAGCCACCAGAACAAGGTCAGCAGGCTGCATACCGGCTGTCTTATAATCAAGATCCAGGAAACCTGTTGCAATTCCCGTTACATTCCCCTGATTTCTGGAAGCCTTTTCGATCCTGTCCATGGCATTCATGACAACCTGGCGGATCGGCACATATTCACCGGTATTTCTCTTTTGTACCAGTTCAAATACTTTTTTCTCTGTGCTTTCCAGGATCACTTCCAGATCTTCCTTACCAGCATAACATGTATTTTCAATCTCCTGATTCAGGCGGATCAGTTTTCGAAGTGTCGATTTCTCTGCCACAATACCGGCATAGTACTTTACATTGGCAGAAGTTGTGACTGAGCGCATAATATCACGGATAAAATCAAGACTCACCATCTCGGGAGGGACATCCTTCGCTCTCAGCCTGTCCTGCAGTGTAACCGGATCTACCGCTTTTCCCTGATCATTCAGCTCCACCATGGTATCAAAAACTACCCCATACTGCTTACTGTAAAAATCATCCCCAGTAAGCATTTCAGATGCCACCGATATTGCTTCCTTATCCATGATCATAGAGCCGACCACAGCCTGCTCAGCTTCCATATTCTGTGGTAATACTCTTTTTAAAAGCGCCTCTTCTGCTGCCATTACCTGCTTCCTCTTACCTTATTTCGCTTCTGTAACCTTAACCTTCAGCTTACCTGTTACCTTGGGATGAAGCTTAACAGACACTTCATATACACCAAAGCTTTTTATCGCCTCCGGAAGCTGGATCTTCTTTTTATCGATCTCCTTACCACACTGCTGTTTGTAAGCGGCTGCAATTTCTTTCGTGGAAACAGATCCAAAGGTTCTTCCGCCTTCTCCGGCTTTAATAGAAACCACGACTTCTTCCCCGTCCATTATTTTCGCAAATGCCCTGGCCTCTTCCAGCTGTTCCTTAGCCACTTTTTCATCATTGGCATTTTTCAGTTTCAGGTCATTCAGATTAGCACCATTTGCTTCTATGCCTAGCTTCTTTGGCAGCACATAGTTTCTGGCATAGCCATCATTAATGTCAACAACCTGTCCCTTTTTTCCAAGTGCTTTTACATCCTGTGTCAAAATTACTTTCATCTGTATCCTCCTTCCGGTGATCACTCCAGCACGAGCTCACCGTCTTCGATCATCGTATCCAGCGTTGCCTTCAGAATTCCGATTGCTTCCGAAATAGAAATACCTGACAGCTGGCAGCCTGCCGTATTCAGGTGTCCGCCTCCACCCATCTTCTCCATAATGATCTGCACATTGATCTCATCAATAGACCTCGCACTGACAAAAATCTGATTCTGATATTCTGTCATGATAAAGCTTGCTTTGACTCCTCTGATATTCAGAAGCTCATTAGCTGCCTGTGCACCTACAATCGTAGGACTTTCTATATCTTCACTGGTGCATGTGGAAATTGCGAAGGCATTCCTGTAAATTTCCGCCTGGCTGACAGCATCTGCTTTCGCTTTATACTCAATAGCATCCTCACGGAACAGCTTGCGGACTCTCGTCACATCTGCACCGTTCCTTCTAAGAAACGCTGCTGCCTCAAAAGTCCGGACGCCTGTCTTACCCATAAAGTTATTGGTATCAATCATAATGCCGGAATACATACAGTCTGCTTCCTCAGGAGAAATTCTGATATTATCTCCTATATACTGTAAGATCTCAGAAACCATTTCGCAGGCAGAGGAAGCATATGCCTCAACATAAGACAATGTTGCATTCTCAATAATTTCTGTTCCCTGCCTGTGATGATCCAGCACAACAATTGATTTACACAACCTGAGCAGATCCGGGAATTCTGTGATACTTGGTTTATTCACATCCACAACCACAAGTGCCGTATTTCCACCCGCATATTCAAGCGCCTGCTGATTGTTGATTATCATATTCTCATAGTCTTCATTATGCTGAAAGAGCTCTACCATGGGCTTAATACCCTTTCCTACCTCATTCAGTACAATGTGGGCTTCCTTCTCCAGAATACGTGCAATCCGGTAAATGCCCACCGCTGCACCGAAGCTGTCTGCATCCGGAAGCCTGTGCCCCATGATAAGAACCTGATCCTTGCCAGATATAATTTCCCTGAGAGCCTGTGCCTTTACTCTGGCCTTTACTCTCGTGTTCTTCTCTACCTGCTGGCTCTTGCCACCAAAGTAGATCGTATTCTCCGGTGTCTTGACTACCGCCTGATCACCACCTCTTCCAAGAGCAAGATCGATCGCATTTCTGGCAAATTCATAGTTCTGTGCATAGGAAAGTCCGTCCAGTCCCAGCCCGATGCTGATCGTTACTGCCATCTCATTTCCAATATTAACAGTCTTGACATCATCCAGCAGGTCAAATTTATTCTCCCGGAGGATCGTGACAGATTTTTTCCGGAGAATGACCATATACTTGTCCTTCTCGATCTTCTTGCAGATCCCATCGAGAGCGGCAATATATTTATTCACTTTCCGGTCAATAAGCGCAGTCAGAAGCGACCTTCTGACCTCCTCTACACTATCAAGTGCTTCCTCATAATTATCCAGATAGATCATTCCCACAGCAAGGCTCTGATCGTCTACCTCCTGCAGGGCAATCTTAAGCGCTGTTTCATCAAACAGGTAAAAAGCGATCAGGCAGCCGTCGTATCCTTCCCCATCGATAATATCACTGTTCTGCGCCATCTCCCTCATGGAGATTTTACGCATCCTCACCTCATAATTCCTGTCTTCAAAGACAATGGGAAATGATACCTCATCTTCCTCATCCGGAAGCTTCTCTCTGGTGATTGATGGAAACAGAGATGTAATGGACTTACGGTACCCCTTTTCCTTATGTACGACCTCCTCGAATCTGGCATTAGTCCAGATGATCCGTCCTTCCTCGTCCAGCATGGCATAAGGCAGCTCCAGCTCCCGGAGCAATACCTTCTGGATCTGCCCGTACTGGGTCGCAAAGCTCACAAGTTCATTCATGATAATAGGCTTATTATAAAGCTGCAGCAATACTGTAATCCCAAAATAAAAAAGGGTAAAGCAGGTAAGGACGAGTCCTGAGGGCACGTCCAGGATATACACCAGAAGATTTACTGCAACCAGTAAAAATCCCAGATACAAAGAAGTCTGCGTATAGCTCTTCAGCCTTCCCTTTAACTTCATATTTCTTTTTTTAGAAGCCATTTCAATACCTCTGTAAAAACCAGATTCTTTCCTAACATAATACTGTATCAGTATATCATTTTTCCGGAAAAGTTTCCACTCTATTCTTCTTCCTCATTCTGACCTTTTCCGACAGAGTACCATGGTCATATCAGCCAGGATAATACCATGGCATTACTGAAAAGCCACAAAAGAAAAGCCTCTGAGTACTTGTATTGCAATACTCAAAGGCTTATATTTCTTTATCTGTCTGGTTCAGGAATTAGTCCTGAACGTAAGGCATAAGGGCGATATGACGCGCTCTCTTGATTGCTACTGTCAGAGCTCTCTGATGCTTTGCACAGTTTCCAGTAATTCTTCTGGGAAGGATCTTTCCTCTCTCAGATACATATCTCTTTAACTTGGCTGTATCCTTGTAATCGATCACATTATCTTTACCACAGAATACGCATACTTTCTTTCTTCTGCGAATTCCGCCTTTTCTTCTCATAGGAGAATCGGATTTCTCTGTTTTATTATATGCCATAATAAATTGCCTCCTGTCTTATTTTGCAGCTGACGCCGCAACCCATTAGTTAAATGGCAGCTCCTCGTCAATTCCATCCGGAATGTTCATGAAACCGTCACCGGCACCTGAAGGTTCAGGCGCTCTGTTTCCTCCACCGGTATAACCCCCGTCACTACCGGAACTGTTTTTGCTTTCAGCAAATTCCTGCTCTTCTACCACAACCTCTGTCGTGTAGACTCTGACACCATCCTTGTTGGTATAGCTGCCTGTCTGGATACGACCGGTAACAGCAACCTTGGTTCCCTTTCTGAAATACTTCTCTGCAAATTCACCTGCACGTCCAAAAGCCACGCAGTTAATGAAGTCTGCTGTCTGTTCATCAGAATTGTTACGGTTAAACCTGCGGTCTACAGCAAGTGTGTATCTGGCTATTGCCAAAGCATTCTCACCCTGTGAATATCTCACCTCTGGATCTCTTGTCAATCGACCCATAAGTATTACTTTGTTCATGTGTCCCTCTCTTTGGAAGTACTATAGTGTACTTTCTATACCTCGTCCTGTTTTACGATCAAAAATCTGAGAACGTTGTCCATGATGCGGATACGGTTTTCAATTTCAACCGGTGCAGATGTCTCAGCGTCGAACTGAATGAAGTAATAGAATGCGTCTTTCATCTTCTGGACTTCATAAGCCATTCTCTTCTTACCCCAGTCGTCAACGTTGGTAACAGTACCGCCAAATCTCTCGATCAGCGCCTTGCACTTGTCAACTACTGCTGCTCTTTCATCATCCTCGATTTTCGCACTTACAACAACGGCTAATTCATATTTGCTCATGCTTCTACCTCCTTTTGGTCTCTGGCCCCTGCCTTCTGTTTACAGGAGCAAGGAATTTGTAATTTGCCTTATGCATTCGCTGCATAATCAGGCATTTTCAACATACCACGGATTAAAATGATACCATAAAAACCACCCCTTGGCAAGCCTTTATCTTATAATTTCTTTGATATTTTTCTCTATCTGCTTTCTTGGCGACATGATCTGATGGCTGCATCCACAGCACTTCAGCCGGAAGTCTGCCCCGATCCTCAGGACCTCCCATTCATAGCTGCCACAGGGATGTTTTTTCTTAAGTCTCAGTACATCTCCTACCCTGACATCCATAATCTGCTCCTTATAACTGTGAAAATATTTCTCCGATACTTCCTGTTACCACAAGATCTGCCATCTGATCTCTTGCCGTAGGTGTCTTGTTAATCAGAATCAGCTTATTTCCCCTGTAATAATCAATCAGCCCTGCTGCCGGATAAACAACCAGTGATGTTCCTCCCACGATCAGCACGTCTGCTTCCCTGATATATCTGACGGCCTTATCCAGTGTTTCCTGATTCAGCCCTTCCTCATACAGAACCACATCTGGCTTGACTGGGCCTCCACACTTTTCACACCTTGGAACTCCGTCAGCATGCAGCACATATTCTGCATCATAAAAAGCTCCGCAGTCCTCACAATAGTTCCTGAGTACGCTTCCATGAAGCTCCAGTACTTCCTTACTGCCTGCCGCTTGATGCAGTCCATCAATATTCTGGGTGATTACAGCCTTCAGTTTTCCTTCCTTTTCCCATTCAGCCAGCTTCCGGTGTGCCGCATTTGGCTTTGCAGAAAGGCAGAGCATCTTGTCCTTATAAAAACGGAAAAATTCTTCTGGTTTTCTTCTATAGAAGGTATGACTCAGGATTGTTTCCGGCGGATAATCATATTTCTGATGATACAATCCATCTACACTTCTGAAATCCGGTATCCCACTTTCCGTTGAAACTCCGGCTCCACCAAAAAAAACAATATTGTTACTTTCACCAATGATCTTCCTTAACTGTTCTACCTCATTCACGCCATTCCCTCCTTACAAATTCCCATAAGTGAAATCTTTCATTACTCCGAAGAATTCCCGGAGCATATTGTTCGCCATCAGAACCGGATCTCCCTTGGCTGCAAGACCGCAGACTTTCTGATAACCTAATTTTTCAGCAAGCCTTCTGGCCCGGAACATATGGAAATTATTGCTCACGATACATACGCTGTCCTGCTCCCTGTCCAGGAATTCTGCTGAATACTTAAGATTCTGCACAGTATTTACGGATCGATCCTCTCTGATGATCCTTTCCTTTTCTATACCCCGTCCTGCCAGATAATCATACATCCCCTGTGCCTCTGAGATCATTTCATCGCTGCCCTGACCCCCGGACACGATCACTTTCGTATCCGGATTCTCCACCAGATAATCATAGGCTGCATCCAGCCGGTACTGCAGTACTCTGGATGGTCCGTCCGGTTTCATCTGTGCTCCAAGAACGATCAGATAATCGCAGTCACTTTCTCCCCTCTGCACATATCCTGTAAAAATCATCCCTTCTACAACGACAAAAAGAACTGCTCCAATACCAACCAGTATCAGAAACAGTCTTTTCAGCCACATAGGCAAATATTTCGTAATGATCCCTGTTCTCACAGACAGGGCAGATAAAAATGAGCACAGTGCCAGAAACAGCCAGATAAAATAAAAACTGGTTCCATGCCCCGCAACTGCCACCACTATAAAATAGAATAAACAAATACAGCCAAGCAACATCAGAATCAGATACATCTCGTAGATCCTCTTACAACTAATTCTCCATCAAATATTTTATGTTGACATTCTGCTTTTTTCAAGATCATGTCAAATAAAAGCTTCATCGTCTCCTGTGCTATCTTTTCACCGGGCTGTTTGATCGTAGTCAGGGAAGGATTCACATATCCTCCAATGTTTACTCCGTCAAATCCTGCAAGTGACATATCCTCAGGCACTCTGAGTCCCTCTTCTGCCAGTGCCTTTCCGGCACCGATCGCCATGATATCGGAAATAGCATAAATAGCTGTACATTCTATCTTTTTCTGCAAAAAATCTTTCGTGACCGCATAACCATTTTCCAGTGAAAAATCTTTAATATCTGGTCTGGTGGCCAGCATCAGCTCTTCTCTCACAGGAATCCCGTGATCCGATAATGCTCTCTGATATCCCCGAAGGCGAAGCATACTGATAGATTCTGTCATTCCCTTTTCGTAGATGATCGCAATATTATGATGTCCCTGACGGATCAGGTAATCCGTCATCTTATAGCTTTCCTTTTCATCATCCACACATACAGAAGAATATAGATTCCTGCTGTAGCTGGTTGGAACCGTTCCTGCTGTACTCAGGACAAAGGGTACATGAAGCTGTTCCAGCTTCTTTTCATTATTTTCAAAATAACCACCCAGGAATACAATCCCCCGGAGTCTCTTTTCCTTTACCAGCTCCAGTGCAGTGTCTACCTGATCCTCCATAAACCCTACATGATGAAGCACCAGAGAATACTTTTTCTTTTTGCATTCCGCTTCCATATCCTTGATCATTTCATTGAAAAAGGAATTGTCGATACCTTTTACGAGAACTGCAATCGCCTTAGCATCCTGGCGCTTCAGGTTCCGTGCACTGTTATTCGGGATATAGTTATTCTCCTTGATCACACTCAGGATCTTATCCCTGGTCTCCGGATTAATATCTGGATGGTTATTTAAGGCCCTTGATACGGTGCTTACACCCACACCGCAGATTCTGGCCACGTCTTTAATGGTAATTTCACTCATGTATCAGAGCCTTCCATACAGCTTAGTAATCTTTCTGATCTCCTCTGCAAGTTCCCCGGTAAATGCATCTGCCTTCATCCGCCACTTCCAGTTATTTCCAAGCGTTGACGGTGTATTGATTCTTGCCCTGGAATCCAATCCAAGATAGTCCTGCATCGGAATGATCGCCGTATCTGCCACGCTTGCAAGAGCCGTACGGATCATCGCTGTATGGATCTTGCCCTGACCTCTGCCCTTTATATCCAGATAATTTCTGCAAAAACGCCTGTCTTTTGCAGAAAGTGCCGTAAACCAGCCTTCTGTTGTGTCATTGTCATGGGTACCGGTATATACTACACAATTCTTCGTATAATTGTGTGGCAGATAATCACTCTCTTCCCTGGAATCAAAAGCAAACTGTAATACCTTCATTCCCGGATAACCTGTCTTTTTTACTAATTTTAACACAGAAGGAGTCAAAAATCCAAGATCTTCTGCAATAATATCCTTTTTGCCAAGCGCTGCCTTCATCGTTTTAAACAGATCATATCCAGGTCCCGGCTCCCATTGTCCATTTTCTGCTGTCGGCTCTCCGTAGGGAATCGCATAGTATTCATCAAATCCACGGAAATGATCAATCCTGAGTACATCGTATTTCTCAAAGGTCGCTTCCAATCTGTTCAGCCACCAGGCATAGCCTGTTTCCTTATGATATTCCCAACGGTACAGCGGATTTCCCCAAAGCTGTCCTGTTGCGGAGAATCCATCAGGCGGGCAGCCTGCCACTGCGATCGGGTTGCAATTTTCATCAAACTGGAAAAGTTCAGGATTTGCCCATGCATCCGAACTGTCAAATGCTACATAAATCGGGATATCTCCAATGATCTTTATACCATTTTGATTGGCATAAGCCTTCAGAGCCTTCCATTGTTTTGCAAACAAATACTGCTGGAACTGGTAAAACTCTACTTCATCTGCATATTCCTTCTGATATTTCTTAAGTGCTTCCGGCTTCCTGAGTTTGATATCCTCATCCCACTCTACCCAGCAGGTATTGTTAAAATGTGTTTTTACTGCCATATACAAAGCATAATTATCCAGCCAGCCCTTATTTTCCAGGACAAAGGACTGAAACTCCACATTATCCTTAATGTGGCTGTTCTCATATGCTTTTCTCAGCAATATAAATCTGTTTTTATAAAGCTTTTCATAATCAACATATTCCTCATTGTCACCAAAATCACAGGAAGTACAGTCTTCCCTGGTCAGATACCCATCTTCTACAAGATCATCAAGACTGATAAAATATGGATTTCCTGCAAAAGAGGAAAATGACTGATAAGGAGAATCTCCGTAGCTTGTAGGTCCAAGAGGAAGAATCTGCCAGTAAGACTGCCCTGCTGCCTTAAGTTTATCTATAAATTCATATGCCTCCCCGGAAAAGCACCCGATCCCATATGCTGACGGCAAACTGGAAACCGGAAGCAATATACCGCTCTTTCTCATTTTCCTTTTCTCCTCCTAACCCTTTACTGCTCCTGATATAACACCCTCTATGATGTATTTCTGGCAGAATCCATAAAACAAAATGATCGGGATAATAGCCAGCACGATCATAGCCATCATTGCTCCCATATCAATGGCTCCATAACCACCCTTCAGATACTGGATTGCAATCTGGATCGTCTTATATTTATTGATTTTTAGTACCAGGTAAGGTAACAGATAATCATTCCATACCCACATGGTTTCCAGAATCGCTACTGAAATTGCTGTCGGCTTCATAATCGGAAATACGATCTTGAAATACGTCTGAACCGGATTACACCCATCGATCATGGCTGATTCCTCAATTTCAAGCGGTATGGATCTTACAAATCCACAGAACATAAATACCGCAAGTCCGGCTCCAAACCCTAGATATACGATAATGATTCCCACAGGGTTTCCGAGATGCAGCATATCTGCGATTTTGGAAAGAGTAAACATAACCATCTGAAATGGTACGATCATAGAAAAAGCAAACAGATAATAAATACCTGTCGTCCATTTATTCTTTACCCTTGAGATATACCAGGCACACATAGATGTACAGAGTACGATCACAAATACAGAGCCAACTGTAATAAATAGCGTATAACCAAATGCCCTGAAAAAATCTGTCTTCTGAATACCGTTTATATAATTCTCAATTTTAACAAAAGATTTGGCATCAGGCAATGCAAATGGTCTGTTACTGATAAATATTTTCCTTTTAAAGGAATTCATAAGTACAATTACGATCGGCATTATATATGCTATTGAGATTAATGAAAATATTAAAGTCAAAACCCATCCATGTTTTGCTTTTCTTACATTTGACATTATGCCTGCACCTCCTTACTTCTCGTAAGCTTAAGCTGGATCAGTGCGATCACTGCCACAGCCAGGAAGAAGATGACTGCCTTCGCCTGACCAACACCTTCCCATCCGGTACGTCCGTAGAATGTGTTATAAATGTTCAGGGCAAGCAGTTCTGACTTATTGGAAGGCTCTCCTGCCGTCAGTGCCAGGTTCTGGTCATAAAGCTTAAAAGCATTCGTCAGTGTCAGGAATGTACATATGGTAATTGATGGCATAACCATCGGAATAGTCACATAACGCAGAAGCTGTCTGTTTGTTGCTCCATCAATCTTTGCTGCTTCGATCAGTTCTCCCGGAATATTCTGGATTCCTGCCACATAAATGATCATCATATAACCGACCTGCTGCCAGTTCATAAGGATCAATAACCCGAAAAATCCATAGGCAGAACTATATGTCAGTGTTCTGTTAAAATGAAGAAGAATTCCGTTGAAGATCAGCTGCCAGATATATCCAAGGATAATACCACCGATCAGGTTAGGCATAAAGAAGACCGTCCGAAATACGTTGGTTCCCCGAATTCCCTTTGTAAGCAGCATAGCTACCAGAAAAGCCAGCACATTAATGGTGATCACAGATGCTACTGTGAAAAGTGATGTATACCACAGCGCATGGGTAAATGTCTTATCTCCCCATATCCTGATATAGTTCTTTAACCCCACAAAGGTACTATCGGTTACGGTAGTAAATTCACAAAATGATAAATAAACACCCAATACGAAGGGAATTACAAAACCGATTGTAAATGCCAGCAATGTAGGCAATGCAAAGATCGGAAAATATTTTTTGATTGCTTTTTCCATATGCCTTCTCCTTGTTTTGAAAAGGGTGGGCAGATAGCGAAACTGCCCACCCCAAACTTATTTCTTTATCTTAATCTGTCGTTCTCCTACAGATTAGTTATTTGCTGCTGCATACTCTGATGCCCAGCCATCAACGAATGCTGTTACAACACCATCCCAGTTGCCAGTTCCCTGTGCATACTCAAGAAGTGCGCTTCCTACACCATTCTTCCACTCTTCAGAAGGCATTGTGGTGAAGGTCCATGCTACAGAGTTCTTTCCGGAGGATACATAATCGTTAGCGATGTTGATCAGAGGATTGGTTGCCGGATAGTTATCAAATGCCTTGAAAGGACAAACAAATCCCATATCCTGTGAAAGTGCTGTACATCCTTCTTCAGAAGTTACAACCCACTTTAAGAAATCCAGAGTTGCCTGAATATCAGCTTCTGATGCATTCTTGTTTACACACCAGTAGTTCTCACTACCTGTACAGAGTCCCTGATTTTCTTCTCCCTCTACACCGATGTAAATAGGAAGCATTCCAAGGGATTCATCAGACATACCATTGGTGGAAAGATCATTATATGCCCATGTACCATTCTGATAGAACACAGCTTCACCAAGTGCAAATTCAGCTGTTGCATCTTCACCTGTCTTGCTGGAAAGAACTGCAGGATCACAGGTTGCATCTGTAATATACAGATCCCAGATTGCCTTATAGTTATCAAGATAGGTTCCTTTGATTGCAGGAGTTGAGCTGATACCATCTTCCTTATATTCATAATAGATAGGAAGGTTAGCAAGATGGGTCTTGAATCTCCAGTCAGAGCTTGAATCCATACCTGCAGATGTGAAAGCACCCTTTACTCCAAGATCATCCTTGTTCTCCTGAATACTGTCTGCTACTGCTTTCAGCTTGTCAAAGGAATTGATCTCATCAACACTCTTTACTACTGCGTAGTCCTTTCCGAAATATGTATTCAGGATATCTGCATTGTAAATGATACCATAGGTTTCTACAACATAAGCAATGCCCTTAACTTCATCGCCATCCTTTAATGCGAAGTCATCACTCTTTAATTCTTTGTAAACATCTGTGTCAGAAAAATCAAGGCAATAATCTTTCCATGATGCAAGACCAACAGGACCATTTACCTGGAACAGTGTAGGTGCATCTGTCTTAGCGATCTCTGATTTCAAAGTAGATTCATAAGTACCGGATGCTGCTGTCTGAACATCAACAGGAACACCTGTCTGCTCTGTATACTTAGCTGCCAGAGCTGTCCAATCATCTGCCTGCTCGGGCTTGAAATTCAGGTAATATACCTTACCCTCTCCAGCAGATGCTGTTTCTTCTGCAGCTTCTGTTTCCTCTGCAGCTTCTGTTTCCTCTGCGGCTGCATCTGTGCCCTCTGTGGCTGTATCAGTTGTTGCAGATGTATCTGCGCTTCCCCCGCAGCCTGCAAGTAACGATACTGCCATTGCTGCACATAACAATGTGCTTACCAGTTTCTTTTTCATAATCTTCATACCTCTCTTCTTAAAGCTTGAAATAAAGTGATTAGTTTCATACTGGAAACGTTTTCGGTATCGTTATCGGTAACGTTTCCGGTACTGTGATTGAATAATAACATAATCCGTTTTATTTGACAATAGTTTTTTTCGTAAATTATCACAGCTTTCCGTTTTTTTGTACAATATAAATAATTATGATTTTCTATTTTTATGCATATTTAATGATACTTTCTGTTTCTCATAAAGAAAAAGCCTGCAGTGATAAACTGTAGGCTTCCTACTCCACCCATAAGTCTATTGCTATTAATCAGATTCAGGCAAAAAAGATCTCAGAATATAAATTCTGAGATCCAAAGAGGCGCGAACCGGATTTGAACCGGTGATAACGGTGTTGCAGACCGGGGCCTTACCACTTGGCTATCGCGCCATATTATTAAATTATCATCGCCTTTTTGAATGACTCCAACGGGAATCGAACCCGTGTTACCGCCGTGAAAGGGCGATGTCTTAAC
>NZ_JAXXXI010000010.1:0-18381 GCF_037359455.1 Suilimivivens sp.
TTATGCTTGAGAGCAGACTTGACAGCGTAGTTTTTAGAATGGGATTTGCAAGAACAAGAAGAGAAGCAAGACAGATTGTTGACCATAAGCATGTACTTGTAAATGGTAAGCAGGTAAATATCCCTTCTTATCTGGTAAAGGCTGGTGACGTAATCGAAATCAGAGAGAAGTCCAAATCCTTACAGAGATACAAAGATATCCTCGAAGTAACAGCAGGAAGACTGATTCCCGAATGGATGGATGTTGACCAGGAAGCTTTCAAAGGAACAGTTAAGAACCTTCCTACAAGAGAAATGATTGATGTTCCTGTAGACGAAATGCTTATTGTCGAATTATATTCCAAGTAAAAAGCATAAAAGGTTTCACTGGCTGTATATTCTGCAGCCGGTGGAATTTACATTTGTTCGTAAAGGAGGGTATTGGCAGTGTTTGATTTTGAAAGACCAAATATTGAGGTGGCAGAAATCTCTGATGACAAGAAATATGGCAGATTTGTAGTAGAACCCCTTGAAAGAGGATACGGTATCACTCTCGGTAACTCACTGAGAAGAATCATGCTTTCATCACTTCCGGGTGCTGCAGTAAGCCAGGTCAAGATCGAAGGTGTGCTTCATGAGTTCAGTTCTATTCCCGGTGTCAAAGAGGATGTAACTGAGATCATCATGAACATCAAGAGTCTTGCTATCAGAAACAACAGCGATACAAATGAGCCAAAGACCGCATACATCGAGTATGAAGGCGAAGGCGTTGTTAAAGCATCTGATATTCAGGCCGATCAGGATATTGAGATCTTAAATCCGGATCTCCCGATCGCTACCTTAAGCGGTAAGGACACCAAGCTTTATATGGAACTCACTATCACCAAGGGTAGAGGCTATGTAAGTGCTGATAAGAATAAGAGTGCTGATCTTCCTATCGGTGTCATCGCTATTGATTCAATCTATACACCTGTTGAAAGAGTGAATGTGACTGTAGAGAATACCCGTGTGGGTCAGATCACAGACTTTGATAAATTAACACTGGACGTTTACACAAACGGAACACTGGTTCCCGACGAGGCAGTCAGCCTGGCTGCTAAAGTACTTAGCGAACACTTAAGCCTTTTCATCGACCTGTCTGAGAATGCCAAGACTGCGGAAGTTATGGTAGAGAAGGAAGAGGACGAAAAAGAAAAAGTATTGGAAATGAGCATCGACGAATTAGAGCTGTCAGTTCGTTCCTATAACTGCTTAAAGAGAGCTGGTATCAATACCGTTGAAGAATTAACAAACAAGACTTCCGAAGATATGATGAAGGTTCGTAATCTTGGTCGTAAGTCTCTTGAAGAAGTACTTGCCAAGTTAAAGGAACTGGGTCTGCAGCTGAATCCCAGTGATGAATAAATTTAACGAAGAAGAAATAGCTGCGCAGTGAATCCAAAGTGTATGTGCAGCATTCTCATCATGGAGCCTGTCGTAAGACAGACCGGTAACTGCATTCGGTAAGTAAGTCCAAAGAGCGTAGCCGGATGTACCATAATGGGCAGGAAATGCCACAATGAGAAGGGAAGCAGAGTCTTCCTTGGAAAGGAGCCTTAGATGGCAAAATACAGAAAGCTCGGAAGAACATCCGACGTAAGAAAAGCATTACTTAGAAGCCAGGTAACAGCCCTGATCGCTAACGGCAAGATCGTAACTACTCTTGCAAGAGCAAAAGAGGTTCAGAAGATTGCTGACGGACTGATCGCACTTGGCGTAAAAGAGAAGGATAACTTCGAAACCGTTAAGGTTACAGCTAAGGTTGCTGTAAAGGACAAAGACGGCAAGAGAGTAAAAGAAGTTGTTGACGGTAAGAAGGTTACCAAGTATGAGACCGTTGAGAAGGAAATCAAGAAGGATCTTCCTTCCAGAATGAATGCCAGAAGAAAAATGGTTAAGGTTCTCTATTCTGTAACTGAAGTTCCTTCAACAGCAGCAGGAAAGAAGAAAGCAACCAAGGAAGTTGACCTTGTTGCAAAGCTTTTCGATGAGTATGGTGTTAAGTATGCAAACCGTAACGGTGGTTATACGCGAATCGTAAAGATTGGCCAGCGTAAGGGTGACGGTGCTATGGAAGTAGTACTTGAGCTTGTTTAATTAAAATTCATTTAATTAAAAGCGATTGCCTGACACATAAAATAATGGTAAACTAATCTCAGTAGAGTCCTCTCTACTGAGATTTTATTTTGAGCAAAGAAAAACAAGCGGCTGCGAAGCAGACATTTGTTTTTCTGCGAAAAATAACAAGCAAAGGTTCTGCGAAGCAGAACAGAAAGTGCGGAGCACGGCTTTGCGAGTCTTGGAGCGGGAAGCTGCCGGTGGCAGGTTTTCTGTAATTGAGCAAAGAAAAACAAGCGGCTGCAGCGCCAGTTCAGATACACAGGGGGAAATCATGGATAATTTATATCAGGCGATCAAGGGTTTATGTAAGGCAGTCATCAATCTGGTTGTGGCACTTTTAGATCTTCTGGCAGGAATTTTCAATGGGATTGCCTGCTTATTTGAAAAGATCAGACCACGTGCATCCAGACAGTTCCATGAGATTAGAGAAAATGGAGGCCTTAAGTTTTCTACTTTCCGGAAAACCTCCGGAGAAGAAAAGGAAGATAAAAAGATATTCGGGAAAAATACAGGAAAAGGATTGGATGAAGAAAAAATCCAATCGATCCGTGAGAGGCTGACCGAAAAGGTCGTAAGCAGGGATACTTATTACCAGACTTACACCAAAGCTTCTTACAGCAGCAGGGAACATGAACTGATTGTTCTGATTGCATTTTTGTCGCTCTTAAGCGTGATTCTTTTACTGGGAATGACAGGAATATCCGGTGGAATCTGGCTTGCGCTTACTGTTGTGATCCTGCTGGCAGCTCTGGCAGCCTGTGCCCGGATTCATTTTATCAGGAAGAAAGAGCAGAATGGCAGTCTGATCCGCATGATTCTGGAAGAAGAGTTTGTTGAATATAAATCTGCAGAGCAGAAAAGTGAAGCAGTTGAAGAGACAGAAATCTCTGAGCCGGAGAGCAAAGCAGATGTAGAAATGAAAGCAGCAGTGACAGAGTCGGAGAGGGCAACAGAGGCAAGCGTGGATCCCATACCGGAGGCAGAAGAAACAGCGAAAGACTCAGAAGAGAAGACTGTACTGGAAACGGTGGAGGAGGCAAAACCGGAATTAGATTCAGGAGCAGAAGCTGAACAGGAATCTGAAATAAAGCAGGAAACTGATGTATGAAAAGATGGGATATAAAAGTATAAAGAACATACAGAAGAAAGTGGACTTTCTTTTGTAGATATGAGAAAAGAATGATCGGATTAAATAATTAAATAATTATCGGAAATCAACGTTGACGATTCCTTCCATAAGTGTTAATCTAAAAACATGAAAAGAGCGTTACCGTAAAGCAACGGTTCGCCCAAGTTAATAGTTACTCATTAAAAAAGCAACCTATTCCTTTGGTCGAGGGTGGTTGCTTTTTTGATGGATATCTTTTCTGCATGTCTGAATGATACTGATCAGAGTTACAATTATGCTGATAACTGTTACCACAATACCAATCACACTCAGAAGTATTTCGATCATCAAATTATGTACCTTTCATCCTATTTTCCATTTGTATCACCTCCCAGATACTGGAAGTCCTCAAAACGTAAAACATTCTGGCGAAAGGCGAACCGCTACCCGTTTGAGATAACGCTCATATTTGTATCATATACCAAAGCCAGGACAGAGTACACAAAATTAGAAGAAAAAACAAATAAAATACAAAACATATATACAGATAAGCGGACATAGGAGAAAAATCACTTTACTGGAAAAGAAGGAAGTAATAAAATGAATATGGAGTTAGATGCAACTAATCACAAACAAAAGAAATAATTGTAAAGGAGCTGCAATCGTATGAACCAGAATGAATTTAATCCAATTGGAATAGACAGCCAGCTTGACTGGCCAAGAATTAGAAAGCTGCTTTCCATAGGGCTGTTTGCAGCAATTCTTACACTGATCGGAGATATGATGATCGGATGGGGAATCCAGGATGAAACAAAGAAGGGGCTGGTAAGGATGTTTTCTGCCTACAGGCACGCAGAGAACAGCACATTATTTGCAGCGGCACTGCTTGGAATGTTCGGTATATTTCTGGAAGGCCTGTCTTACTTTGGAATTTATCGTCTTATGGCAGAAAGGTCACAGAAGCAAGCACATAACTTCAGAACGGGAATTATCGGGTATATTGTGTTTGGACCATGTGGATTTCATGTGCCGATCTGTATGATGCTGTTTCTGTACCGAAGCCTGACAGAGGCAGGGGCAGAGAATGTACTGGAAACGGTAGAACAGTTTGCTGATTATTTTATCGTGCCGTCACTGATTCTGTTCTGGATCTTTTTCCTGATCCTGGAGGGAACACAGATTTCAGCCTTTCTGAAGGGAAAAACACCATATCCGAAGTGGTGTTTTGTATTTTCACTTCCGGTAGGTATGCTGATCGCAAAGCTGTTCAATATCTTTGGCAATCATGCTTTTGTCAATGCGATTGACTGTGCATGGATTTCAGTAGGAAATATATGGATGTTTGCGGGACTGCTTTTTATGATGAAAAAGGCGCAGGCAGAATAAGGTACCGCTTACTGCGGCACCTTCTGAAAATGCTGATAATCTTTGCAGGAATTCCAGTTACCACCCCAGGTGAAGCCGTGTTCCTTAAAAAGCTTATAGCAGAGATCGTTTTCATCGATCTTATAGGCAAAGACTTTCGAGCGGTCAGCATAGATTTCACTGCCGGCTGGGGAAATGTAAGTTTCTCCGGCTTTTCCTTTGTTAAAGACGACATAAGGATTGTAGAAGGGATTGATGTCAATGGCACAGCCAAGGGCATGCTTGCTTAAAGAGGAGGTCCCGTCTACCGGTCTGTAATTAAAGCAGGAGGTATTGTTTGCTTTCATGGAAGCTGTATCGTCGCCGTTATAATCATCTATCAGGCGGACACTTTCTATCTGATATTCATTTTTATACAGCTCATAAAAAATCTCGATCAGATCATCCGCAATCGCTTTATTGCAGATCAGCTCACCGGTCTGTACATCACCATTGAAATCATAGTACAGAATATTCATATAACGAAGATCTTCATAGGATACAGCAAGGGATGCCATTTCCTCATCAGATAAGATATTAGGAGGCGCTTCTAAAGAAAGCAGCGCTGCATCTGTTTTTGACATAGGATAGGAGATGCCGGTAATACGGTGGATAACAGGATAAGTCAGAGGCTGGTAAAAGAAGCCGGTTTCATATTCAATACTGTCAGTCACTTTCTCTGCAAGCGGAAAGGGCACAGCACTCTGAACTGCAGGATTACCTGCGGGAGCAGAATCACCGGCATCTGCTAAAACAGACGGCGAAGGGGTGCCGGGGGCTTTGGTTGCATAGGCTGTTTCCGGATTTTTTTCTGCATAATCCTGAAGGGTTTCCTTGCCGGACAGCTTGTGGGAAATCACAGAACAGGTAAGGATCAGGATGGCGAGGATCACAAGGTACTTTATGGGAAGCTTTTTCATAAGTGGATACTCCTTTAAAAATCATGAATGGACGGCAGAAAACAGTCAGTTTTACTGCCGATATTCTGATGATACCTCGAAATTCCTTCTATTGCAAACAGAACTGATATCTAGTAAAATAAGGAACAGACGTGAATTGTAAACCGGATTGGCATATGAGGTGAACAAATGGCAATTATAGAAACCAGGGATCTGGTGTTTGACTATATCAGAAGAGATGAAGAGGGAAATGTTGAGGGAATTATAACCGCTGTGGACAACGTTTCTCTTTCTGTGAAACAGGGAGAGTTTATAGCAATCCTTGGTCATAATGGATCAGGAAAGTCCACACTGGCCAAGCATTTTAATGCCATTCTTTACCCTACAGAGGGAACTGTCTTTGTAGACGGCATGGATACCCGGGATGATGAAAAGCTGTGGGATGTGAGAAGAGAGGCCGGGATGGTGTTTCAGAATCCGGACAATCAGATCATTGGACAGATTGTGGAGGAAGATGTGGGCTTTGGCCCGGAGAATCTCGGTGTGCCGACAGAAGAGATCTGGCAGCGTGTGGAAGAGAGCCTTAAAGCAGTTGGAATGTATGAGTTCCGGAAATATGCACCCGGCAAGCTTTCAGGCGGGCAGAAGCAGCGGGTTTCCATTGCTGGTGTGATCGCCATGCATCCAAAGTGCATCGTACTGGATGAGCCGACAGCCATGCTGGATCCCCTTGGAAGAAAAGAAGTGATCCGGGCAGTACGGGCACTGAATGATGTGGAAGGGATCACAATCATTCTGATCACTCATTATATGGAAGAAATTATTCATGCGGATAAAGTATTTGTTATGGATCAGGGAAAAGTTGCCCTGCAGGGAACGCCAAGGGAGATCTTCAGCCAGGTAGAAAAGCTGAAGGAGCTGCGGCTGGATGTGCCACAGGTGACTATGCTGGCACATGAGCTCAGGGAAAAGGGGCTTGATATCCCGGAGGGGATTCTTACAAAGGAGGAACTGATCGAAGCACTCCATTTATAAAGAGTGAAGTCTACACAGCGTATAGATAGTGGATTTATTATAGAAGAAAGAGGAACAGCATGGCGATAGTTTTGGATCATGTGAATCGTATATATGAGGAAGGAACAAGTATTTCCTTTCAGGCGCTGACAGATATCAATCTTGTGATACCGGACGGGCAGTTTATCGGACTGATCGGGCATACCGGATCCGGAAAGTCCACGCTTGTACAGCATCTGAACGGGCTGCTTGCCCCAACTTCGGGAGCCATTTATTACAATGGTGAGGATATTAATGAAAAGGGATATTCCAGAAAGACACTGCGCAGCAAGGTCGGACTGGTATTTCAGTATCCGGAGCACCAGCTTTTTGAAACCGATGTGTTTACAGATGTCTGTTTTGGACCAAAGAACCTGGGACTTGACCGGAAAGAGGTGGAACTGAGGGCTTATACCGCACTGAAGCAGGTAGGGCTTCCGGATGAGTGTTTTTACCAGTCACCCTTTGAACTTTCCGGCGGGCAGAAAAGAAGGGCAGCCATAGCCGGTGTACTGGCCATGAGGCCGGAGGTGCTGATCCTGGATGAGCCGACAGCAGGGCTTGATCCGAAGGGAAGAGATGAGATCCTTGACCAGGTAGCGAAGCTTCGGGAAGAAACAGGGATGACAGTGATTTTGGTTTCCCACAGCATGGAGGATGTAGCCAGATATGTGGACAGGATCATTGTGATGAATAAAAGCCGTGTGATGTTTGACGATGCGCCGAAGATGGTGTTTCGGCATTATAAGGAGCTTGAGGAAGTAGGACTTGCAGCGCCGCAGATTACCTATATCATGCAGGCACTGAAAGCAAAGGGACTTCGGGTAGATACTGATATTACCGGTGTGGAAGAGGCGCGGGATGCCATTCTTGCCGCACTGCACAGGGGATAGTTATGTTAAAGGATATTACATTAGGACAATATTATCAGACAGATTCCGTAATACACAGACTGGATCCCAGAGTAAAGCTGGTGACAACGATATGCTTTATCATATCGTTGTTTGTTGTGGATAACTGGGTCGGATATGTGCTGGCCGGTGTATTTCTTGTGTTAGTTATCGCTCTTTCCAAAGTGCCGCCGTCCTTTATGGTAAGGGGCATGAAGTCGATCGTATTTCTGCTTATTATGGCAGTGGTCTGCAATCTTTTCCTGACACAGGGAGAGCCGCTTGTTACCATCTGGAAGCTGACGATCACGAAGGAAGGTGTGATCCAGGCAGGGAAAATGGCGGTCAGACTGGTATTCCTGATCACAGGCTCATCGGTGATGACACTGACAACCACACCCAATCAGCTTACGGACGGTCTGGAAAAGCTGTTAAAGCCATTAAATGCCATCCGGGTACCGGTGCATGAGATTGCCATGATGATGTCAATCGCACTTCGGTTTATTCCGATCCTGATCGAGGAAACAGATAAGATCATGAAAGCCCAGATTGCCCGTGGTGCAGATTTCGAGAGTGGTAATCTGATACAAAAGGCAAAGAATATGGTGCCACTGTTAGTGCCTCTTTTTGTTTCGGCATTCCGGAGAGCCAACGATCTGGCGACTGCTATGGAAGCCAGATGCTACCGGGGCGGGGAAAACAGGACGAAGATGAAGCCACTGATCTACCACAGGAGAGATTATCTGGCCTATGGAGCTGTTGTATTGTATCTTGCAACCGGTGTGGTTCTCGGACGGATCCTGTTCTAAAGGGAAAGAACATCTTGTAAAACAGAGGCTGCATTGCAGAACAGTAAGACAGTTAGGAAGATAGGAGTGCCATGAAACGGGTAAAATTAGTTGTTGCATATGATGGAACTGCATATCATGGCTGGCAGGTACAGCCAAACGGGAGAACCATAGAGGGAGAACTGAACCGGGCACTGTCGGAGCTTTTACAGGAAGAAATTCAGGTAATCGGAGCGAGCCGGACAGATTCCGGAGTTCATGCATTATGCAATATAGCTGTTTTTGATACACAGACAAGGATACCGGCAGAAAAAATATCCTATGCGCTGAATCAGCGTCTTCCGGAAGATATCCGGATCAAAAAGTCCTGCGAAGTGGCAGCTGACTTTCATCCAAGGCACTGCAGCAGCCGGAAAACCTATGAGTACCGCATTTATCAGGATAGCTTTCCGGAGCCGGTGAGAAGACTGTATGCCCATTTTACTTATGTTCCGCTTGACATGGACAGAATGAGGGAAGGAGCAGCCTGGCTTATAGGAGAGCATGATTTTAAGAGCTTCTGCAGTACAGCGGCAGTGGTAGAAACAACGGTCAGAATGATCCTTTCCATAAACATAGAAAAACAGGGAAAGGAAATTGTGATTTCTGTCTGCGGTACAGGCTTTTTATATAATATGGTGCGTATTATTGCCGGTACCCTGATGGAGGTTGGAAGGGGAAGCTATCCGCCGGAGCGTGTCAGGGAAATTCTTGAGGCAAAGGACAGGCAGGCAGCCGGACCGACAGCACCCGCCTGCGGCCTGACGCTGGTGAATTATATATTTGCTTCGGAGAATCAGGAATGATATATGAAGGATGCTTGCGGGGGAAAGTACCCCTGCGAATCTTTTCAGTGCGACCATCGTGAGGCAATTTCTGAAATGAATTATGATTGAACCATGAAAAGGGTGTTACCACAAATAACGGTTCGCCGTGCGGCTGTTTTCGGTTTACAACGCCCGGATGCCAAAACTGGACGGCAGCTTTTTGTTACTGCGTTTCAAGCTTTCGATATATTTATTGTGACTTCTCACAAAGTTTTCATGGCAAAGCACCGTTCCCGATGGGTTTTCCATAGCGGGATTTCTTTTTATAGCGTCCCTTTTGGTTTGTTTCAGTCTTCGTGGAACGCTTTGCCAGTCCGGAAAAGGTCATCTTCTCCACATAGATTTCGTTTCCGTTTTGAAGAATCCGGTTTACCAGTTTTTCGTGTGACTGCCGGACAACATCGGCACGTTTCCTCTGCAGCGTGCAGAGCAGTCAGCAGCAATGCATTGTCTTCCAAATTTGCCTTTTGTGAGAATTTTCGCTTGGACGCTTAAAAATAATCTGATTGAAAACTACACGGTAAAATGATAATATATATACATGGGAAACCAGAGAGCCGGGCGGCTTACCCTCTTTACGGAGGGCTCAGCCCTCCAGACGAAAGGAGGGTGTTGCCAATGGTTACATATTCTGATCTGATTCAGTTTTGTATATTCATTGTCGCCCTTGTTGGTCTTTGCTATAAGATTTTCAAGGATAAAAGAAAATAGCCGCCATTACTTCCGATAATGACGGCTGTTGCTAATTTGAACAGTTGTAATTAATGGGGTAAGCCGCTTCTCTGGCTTTCCCTTTTTCTAGTATCAATATAACACATGTCAGAGGAAAATTTCAAGGTAAAATAAAAGAATGGTAATTCTACAGAACATTAAACATAGGAGATATTGTTGTAGTAAACGGGCTTTCCTATATAAAAAATGATCCACAGCGGGGAGATATCGTTATTTTCAGAACGGATGAGATCCCGGAAGGCTGCTATTTTGTCATGGGAGATAACAGAACCAATTCCTATGATTCAAGGAGCTGGAGAAATCCCTATATAATGAAAGCTGACATAAAAGGAAAAATGATTCTGAAGCTCCCCTTTTCAAAAGTGAAAAATGGTCTTTACGCATTTTTAAAAAGATAGCCTTTTAAAAATCTAATTTCTAGTTGACAGATAGGAAAAGTGGGAGTATTATAATACCATAATTTCATACAAAACAAGTAGGAAATATATGAAAAGTATGAAAGAAACGAAAGAAGGGAGAACGATCATGATGTACATGAATACGGATGTTGTTGCTGCAAGGAGAGAAGAAATATGCTGTGTGGACGAATGTGCTGACTGACGTAAGCCTTATGAGATAAGTACGAATAAGATCAGTATATGTCCGGACAGCCGGACTTTTTTTATGCAGGAGGGCAGACGGGAAATCCCTTATTGCAGAATACAATTTGAGGAGAAAATTTATGAAAAAGAAGATAGTTGCATTTTTATTAACAACAGCAATAACAGCACTTGCCCTTACCGGATGTGGACAGACCGGAAGCATTGCCGGCACAGGCAGTGACACAGAGAGCACCGGGGAAGCAGAAAGTGCAGGAGAAACTGCAGCAGAAAGCACGGAGGCAGAAGCTGCCGGAGAAGAGAACGGAGAGGCAGCTACACAGGATCATGGCACACTGAAGGTTTCCTTTATGACAGGAAACATCCGTATTGCAGTGAATATCCTGGCACTGGAAAAGGGATATTTCGCAGAGGAAGGTGTTACTGTAGAGCCGGTGAACATTGGAGGACAGGATGCCCTGACAGCCATCAACGGCAGTGACGACCAGCTTGATATCCTGAACACCGGATTTGTGCCGGATCTGCAGGCCATTGGTTCCGGCTATGACATTACAGTGATCGGTGGAACTGCAGTAGAAGGCGGTGCGATTATCGCAAAGAGCGGAAATACTGCAGCATATCAGGATGTCGACAAGATAATCAATATTGATGCGGTTACTTCTGCAAAGCTTGGATTTGTCAGAAATGAATCATCCTGGGTTGTGACCAGACAGTACCTGCTTGACAATGGTGTTTCTGAAGAAACGATCGCAGCCATTGAAGAAGAGGGAAGCGGTAATATTTCCTACTATCAGGATGAAACAGCAGTGGCACAGGCAGTACAGAAGGGTGAAGTTGACCTTGGATTTTTACCTCTTGAATATGCACTTCTCTATGGAGATGCCTATGAGCTTGAGGTAGTCACACCGGCAGGAGCACTGCAGGAGAATTATGTATGCTGCCGTGAGGTAACTTCTTCTGCAAAGCTTGCAGCAAAGAAGGATGCCTTTGTAGCTTATGAGACAGCAAGGATCCGTGCTTTTGAATATTATAAGCAGGGAGAAACCGATGAAGCGGTCCGCAAGGATGTTGTAGATACCGTAGTAAATTATTCCGGCAAGGAAGCCGATTATGTAGAAACTTATCTGTACGGCGGTGTTACCAAGTATGCGACAGATCCCAATGAAAAAGGAATTGTGAAGTATGTGGAAGCAGCAGTAAACTCAGGACTTCTTTCCAGCGCAGGTATTGATTTTGGTACCTATGACATCACACAGAACATTGATACTTCTGCTTATGCACAGGCTATTAACGATCTGGTGGAAAGAGAGCCGGAGAATGAATTTTATGCACAGCTCAAGACACAGTTCGAAGCAGATAATGAATAAGTAACAGAGGAAAACGGCATGGGAAAGATATATGACAATGTAATACAGCTGATTGGCAATACACCGATCCTGCATCTGAACAAAATAGAAAAGGAAGAGAACCTGGAAGCACGTATTTATGCCAAGGTGGAAGGCCTGAATCCGGGAGGCTCCGTAAAGGACAGAGCGGCGCTGAACATGATCGAGGAGGCCGAAAAAGAAGGAAAGCTGAAAGCCGGCGGAACGATCGTGGAAGGAACGAGCGGTAATACGGGAATCGGGATTGCACTGGTTGCAGCGGTCAAAAAGTACCATGCCGTGATCTGCATGCAGGAAGGGGCAAGCAGAGAAAAAATAAAGATCCTGAAGGCCTACGGTGCAGACGTGGAGCTGACACCGAAGGATCTTGGATTTGCAGAGTCCGGGAAAAGAGCAAAACAGCTGGAAGAGGAAGAAGGTGCTTTCCGGCCGGCACAGGGCGAGAATCCACACCATCCGGAAGCACATGTCAGACATACCGGACCGGAGATCTGGCAGGCTATGGATGGAAAGGTGGATATCTTCGTGGCTACGGTGGGAACCAGTGGAACCAGCGGCGGTATCGGACATTTCCTGAAGGAAAAGAATCCGGACATCGAGATCTACGGTGTGGAACCGGCAGGATGTCCTGTTTTAAACGGTGGTGAGCCGGGATCTCATAAGATCCAGGGAATCGGGGGCGGCGTGATCTGTCCTATTACTGATCTGGAACTGTATAAGGAGATCCTGCTCTGCAGGGATGAGGATGCTTATAAATATGCAAGGCTCTGTCCGAAGAAGGAAGGACTTCTGATCGGCATTTCTGCCGGAGCAGCCCTGTGGGCGGCGGTAACGCTGGCGAAGAGACCGGAGAATAAAGGGAAAAATATCGTAGTGCTTTTCCCTGATGGGGGGAACAAATATCTTTCAAGTGACCTGTTTAAGGATGAGGAGGAATGATCATGGCAAATGCATGCAGTCTTAACAGAGTAATCGATACCGTTTATACAGATGAGGAAGCAGAGCTTCACGCAAAGGAAGCAGGGGTTGATCCAAGACCCAAGGAAACCAAGGCCGAGAATGACGAAAGAGGCGCTTTTATCAGACAGCCAAATGCTTTTATCAAACCATTTGGTGACGGCCCGGATGATAATCATGCCGAGGCGCACAGATATGCGATCTACTGGGCACATGGATGCCACTGGTCCAACAGACCGGTGATCGTAAGAGATATCCTCGGTCTTCAGGATGTGATCGGAGATGTCGCAACCACAGCTTCCGGAGTAGCCAATATTTATGGACATGGATTTGCAGACCAGCCAGGACACAAGGATCCAATCTGCGGTGCTTATTTTTTAAGCCAGTTCTACAAGAATGCAGATCCTGACTTTACCGGAAGAGCAACCACTCCAACCTTTGTAGATATCAGAGAGAAAAAGGCAGTCAATAACGATTATCACAGACTGACCAATTACATAGAAGTACAGTTCAGAAAATTCCAGCCTGTGGATGCACCTGATCTTTATCCTGTGAAATATAGAAAGGAAATTGATGAGTTTAATGACTGGCTTTTTCCTACAGTCAATAACGGACATTACAGAATGGCATTCTGCCAGTCATGGGAAGCCTATGACGAGGCTTACAATGATTTCTTTGATTCCGTGGAAAAGCTGGATGAGCGTCTGAAGACAAATCGTTTCCTCTTTGGCGATTATATTACGGATTCCGATATCCGTCTTTATGTGACACTGGTCCGCTGGGAGACAAGCTATTACCACAATGTAGGACCTATGAAAAAACGTATCACAGAATATGAGAACCTGTGGGGATATGTCAAAGAGCTGTTCAGTCTTCCGGTATTCAGGAAGTACACCTTCTTTGAATTTCCAAAGAATGATGCTAAGGGGATTTTCGCAAGCTACCCGAAACGGATTGCAGCACAGGTACCTTATGATACCCTCTGGAAAACAGATGGAGGGAGAAAAGCACTTTCTGCAGATCCCGAGCATGTATTCAAGAAGCATCCGGAAGGGGAAAGTGTAGAGGATTATCAGAGCGTGATCTCCACTACCAAGTGGAATTCCAAAGAGTGGGCTGACAGAAATCCCATGGACAGAGTCCTGTCTGCAGATGCATCTGTAAACCCCATCGCATCCAAGCTGAGAGATTAAGCAGAAAAAGAGGTAAATACTCATGAAGGTATATGAGAATGTTTCGAGTCTGATCGGAAATACACCACTTGTCAGATTAAGTGGTTATCAGAAGGAAAAAGGGCTGAAGGCCAATATCCTTGGCAAGCTGGAATACTTTAATCCGGCAGGCAGCATTAAGGACAGGATTGCTCTTTATATGCTGGCAGATGCCAGGGAAAAAGGACTTTTAAATGAAAATTCAGTGATCATTGAGCCTACCAGTGGAAATACAGGAATCGGCCTTGCTGCAGTTGCCGCTGAAAAGGGATACCGTACGATCATTACCATGCCGGATACCATGAGTATAGAACGAAGAAATATCCTGAAGGCTTATGGCGCAGAGGTAGTATTGACAGAAGGGGCAAAGGGTATGAAGGGTGCCATAGCAAAGGCAAATGAGCTGGCAGAGCAGATCCCCCACAGCTTTATCCCCGGGCAGTTCACCAATGAAGTAAATCCTCTGGCTCATTATAAGACAACAGGACCGGAGATCTGGCAGGATACAGACGGAGAGGTTGATTTTCTGGTAGCGGGTGTTGGTACCGGAGGAACCCTTTCCGGAGCCGGAAAATATTTAAAGGAACAGAACAGGGATATTAAAGTGATCGCTGTAGAGCCAAAGGATTCGCCGGTACTTTCAGAAGGCCACGCAGGATCTCATAAGCTGCAGGGGATCGGAGCAGGCTTTGTTCCCTATACACTGGATATTGCTGTTTATGATGAAGTGATTGCAATCACCACAGAGCAGGCTTTTGAAGCTGCCAGGATTCTGGCAAGAGAGGATGCTGTACTTGCCGGGATTTCTTCAGGGGCGGCACTGTATGCGGCAGAGGTGATCGCAGCAAGACCGGAAAATAAAGATAAAAACATTGTAGTCATTTTCCCGGACAACGGAGAAAAATATTTATCAGGATCATTATATGACTGATCCTTAAGGAGCAGAGATGAGCGAGAATACAGGAAGAGATTTATCAGGAAGGCCAAATAAAATAGAGATCAGGGATGTGTCTTTCGATTATGTGGACAGAAACAACAGATACTCTGTCCTTGATCATGTCAGCCTGACGATCAGGGAAGGCGAATTCATTTGTATTCTCGGTTCCTCCGGCTGTGGCAAGTCCACACTCCTTGGTCTGCTGAATGGGTTAAACAGGGCCAAGAGTGGAAGCATCCTGCTTGATGGGGAAGAGATCAAAGGTCCAGGCCCTGACAGAGCAGTGGTATTTCAGCAGTATTCACTGTTTCCATGGCTGACTGTAAAAGGAAATATCCTTTTTGGCATCAAGCAGAGCGGAAAGAAATATACCAAGGCAGAGCGGGAAAAGCTGGCAGAGGATTATATTAAAAAAGTAGGACTGATCGGTGCAGCAAACAAATATCCGGGACAGCTTTCCGGTGGTATGAAGCAGAGGGTTGCCGTTGCAAGGGCGCTGGCGCTGGAATCAGATGTTCTTCTTCTGGATGAGCCTTTTGGTGCCATTGATCCGAGACTCCGTCTGGAGCTGCAGGAGCTGGTATCCAGACTCTGCACAGAAAATCACAAGACAGTGGTATTTGTTACCCACGATATTGATGAAGCCATCCTGTTGGCAGACCGGATTGTAGTCATGGAGCCCGGAAAAATCCGGACAGTCCTGCCGGTAGAATTTCCTCATCCAAGAAAAAGGGAAAGCCTCATGGGAACAGAGGGCTATGAGATCCTTCACAGAAAACTGATCGCTTCCTTCTACGCACATGTAGAAGACAACATAGATGCAGAGGTAGCTTTATGAAAAAATGGTTACTGGATCCTAAAATGTATATTGAATTTGGAATTGCCACGCTGCTGTATGTGGCCAACATCGTGCTGACCCTGCTGTTTCCCTATTTTACGGAGCACAAGGCATATTATGACAGCACAGCTTATATCGTAGTACTGACAGCAGCATATCTGCTTTATGCCATCACCGTACATATTTCAAGAAAAAAGAGTGCTTCTGATATTGCGGTTCTGACATATGCGTTTTTTGCCCTGTGGGAGGTTTCCTATAAGACAGGACTGGTGAATAATGATCTTCTGATCCCTTCTCCGGAAGGACTTTTCCATGTGTTTGTGGAAAAGCCGGCAGAGATCGGCAGTGATATCCTTGGATCATTATCCCTCCTGTTCTGGGGCTTTCTGCTGGCTATTGTGCTTGGCACCATGCTTGGACTTCTGACAGGCTGGATCCCGAGGATCAGGGAGGTGCTGCTTCCTTTGTCCAATGTGATTACACTGATCCCGCCGCTTATGTTTTCTGCCTATCTGATCATGATCTTTTCCACCTTCCGTCAGGCAGCTATCGCCGTAATTTTCTTTGCGGTATTCTGGCCGACCTTCCAGGGAATGGTGGTAAGAGTGGGACAGATCGACAAGTCCATTATTGAAGCGGCAAGGACCATGGGTGTAGGAACCGTGGGAATGTTATTTAAGGTAATTTTTCCCTACTGCCTTCCGGGCATCATCAAGAGTATTTCCAAAAGCCTGCGTGGAGCATTCATGTGCCTTTCCGGCGCGGAAATGCTCGGCATGAATCTGGGAATCGGATATTTTATAGAGAAATACAAAAGCTTTGCAGATTACAGATGCGTCCTTGCCGGTATCATTACAGTAGGTGTGATCACCACTGTCATTGATCTGGTTGTGAACAGGATTGAAAAAACAGTAATTAAATGGGAAGGATAAAGGATGAAAGCGATCAGAGTCAAAGAGGAATGGGAAAGAGCCGGTGTTTACTATGTAAGAACAGAAGCCATGGTCTTTGGCTTTGATCTTTCCCTGCAGGGAGAGTTTTCCGATGATGCCAGGAATTCGGAATATATTCTTGTAGTAGATGACAAGGGAAAACCCTTAAGTACCAATAGACTGCATTTCCTGCCGGAAAAGGGATTTGCCAAGATAGAGCGGGTGGCAACAGTGAGAAATGCGAGAGATCTTGGCGCCGGGAAGCTTGGCATTGAAGCGGCGGAGGAATGGATCAGGGAACGGGGATATGAAAAAATCGTCATTACAAGCAGAGAAGAAGTAAAAGGTTTTTATGAAAAGCTGGGATATACAGCCCGGTATGATATGAGCCCAGACACATTGGAAAAGAAAGTGGAAGGGGAAGAAAAGCCGGTAAAGGATCCCAGATTTATATGTGTTTATATGGAAAAAGTTGTTGACACTCCGGGAACCGTGTAATATAATAATTCAGTGCGAAATTGCTTGATAATACTGTGTAAAATCTCCTTAGCACAGTATTTCAAATAGAGTACCTGACAGAGTATTTGATCGTCGAAGTGCGGCCCGGACATCCGCATGCAGATAATAAAGTACCTGTGCATTATGTGCGCAGCACATGAACAAATTTTACGGAGGGAAAACAATGAAAACATTTATGGCAAGTCCTGCTACAATCGAAAGAAAATGGTATGTAGTAGACGCTACAAATATGACACTTGGACGCCTGGCTTCAGAAGTAGCCAAGGTTTTAAGAGGAAAGAACAAGGCAATCTTTACTCCTCACATTGATACCGGTGATTATGTGATCGTGATCAATGCATCGAAGGTTAAGGTAACAGGAAGAAAGTTAGACCAGAAGATCTACTATCATCACTCAGATTATGTTGGTGGCATGAAGGAAACCACATTAAGAGAGATGCTGGCTAAGAAGCCTGAGAAGGTAGTTGAACTCGCTGTTAAGGGTATGCTTCCCAAGGGACCTTTAGGAAGAGAAATGTATACAAAGCTCCACGTTTATGCAGGTCCTGAGCATCAGCATGCAGCTCAGAAACCCGAAGTATTAACATTTTAATCAAGGGACTGAAAGGAGAGAATAAAGATGGCTAAAGCAGCAAACAAATGCTACGGAACAGGTAGAAGAAAGAAATCAATCGCCAGAGTATATTTAGTACCTGGAAAGGGCGATATTACAATTAATAAAAGAAGTATTGATGAGTATTTTGGATTAGAGACACTGAAGGTTATCGTTCGTCAGCCTCTGACAGCTACAGAAACAGCTGACAAGTTTGATGTAATCGTTAACGTTCGTGGTGGTGGATATACAGGACAGGCCGGAGCAATCAGACACGGTATTGCAAGAGCATTACTTCAGGCTGATGCAGACTTCAGACCGATTCTCAAGAAGGCTGGCTACTTAACAAGAGATCCTCGTATGAAAGAAAGAAAGAAATACGGTCTCAAAGCCGCACGTCGCGCTCCGCAGTTCAGCAAGAGATAATCTGCTGTTCAAACCGTATCAAAATGGTTCAAAAAGCCCGGAAATGCAAGGATTTGATAAGGATGGTTGAGAAAAACAAGTAAAATCAAGGCTTTGTGGACAGTGAC
>NZ_JAXXXI010000011.1:0-2818 GCF_037359455.1 Suilimivivens sp.
TATGCTTTGAAACGGCCCCGGCCTTTTATGCCGCCGCCAGTGAGCGCATCCGTGCAGCCCGCAATGAAATTTAGCAAATTGGAAATCAATAAAATTCGTGTGTTGTAAAAACTGCTGTTGAATTTTACAGCAGATTGGGATATACTATGGGTGAAAGGAGTTGAGCAATATGCCAAATATCAAACCCATTTCCGATCTGCGAAATTACAGCGATGTGCTGCATGATGTGGCTGTTGGTGCTCCGGTTTTTCTGACAAAGAACGGGCGCGGCAGATATGTAATTCTCGATATGCAGGACTTTGAAAAGACACAGGCAACCCTCCGGCTGATGAATGAACTTGCGAAAGGCCGAAAATCTGGTGAAGAGAAAGGCTGGCTGACATTGGAAGCTGTGGAGAAGAACCTCGGGATTGTCAATGAATAATTTGCATTTATCCGAAGAAGCCCAGAATGATCTTTTAGAAATCAAAGCCTATATTGAGGAAGAGTTACTAAACCCATCCGCAGCATTGGCAACCGTAAGTCGAATTACAAAGAGTCTCCGCATTTTACAGAACCATGCGCAGGCTGGAGCTCCGCTATCTTCGATTGCGGATATAGAGAGCGATTATCGCTTTATTGTAAGCGGCAATTACATTAGCTTCTACCGTGCTTACGGCAGCGAAGTTTTTATTGACCGTATTCTCTATGCCCGCTGCGATTATATGCGGATTTTGTTCGGAGACAGTACAACAGATGAATAAATGACAAACCATTGAACCGCTTGTAGAAATACAGGCGGTTTTTTCATGTGCAAAAGAAGCGTGAAAAAATAAAAAAGTATTCTATCATTTACGCCGATCCCCCTTGGCGCTACTCGGCTAAGAAAGTACAGGGCGCGGCGGAAAATCATTATCCCACTATGAGCATTGAGGAATCCCTGACGTTGGGAACCTGCAGATTTCCGTAGCCTTTGCCGGCTTAAGGAGATCTGCAGGTTTTTGCTTTAGAAAACCTTCATAAAACATTCACAATTCATTTATTGGAAACAAAACGCAACAATGTTATAATATTACAGTAGTCAGTGCACGGAAAGGAAGGAATATAAATTTCCGGAGTGCTGGTCTGACAGAATGATTACATAGAAAAGAAGGTTGAAGAGTATGAACCGTATAGGGGTATTTTTTGCAGAGGGTTACGAAGAGATCGAGGCACTTACGGTAGTGGATCTGCTTAGAAGGGTAGATATCCGGGTGGATATGGTTTCCATTACAGCAGAAAAGACAGTGAAAGGATCTCATGGAATTGCAGTTGGAATGGATCAGGTGCTTTCTGAAGCAGATTTCGGCGCATTCGATGGAATCGTGCTTCCGGGCGGTATGCCGGGAACGAAGAATCTGGAGCACTGTGAGGAGCTGATGAAGCAGGTAGATGCCTTTGTGAAGGACGAAAAGCTGGTCTGTGCGATCTGTGCAGCACCCTCTATTCTTGGACACAGAGGACATCTGCAGGGTAGAAAGGCTACTGTTTATCCGGGAATGGAAGGAGAACTGACCGGAGCCGAGTGGGTCGCAGACAAGGCTGTCACAGACGGAAACATCATTACTGCAAGAGGAATGGGCTGTGCCATTGCCTTCGGACTTGCGATCATAGAGAAGCTCAAGGGAGAGCAGGCAGCTGATGAGATGGCACAGAAGGTTGTATACCAGCTGTAAAAACAGAAGAGATAGATAATTGGGGATAATACAATATGAATATTTTATTTTTTCTGACACCCAAAAATGAGGTGGCATATATCCACGACACAGATTCCCTGCGTCAGGCACTGGAAAAGATGGAGCATTATGGGTATTCCGCAGTACCTATCATCAGTGAAGACGGACAGTATGTGGGAACACTGACAGAGGGAGATCTGCTCTGGTGCATTAAGGAGCAGAAAAATCTTTCTGTAAAGGAATCGGAAGATATTTCTATTATGAGCATCAAAAGAAAATGGGATAATGAACCGGTGGATGTGGATGTAAACATGGAAGATCTGCTGAATAAGGCAATGAATCAGAATTTTGTGCCGGTGATTGATGACAGAAAGCGTTTTATCGGTATTATTACCAGAAAGGATCTGATCCAGTATCTGTGCAAGAAGCTGGTGACTGTACAGCTTGAAGCCGGCGGTATGAGTATTGGTCAGATGCAGCCTGGTAAAATGGAAATGAATCGGAGATGAGGGGAAATGTATAATCAGTTAACAGAAAAGGACATTCAGGCCATGGAGGCAGAGATAGAGGACAGAAAGCTGAATGTCAGGCCAAAACTTCTGGAGGCTGTCAAGGAAGCAAGAGCGCAGGGCGACTTGAGTGAAAATTTTGAATATTACGCAGCAAAAAAAGAAAAAAACAAAAATGAGAGCAGGATCCGTTTTCTGGAGAGAATGATCAAAACAGCCGAGATCATACCGGATGATTCCGGAGAGGATGAGATCGGAGTCAATACCAGAGTTACGGTACAGTTTGAAGATGACGGCAGTGAAGAAACCTATAAGCTTGTGACGACCATGCGGGGTGATTCCCTGAACGGACTTGTGAGCGTGGAATCGCCCATAGGGAAGGCTCTGCTGAAGCATAAGGCCGGAGACCGGGTTTATGTGGAGATCAATAAGAATGCCGGTTATTATCTTATTGTTAAAAAAATAGAAAAAAATCCGGATGAAGAGGAAGAAAGACTCCGGGATTTTTAAGGCAAAACTTACCAACATATTTTTTTCAGCAGCGTAGATACTATGAACAAGATAAGTGATACGAAAGGCTTTGAATGAAGAAAACTTCAGGATAAGCAGCGTAAG
>NZ_JAXXXI010000012.1:0-3739 GCF_037359455.1 Suilimivivens sp.
TCAAATTTTCGGGAAACAGATGATGGAACTTAGGCAATGGACAAAACAACAGAATAAGGGAATGACGCTGATAGAAGTACTTGTTGTCGTTGCGATTCTTGCCATTACAGTTGGCATAGCAGGGGTGAGTATCTCACTGGCAACGAGCCGGGATGCGGAAAAAAGTGCAAAGATTATCAATGACGCTTTGGAGAGCAGCAGAATGTATGCCATGTCCAAGGCGGGAACCTTCGAAGTAATCATAGATGGCAGTGCACATACTGTTTTGATTGCTGATGCAGGTGAAACGGAAGAGCTGCCGGCAAAGGTGGATATCTATTTCCCAGATATCACAGATGCAGGTACGGCGGCTATTACCTTTGACAAGTCCAATGGACGGGTACAGAGCATTACCGTAGATGGGAGTAATTATACAGAAAAGATGCTTCGCATTTCTTCCAGAAACCAGAATGGAAAAACGGCTACGGTACTGTTGATTGTAAATACTGGAAAGCATTATGTGGAGTATAACTGATAGCAGATGTTGAGTAGAAGTTTTAAAAGTGGGAAAAAAGACAGTAAAGTCAAAAACGATAACAGAGGACTGAGTCTGGTAGAATTACTGGTTGCCTTTGCAGTGAGTGCGATCGTATTGTCCGGTCTGGCATATCTGATGATCAATGTACTGAATATATTTGGCAGGACAAATGTGAATGTGGAGCTGCAGAATGAGTCTCAGACAGCGATGAACCTGGTGATCGACAATATCATGGATGCAGGCGGGCTGTGCATGATAGAAACAGATCATGTACCAGTACCTGGTGATGCGGGAAATACACCAGTATGCGTTCTGCTTGGAAAGCTGACGATCAGTGATGCGGATTACGAATCGGTATCCTTTGTGGGAGATGCTGTTATATGGGATCCTGCGGAAGAAGAGATGTATCTTTTGACATATCAGAATATGACGGAAGGAGCGATGACTGCATCCGGCGCGGTGTCAAAGTCAGATGCAGCGTTGATTGCTATAAAGGAGATCCAGAAGCAGGTGTTAAATCTGTCAGTGGAAGACAGAAAACCTTTTCTGATGGCAAGACATGTGACAAGCTTTGATCTGCGGCCTGCCGATTATTATCAGTTTCCGGAGACTGGAAGTAAACCGGATCCGGATCAGCCGGGACTTTCACAGACAGTTTATTATTATCAAAGTCCCATTGTACTTTCCTTGCATATGAAATTTGCAATGGAATATAAAGCAGGCCGTGAACTGACAAGAGAAATGGATGATGATATATCCATACGGAGCAGAATTCCTTGTATCTATTTGCAGAGAAAGGGAAGCAGCATGCTGCCGTATTATGATGATACCATGAGATAACAGAGGATGATATATGGCAAAGCAGAAAGAAACGGGTAAGAGGAAAAATGGAGTATTAAAGGTACTGATAGGCATAGGAACAATGATGCTCCTTTCGTTATGTGCCTTTTTCTATATTGCTGTATTTCGGGAGGACAGAAAGCAGACAGAAAATGAGCAGGAGCAGCTTACGGCAGAGGTGTCCTATGTAGAAGACACTGAAAATATGGCACCCATCATCAAGTCAGGCTCTGAAGATAACAGAAAGGTTACCAAAATAATTGAAGTAGTACCACACCAGATCTGCTCAGCATTTCCCTATATGGTGGATTGGGGGACAGCAGAAGATTATAATGAAAATCTGATGGTCGGTTATGAAGGTATGCGTTATATCATGTTTGCTAACCTGGATGGACATATTGGTGGAAGTAAAGACCGTATTACAAGAGATGGCAGTCCTGAAAAGCTATATGAACTTTTTGGATATGATACTGTCGAATTTCATAATGCATATGGCGATTCACCTTATACGGGAGAGTGGCAGTCAAAATACTGGCGTATTTACGAGAGTGATAATAACGTTATGAACGTAAACGGCTATTTTGAATATGTGGGAGCCGGAAAGGGACTGTATGATATTGATACCGGTACCGTAGTTGAGAAGGAAGATGCTGCACATTATGGTATCCGCTATGAAATGACAGCTATGGACCGAAAAGGCAGTGAGAGTCCAAAGGGAGAGTATACAGTTCAGGATCCCGTGTGCTATGTGGCAAAGGATTATATGCCGGCATCTAATCCGGATGCTTCTAAGATTAAACAGTGGACCGGGTATCATTATCTGCTGAAGTTTGACTGCAAGTCAGCAACGAGCGCAGATTATCGTATTTATCATGTGACAGGGAAAAGTACAACTAATGCTTCTCTTGCTTATGAGTATCAGGCCTATCTGGCAGAAGGGGTAAGCTGGGATAATGGCTATGAGTACCAGAGCGGAGGAAACTATAAGCCCGACCAGATCACAGCAAGGTCTGCCAGAGATTTGAGAGAAGCTGATTATGCCGGTAAATATCTGCGGGTGGAGAGCAGTAAAAATAAAGATGGAGCAGCAGGAGTAAAGAACGGGTATTTTAAACTATATGATGCAGCAACAGACAGTACAAGTATCACTGATGATACGGTTCTTTATGATGTGACCTTTCAGGAGGCTGTATCAGGTGGAAGCTATGTCCTTTCAGCAGCAGGGGTAAAGAAGGTCATTGATGCAGGAGCTGCCAATGGAAGTGCATACAGCCAGATACTGTTTGATTATGTGGGAGCAGGAAAAGGAAATTATGATGTGTCCTTTATTTATGCACCAGCAGGTGCAGGCGGCAGTACCTACCTTGGGAAAAGATATGCGGCTTCCATAGACAAAATTACTTTTAATGGCGGCAGATATGCACTTGCGAGCAGCGTCAGCAAAAAGGAAGATTTGTATGTAGCCGGAAAAGGGGACTATTCCAAGCTGGTAACCTCTATAGACTGTAAAGGGATTACCTATGATAAGACAGGAAATGGAAGAACCTCTGATTCCGGGGCTCCGGCCGGTGTCAGTATGGGGCTTAGTGATTCAAATTCAGAAAGAGGAAGCTGGATCTTTCATGCAGTATCTTCAGATGAGTCAAATGGTGTGACCAAGGTAGATAATCTTGGAACGACCAAACGGATATATGTATATAATCAGAGCAGAAAGAACTGCTATTATGCACACAACCGTTTCTCCAATAATGAGTGGCTGAAGCTGCTGATCCTGATGACAAATGATGCGGGAACAGAACCCCTTGCCTGGCAGGATTATCGGAATGGATCCCTGACTGCAAAGCAGATCAAGGAAAAATATAAGGACGAGCTGGCCAGATTTGATGAAAGAAACCGGATAGAGATCGTGCAGAGAACGCCTGGGCAGCTGACTGCAGAGGAAGTAGAGGAAGCTGACCTGATCTACTTCTCGGAGCGGGAAGGTGTGTCCGGCATGTCTAATAAAAATGGTACAGCATGGAATTATATCAATGAGCATTTCTGTGGTGGTAAGCTGCAGCCGTTTGTGTCACCAGAACAGAATATGCATTATCAGGATGACCTGAGTGCTTCTGCGTTGATGGCGATTTACAAGTATTGCATGCATGATCAGACAACAGCTCTCATGCTGGATATGGATATGATAGCATCCAGATATATCAGTGATGGAAAGTATGCAGAAAAGAATATCGGCAAAATGGTCATGATGCTGGATCTTCTGGGAGAACCAAAGTATTTCGCTGATTTTATCGATGGGTATCCGGAGCATGATGCTCATCCTGATTATTCGGCAATAAACCCTGAAACAGCTGAGATTACAGTTTACAGACAGAAGAAAGATAA
>NZ_JAXXXI010000013.1:0-26551 GCF_037359455.1 Suilimivivens sp.
ACGAGGACGACGAGGATTACGAGGACGACGAGGATTACGAAGACGACGAGGATTATGAAGATGATGAGGAGGAAGATGACAGGGCGTATGCTTTCCGGAGAAGAAGGAGAGATGGCCTTGGCAGGATTATAGATTTCCTCGAAGAACGCACCCTCACAGATTATGCAGTGGCTCTGACCGGTATCATTGTGATCGCAGTTGGAATCGTAGCGGGAAGTATGTACCTGAATGCCAGAGCAGAGACAAAAGCGATCGCGGCTTTTGCACAGATAGGGGAGGGTCTTGAAAATATCCCTGTGATCGGAGAGAGCGGTCTGCTTGCCATAGCAGATGCACAGTCCTCGCGTGCCATGGCAGAGGAGCTTGAAAGGCTTGAAAAAGAGGAAAAACAGGTTGATGAGAATACAGGTAAGATAGAAGTGATGATGAATATGACTTCTATCCAAAAAGACCTGAAGATCAAGTTTGTTAACAAAACTTCAGGAAAGCTGATACCAAGCATCGCCTTTGAAGCAGAGGTAACGCCACCGGATGGCAAGAACTATGTACTGAAGGATGATGATAAGGATGGTATTATTTATGAAAAGAATATTGCCCCTGGGAAATATAAGGTAGCGATCATTGGACCTTCCGGTCTTGACGAATACAGCTTCAGCCAGGAAGCGGTGACTATTACCGTTAAGGACACGATCGAATATAAAAAGGTAGAAGTGGCTGATGAGATCAAATCAGAAGCACAGGTCAATGCAGCGGTAGAGGATACCGCAGTCAATAACACAGAAGTGGAATCCACTAATACGGATACGGTAGAATGGGTAGAATCGACCAGGACACTGATAGAAGGAACTGAGAAGTCCGAGGACAGCTATGAAAAGGTTTCGCGGTCAGATATTACAGATCCTGCTGCCAAGACAGCAGCGGGCTTCCGGCTGCTGTCCAGGAAGTTTGAAGAAGAGAGCGGTGGAAATAATAACAGTGAGACGACTCCGGAACCGGTACAGACAGAGACTCCGACTCCGGAACCGGAAGCAACAGCGGCACCGACCGAAAAGCCTCAGGAAACAAAGTCACCGGAGGTAACGGCGGCACCGACCGAAAAGCCTCAGGAAACAAAGTCACCGGAAGCAACGGCGGCACCGACTGCAGTGACACCTACAGCAGTACCTACAGCAACACCGTCTGCATCCGCGTCAGCCAGTGCCAGTGCATCGGTAAGTCCGAGTCCGTCTGTAACACCTTCGGCGACCCCTACGGTTACGCCGAGTGCTACGCCAACACCTGCAAACAGTGCCAGAACGGATACCAAGACAGATCTGAAGAACAACAGCGGTGATAAGCTGTATGTCAAGGACAGCAACGGTAATTTCCGGGAAGCCAAGTACGCAGATTATTATAATAATGATATTAAGGAATTTTACAGAAAGAGCAGCAAAACAACAGGGGAGTACAGATATACCGGCTGGCAGACCATTGATGGTGCAACCTATTTCTTTGACAAAAACGGAAATAAGGTGACCGGACGGCAGGTTATCCAGGGGGCAGAATACAAGTTTAATGATAACGGTGTGCTGGATACCGGCTCCGGTCATATGGGAATTGACGTTTCCAAGTGGAACGGCGGCATTGACTGGAAAGCAGTGAAAAACAGTGGTGTATCCTATGTAATTATCCGATGCGGATACCGGGGTTCTACAACAGGAGCCCTGATCGAGGATCCAAAGTTCAGGAGCAATATCCAGGGAGCCCAGAATGCAGGTCTGAAGGTAGGTGTATATTTCTTCACCCAGGCAGTAAATGAGGTAGAAGCGGTAGAGGAAGCATCCATGGTATTAAGCCTGATCAAAGGCTATAATATCAGCTATCCGGTATTCCTTGATGTAGAGGCCAGCAACGGACGGGGAGATGCGATCAGTGCAGATACCCGTACAGCAGTCTGCAGGGCATTCTGTCAGACAATCCAGAATTCTGGCTATAAGGCAGGTATCTATGCCAATAAGACATGGTTTACCAGCTATATGAATACACCCAGCCTGACAGGCTACAAGATCTGGCTTGCGCAGTATGCGGCAGCACCTTCCTATACAAGAACCAAGTATGATATGTGGCAGTATTCCTCCAAAGGCAAGGTGTCCGGTATCAGTGGAAATGTGGATATGAATATCAGCTATCTGGGGTATTAGAGGTTGTAATCCTGCAGAATATGCGTTATAGTAAACCGTAGATAAGATATCAGTGAAAGAGAAACGGAGAAAAGAAATGAGAACCTATCTGGTAACAGGAGGAGCCGGTTTTATTGGCTCAAATTATATTCATTATATGTTTAAGAAATATGACAAGGAGATCAGGATCATCAATGTGGATGCCCTGACCTATGCGGGCAATCTGGAGAATCTGAAGGATATTGAGAAAAGAGACAATTATACCTTTGTGAAAGCAGATATCTGTGATAAGGAAGCCATCAGCAGGGTGTTTGCTGAGAACGATATTGACAGAGTAGTCCACTTCGCAGCAGAGAGCCATGTAGACCGCAGTATTAAACACCCTGAGGTTTTTGTACAGACCAATGTGCTGGGAACCGCTGTTATGCTGAACTGTGCCAAGGCAGCCTGGGAGCTTCCGGATGGCAGTTTTAAAGCAGATAAGAAGTTTCTGCATGTATCTACCGATGAAGTATATGGTTCCTTAAGTGAGGATGGCGGTTATTTCTATGAGACAACCCCTTATGCACCACACAGTCCTTATTCTGCAAGCAAGGCAGGGTCAGATATGCTGGTAAAGGCGTATATGGATACGTATCATTTCCCGGCTAATATTACCAACTGCTCCAACAACTACGGACCTTATCAGTTCCCGGAGAAGCTGATCCCGCTGATCATCAACAATGCACTGCAGGGCAAGAAGCTTCCGGTTTATGGAGATGGAAGGAATGTCCGTGACTGGCTGTATGTGGAAGATCATGCCAAGGCCATTGATATGGTACAGGAAAAGGGACGCCTGTTTGAAACCTATAATGTAGGTGGACACAATGAAAAGCAGAATATCGAGATTATTCATATTATTCTTGACACTCTGCAGGAAATGCTTCCTGATGATGATCCGAGAAAGGCTCTGGTCAGTGAAGATCTGATCACCTATGTAGAGGATCGTAAGGGACATGACAGACGCTATGCGATCGCACCGGACAAGATTAAGGCAGAGATCGGCTGGGAGCCGGAAACCTGTTTTAAGGATGGCATTAAGAAGACTATCGCGTGGTTCTTTGAGCATGAGGAATGGCTGAAGAATGTAACAAGCGGTGGTTATCAGAAGTATTACGAAGATATGTACCATACAAAATAAAATACAGAGCATGAAAACGCAGATAAAATCTGAGATAAAATGGGAGTGATTTACAATCACTCCCATTTTGTGGTATACTGATATAGATTATGCAATGCATGGAATGGAGGGTTATGCAATGAAAGGAATCGTTCTGGCAGGAGGTTCGGGAACCAGATTATATCCTCTCACCAAGGCCATCAGCAAGCAGATCATGCCGGTTTATGACAAGCCTATGATCTACTATCCGTTATCCACACTGATGCTGGCCGGGATACGGGAGGTTTTGATCATATCTACACCACGTGATATCCACGTATTTGAGGAGCTGCTTTCTGATGGAAGCCAGCTTGGCATGAAGTTTTCCTATGCGGTACAGGAGCAGCCAAGAGGACTGGCTGATGCCTTTATCATCGGCGCAGATTTTATCGGAGATGATTCTGTGGCACTTGTGCTTGGGGATAATATTTTTTATGGACAGAGCTTTTCAAAGGTACTTCGGGAGGTTGCAGCCAGAGAAAGCGGAGCGACCATTTTCGGCTATTATGTCAGAGATCCGAGAGAGTATGGTGTCGTAGAATTTGATGAAAACGGGAAGGCTCTTTCCATTGAAGAAAAGCCTGAGCATCCAAAGAGCAATTATGCGGTACCTGGACTTTATTTCTATGACAATGATGTTGTGGAGATCGCAGCCAATGTGAAACCCTCTGCACGCGGAGAGATTGAGATTACCAGTATCAACAATGAATATCTGCGAAGAGGAACCCTGCGGGTGGAAACCCTTGGAAGAGGCTTTGCGTGGCTTGATACCGGAAATCATGATTCCCTGCTGGATGCGGCAGATTTCGTGGCAGCATTCCAGAAGAGACAGGGGCTCTATATCTCCTGTATTGAAGAGATTGCCTATAAGAGAGGCTTTATTGATAAGGAACAGCTTTTAAAGCTGGCGGAGCCACTGATGAAGACCAATTATGGCCAATATTTAAAGGAGGTTGCGGAAGGTCTGTAGAGACGTTCCAGGACAGAAATGGGAAAAATAACAGTTGAGACATGTGAGATTGAAGGACTGAAGATCATTACCCCGGCGGTATATGGAGATGCCAGAGGGTATTTTATGGAAACCTACAATTATAATGATTATAAGGCAGCAGGAATTGACCAGATCTTTGTGCAGGATAATCAGTCAGCCTCTGTGAAGAATGTGCTGAGAGGACTGCATTTCCAGATTGAATATCCACAGGACAAGCTGGTCCGTGTGGTGAGCGGGGAGGTATTTGACGTGGCTGTGGATCTGCGTCCCGGTTCTGTAACCTACGGAAAATGGCATGGTGTTGTCCTTTCTGCAGAAAATAAGAAGCAGTTTTTTATTCCCAAGAATTTTGCACATGGCTTCCTTGTCCTTTCCGACTATGCGGAGTTTGCTTATAAATGTACAGATTTTTATCATCCGGGTGATGAGGGCGGTCTTAAGTTCGATGATCCTGATATCGGCGTGGAATGGCCCTTTGCGCCGGGAACTGAGCTTGTGATGTCAGACAAGGATCAGAAGTGGGGCGGACTTAAAGCTTACACCGAATGGAGAAAAGGACAGCATGAACAGTAAAGAAAAGAAATCACTGGCATCTGTGCTGAAATCTGTTCCAAAGCCGGTGGGAATTGGTATTTTCTGGGGGATCTGTATTCTGGTGGGGATTATGGTAGTCAGCCATAGTAATCCGCTGGCACCAGATATCCACACGGAAAATCTGAAGAAATTCTGTGCCTGTGCACTTCTTTTGCTGGCATGTGTGATCTTCAGTGTGTATTATGACAGGATGTTTATCATTCCGAGGGAACTTTTCCAGAGCAGGGAGCTGATCTGGAAGCTTGCCAAAAATGACTTTAAAAAGCGTTATGCCGGTTCTTATCTTGGATTTCTGTGGGCACTGGTACAGCCGGTTGTAACGGTGGCCATGTATTATGTGGTTTTTGATGTGATCTTTAATACCAGAAGTGAAATGGTGGCCAGCGGAGTGGAGGTACCGTATGTGCTTTTCCTGACAGCAGGTCTTGTTCCCTGGTTTTATTTTTCAGAGGGGATCACCAGCGGCACCAATGCCCTTCTGGAGTACAGCTATCTGGTGAAAAAGGTGGTGTTTAACATCAGTATCCTGCCGATCATTAAGCTGGTAGCAGCTACCTTTATCCATGTATTTTTTGCGGGAGTACTGCTTGTTGTAGCCGGAATCTACGGATACTACCCGACCATCTATACGATCCAGATCGTGTATTACAGCTTCTGTCTGTTTGTACTGATGCTGGCAATGAGCTACTGTACCTGTGCGATTACCGTCTTTTTCAGGGATCTTTCCCAGATTATTAATATCGGCCTGCAGGTTGGGATGTGGGCAACACCGATCCTCTGGAACATCGGCCAGATCGGGGATGACAGACTGGTGACGCTGGTGAAGCTCAATCCCCTTGTTTATATTGTCAATGGATATCGCAATGCGATTTATGGAGATGAATGGTTCTTTGAACATTTTTATTCCTCCACGTATTTCTGGATCTTTACTGTGACACTGTTCTGTGTGGGATCACTGATCTTTAAACGGTTGAAGGTTCACTTTGCAGATGTTCTGTAGGGAGACTGTGGCATACTTTACAGGACAGAGAAAGGAACTGGGAAAATGGATGAAAAAAAGGTCGCAATACAGGTAAAAGGACTGGAAAAGGCCTATAAGCTGTATGATAAGCCTTCAGATCGTCTGAAGGAGGCTCTTGGATTTGGCAGAAAGAAGCGCTACAAGGAGCACTATGCCTTAAAGGGCGTGGATATGACGATCTATCAGGGAGAGACGGTGGGAATTATCGGAACCAATGGCTCCGGCAAGTCTACGATCCTGAAAATAATAACGGGTGTTCTGAATCCAACAGGAGGATCTGTCCATGTGAATGGAAGGATCTCCGCACTGCTGGAGCTGGGTGCCGGCTTTAATATGGAATATAACGGGATTGAAAATATATATCTGAACGGTACGATGATCGGCTTCTCCAAGAAGGAGATCGATGCAAAGATGGATGATATTTTAAATTTTGCAGATATTGGGGATTATGTACATCAGCCGGTCAAAACCTATTCCAGCGGTATGTTTGTACGGCTGGCTTTTGCTGTAGCCATCAATATTGAACCGGAGATCCTGATCGTGGATGAAGCGCTGTCGGTAGGAGATGTTTTCTTTCAGGCAAAGTGCTATCACAAGTTTGAGGAGTTCAAGGAGATGGGAAAGACCATCGTTTTTGTCAGCCATGACTTAAGCAGCATCAGTAAATACTGTGACAGGGTTGTACTGCTGAACCAGGGCGTGAAGCTTGGAGAAGGCTCCCCCAAGGAAATGATCGATGCTTATAAACAGGTGCTGGTAGGTCAGTACGTACCGGCTGCGGACGATCAGAGCCTCCTTTCTGATAAGGAGATCACCGCAGCAGCGGCAGCGGCGGCGGGCACAGTGAAGGGTGAAGTGAATCCGGAGCTGCTGGAATACGGAACGAAGGACGCCATGATCACCGGATATAAAATAACAGATGATATGGGAAGAGAGACCAGTGCATTGCTGAAGGGAAAGGAATGTACGATCACCATGCAGGTGCATTTTGAGCATGATATAGAAGCTCCTATTTTTGCCTTTACGATCAAGAATATCAAGGGTGTGGAGATCACAGGAACCAATACCATGGTGGAAAAGGCATTTCTTTCTCCGGTGAGGGCAGGCAGCGACATGGAGATCACCTTTACCCAGAAGATCGACCTGCAGGGAGGAGAGTATCTTCTTTCGTTTGGTGTGACTGGTTTTGAAAAGGAAGAGTTTCAGGTATATCACAGACTGTATGATGTGATAAACATGACGGTGATCTCTGATAAGGATACTGTTGGATACTATGATATGAATTCCAGAGTCGTTGTGAAGGAGCTTTCACAGCAGGAAAAGGAGTAAGCCCATGAATCAGGATGGAGTAAGAAAGCCGATCCGTCTGCAGCAGGAGGAGCTGATCAGCAGCCTGCCAGAAAGAATCGGCAGTGTCAGACTGGATTACAGCCATTATCCGGGAAAAGATCTGTATAGTGATGGAGCGATCGAGGATGAACTGCTCGGTATCGTGAAAAATGCTTCCAAAGTGGAATATCAGGAGCTGATCGAGGAAAAAAACAGCTGGCCGATCCTGTATCATTTATCTCCCTTACGGGCCAATATTGTGGACTGGCTTCCCATTACGAAGGAGCATAAGGTGCTTGAGATCGGATCCGGATGTGGTGCGATCACGGACAAGCTGGCGCAGAAGGCAGGAGAAGTGACCTGTGTGGATCTGTCAGCCAGAAGAAGCCATATCAACGCCTGGAGAAACCAGGATCAGGACAATATCACGATCCATGTGGGAAACTTTAAGGATATCGAGCCGGAGCTTCCGGCAGACTATGATTTTGTATGTCTGATCGGTGTGTTTGAATATGGGGCATCCTATATCCCCTCGAAAACACCCTATGAAGATTTTCTGAAGATCATGCTGCGTCATGTGAAAAAGAGCGGTCATCTGGTGATCGCAATTGAAAATAAGCTGGGACTTAAGTACTTTGCCGGATGCAAGGAGGATCACCTGGGAACGTGGTTTTCCGGTCTTGAAGGATATCCGGATGGCGGCAGTGCCAGAACCTTCAGCAGAAAGGGACTCTGCAGGATCCTTGAAAGCTGTGGAGTATCTGATTATTCCTTCTATTATCCCTACCCGGATTATAAATTCCCGACAGTGATCTACTCTGACAGGAGACTGCCAGTGGTAGGAGAGCTGACAGATAATATCCGGAACTTTGACAGGGACAGACTGATTACCTTTAATGAAAAATATGTATATGACGGACTGATCGAGGATGGAAGCTTCCCGGATTTCTCCAATTCCTTTATGGTGATCACGGGGGAAATGCCACAGGCGGCCTATGTGAAATACAGCAATGACCGGGCAGAAAGCTATCAGCTTTGCACAGCACTTCTGGAGACAGCAGAGGGCAGGGAAATCCGGAAATATCCGCTGACAGAGCAGGCAAAAGGCCATGTACGGGAAATGGAGCACTCCTGCAAATTGTTAAAAGAACGTTATGCGGGAAGTGACCTTAGGATTAATGAATGTACCCTTCCGGCGGATGGCAGCTATGCCGGCTTTGACTTTGAAGAGGGTGTGACGCTGGAAGAATTGATGGATAAGGCACTTTTTCAGGATGATACAGAGGAATTTGAACGGCTGTTTGAACGGTATCTGCAGCTTATTTCCTATGGCGAAGACAGCGGTGTGACAGATTACGATCTGATCTTTGCCAATATCCTTGTAAAGGATGACCGGTTCACTGTGATCGATTATGAGTGGACGATGGAAGAAAAGATCAGTACAAAGGAGATCGCCTTCCGGGCAATCTACTGCTATATTCTGGAAGAAGAAAGAAGAAATAAACTGGATCTTGACCGGATCATGAATAGGCTTCATATCACGCAGCAGGAGGCAGAGGAATACCGGGCTAGGGAAGAGGCGTTCCAGAAAAAGGTGACCGGAAAGCATAAGTCCATGGGCGAGATCCGGGCCGGGATCGGTACCTATTGTATTGATGTGAAGAAGCTGGCAAAGGGGCATCTGCAGAAGATACTGGATGATAGGATCCAGGTGTACCGTGATTTTGGAGAAGGCTTCAGTGAGCAGAACTCAGAGTATCTGCCGGATGTATATGCAGATGAGGATACCATAGAAGTGGATATTCCTTTTGACGGCAATGTACGGGCGCTGCGGGTAGACCCTGCAGACAGAAGCTGTATCGTAAGGATGGAAGAGGTTTTGCTGAACGGAAGCAGAGTACAGTTAAGTGATAAGAATTTTGCCACCAATGGCAGGAAGGTAAAGGATCAGACATGGGTATTTGCAACCATGGATCCGGGAATGACCTTTTCTGTACTGGAGATGCCGGTTACCGGTGAAAATACCTTGCACCTGCGGATGAAGCTGTCCCCAGTGGCGATGGATATGGCTTTTGATGTTATGAACGGGTGTAAGCATCTGTTCCGGAAAGGATAATGAACGTGACAGATCTGAAACGGTTTGCAAAAAATATCCTGATGAAAAAACAGTTCAGGAGTTACGAAAAAAAACTGAATGGGCTGAAAATGACCTATGATGGATGGATCAGGCAACAGGAAGAAAAACTGCGAATTGATAAGATCATTATATCAGTACATGAGAAATGTCTGAAAAATGAAGCAAAAAAACAGACACAGGACGGCTCCGGATACAAAAATGAAGGAATACATTCAAAAATGATCCGGACACCTGTCTGGTATGAAGTACGAAAAAAAGAAGAAGGTACGGAAAATACAGTGAAATTCCTTTGCCTGCCGGTCTGGCAGGATGGAAAGGGAGAAGAGGCCTGGATCCCGGAGATCAGAGCATTTGGCGAAGAAAAAAATACAAATGCTATTTTATTTGCCATGGCTGAGGGGATGCTGTCAGATCTTGCGCTGCCGATGCTGTTTAAGACATGGAATGAAGAAATGCCGGTCCTGGTATATGGAGATGAAGATGTGATGGCAGAACAGGGAAGAGAGAAACCCTGGTTTAAGCCGGACTGGTCTCCGGATACCTTCCTTTCGTATTTCTATATGGGAAGTCTGGTGGCACTTCCGGCGAGAGCCGTGTGCGAGTGCCTTGATCAGAATAAGCAGCTTGTGAAAGGATTGTCAGCAAAGGAGGCTCTGACCCGGAAAAATGCAGTCTATGAGCTGTGTTATCAGGTGATCAACCGGGGAATCGGTCAGGAAATCAGTCTGACAGGGAAAGGCTGTGTCAGACATATAGATGAGGTGCTGTATCATACGGCGGAGGAAGGGTATGGAGCCGTGAAGGAAATGCGGCTTTCCGCGGACTGTGCATTCGGGTATGAAAGACAGGACAGCTGGCAGCCGGAAGATGGGAAAGACCATCTGGTATCAGTTATCATCCCTTCCAAGGATAATCCGGAGGTGCTGTTCCACTGTATCAGCTCGTTGACAGAGCGTACCAAAGGGGGGATCCCTTACGAGATCATTCTCGTAGATAATGGAAGCAGAGAAGAAAATAAAATCCTGATTAAACAAAATATAGAAGCACTGCAGCAGAAAAATTATCCTTTGTGCAGAGAAATCTGCTATCATTATGAGTCCATGGCTTTTAATTTCTCACGGATGTGTAATCTGGGAGCGTCCATGGCAAAAGGAGATCTGCTTCTTTTCCTGAATGATGACATGGAGATCATTCAGGGAGACTGGCTTGTGAAGCTGGCAGAAAAGGCAGTGCTGAAGCGGGTGGGAGCAGTAGGTGCTAAGCTCCTGTATCCGGATTCTACTGTGATCCAGCATGCCGGGATTACCAATCTGCATGTGGGACCGGCGCATAAGCTGCAGCTTCTGGATGATAAGGATGACCACTATTATGGAAGGAACCGGTATGTCCACAATATGATGGGGGTGACCGGAGCCTGCCTGATGCTTCAGAGGAAGAGGTTTGAAGAGCTTGGCGGCTTCTACGAGGGTCTTGCAGTAGCCTTCAATGATGTGGATCTCTGCTATACCCTTTTTGAAAGCGGATATGATAATATACAGAGAAATGATGTGGTGCTGTACCACCATGAATCACTGAGCCGTGGAAAGGACGGAGAGTCTGAGGAAAAGCAGCTCCGGCTTCTTCGGGAAAAGGATGTGCTTTATGAGCGGCACCAGGACTGCTATGGGAAGGATCCCTATTATAGTAAATATCTTACGACAGATATGCTGGAGTCAGAATACACACCGGCTTATCATTATCAGGTGTCCATGGATATGTCGTGGAGCAGGGTGCAGAAGAAAGAACTGCCGGATAATGCCAGGGAGGATGCCTGCGTTGTACTTGGCATGGAATGTGCCATGGATATTTATAAATGGAAGTATGGTGTAGCGGCTGGCAGGGGAAAGATACTTCCTGCAGAGGAAGATGAGGGATACTATTTCCAGGGCTATGCCTTTGTGATCGGATCTGATAACGCGTGTTATAAAAAGACGCTGTTTCTGGAAGAAAAGGAAACAGGAGAAAAGCTCCTGATCCCGGTCAGGGACTGTTACCGCCCGGATATTGACGGGAACCTGAAGGATCAGATCCATACGGAGCTGACCGGGTTTGCAGCAAAGGTACATCTTTTGGACATTCCTAAGGGGCAGTACCGGTTTGGAATGCTGATGGAGGATGGGTGCTCCAGGCAGAAGCTGTTCTCATACAGCAGCTGGGTGCTCCGGGCAGGAGAAGAACAGGTTTACTTTGATGAAACGAATCGGGCGAAAGGATAAGAAAGACAGATATGGCAGAAGAAAAGAATTATCAGGAAGCCTATGAAAAGGAACATATCAAGACAGCAGATCTGGCAGAGCGTGTGGCGGTACTGGAAGCAAAGAATGAAGAACTGAATTTCAAGCTTTCACGGATCAAAAATAATCCCCTCTGGAAAGCCAGTGCACCGCTCAGACGGGGCATGCACTTCGTGATCCGCCAGCGGGACAGGCTGAAAAACTGCGGAAGTATAAGAGGTGTGCTTGCCAAGCTGGATTATAAGAAGATAGAACGGAAGGCAATGGCCAGATATGGAACAGAGAGCTTTCCGGACGAAGCAAGGGCAAAGGAAGAGCGGGAGACAGTCTTTGACAGGATGATAAAGATCAGCATCCTGGTACCTCTTTATAATACGCCGGAACCGTTCCTCAGGGATATGATAACATCTGTTTTGAATCAGACCTATCAGAACTGGGAGCTTTGTCTTGCTGACGGGTCGGATGCAGAGCACGGGGAGGTAGGAAGGATCTGCAGGGAATATCTGGAAAAGGATAGCAGGATCGTTTATCAGAAGCTTTTAAAGAATGAAGGGATTTCCGGAAATACCAATGAATGCCTGAAGCTGGCTACGGGAGAATATATCGGGCTGTTTGACCATGATGATATCCTGCATCCAAGTACGCTGTATGAATATGTGAAGGCGGTCAACGAGCAGGATGCCGATTATATTTACTGTGATGAAACTACCTTTAAAAATGGCGATATCAATAAAATGCTGACCATGCATTTCAAGCCGGATTATGCAGTGGACAATCTGCGGGCCAATAATTATATCTGTCATTTCAGCGTGTTTGCTAAAAGGCTTCTGGAAGGGGAGGAGCTGTTCCGTTCCCGGTTTGACGGAAGTCAGGATCACGATATGATCCTTCGTATGACAGACAGGGCAAAGCATATCGTGCATATTCCAAAGCTTTTGTATTACTGGAGATGCCATGAGGGCAGTGTGGCCTCCGGGATCGACGCAAAGCCTTATGTAGTGGCTGCGGCGAAGGGAGCTGTGGCAGACCATCTGAGACGGCATGGCTTTACCCATTTCCAGATCACCTCGACAAGGGCTTTTGAAACCATTTTCAAGATCCGATATGAAATTATCGGAGATCCCATGATTTCTATTGTGATCCCAAACAAGGATCACGCAGCAGACCTGAAGCGCTGCATTACTTCCATTTTGGAGAAATCGACCTATGAAAATTATGAGATCGTGATTGTGGAAAATGGCAGTGAGACGAAGGAGATCTTTGAGTACTACACTTCCTTAAAGGAATATGACAATATCCGTGTGGTTACTTATGAAAAGCCGGAGGGACAGAATGGATTTAACTATTCTGCCGTAAATAACTTTGGGGTAAAGCAGACAAAGGGAGATTATATCCTCCTTTTAAATAATGATACAGAGGTCATTACCGTCAACTGGATGGAAGAGCTTCTGATGTATGCCCAGCGTGAGGATGTGGGGGCGGCAGGGGCCAAGCTTTATTATGGAAACAAGACGATCCAGCATGCCGGTGTGGTATTGCAGCTTGGTGCGCACAGAACCGCCGGACACAGCCATTACGGCCAGAGCAGGGAGAACCTGGGCTATATGGGAAGGCTCTGCTATGCACAGAATGTTTCTGCTGTGACAGGAGCCTGCCTGCTTGTGAAAAAGAGCCTCTTCGAGGAAGTGGGAGGTCTTGATGAAAGCTTTGCCATTTCCCTGAATGATATTGATTTCTGTTTAAAGCTCAGGGAGAAGGGACTCTTAAATGTATTTACTCCTTTTGCGGAGCTTTATCATTATGAATCGGTATCAAGGGGCCTGGATGACAGCGGGGAGAAGGCAGAGCGCTATAACCGGGAATCTGCACATTTCCGGGAAAAATGGAAGACTGTGCTGGAAAAAGGAGATCCCTATTACAATCCCAATTTTTCACTTGATAGAAGTGACTTTGCGTTAAAAACATGATATAATGAGTACCTATTGTAAATGAAAGAGGAGGAACCTTTATGAGCTACAGGGAGCAGTATGATTTTTGGTTAAAGGACGCATATTTTGACGAAGCTACCAAGGAAGAGCTTCGCAGTATTGCGGGAAACGAAGGAGAAATCGAAGACCGTTTCTATAAGGAACTGGAATTTGGTACAGGCGGACTTCGAGGTGTGATCGGTGCCGGTACCAACCGTATGAATATTTATACCGTAAGAAAAGCAACCCAGGGACTTGCCAACTATATTATCAAGCAGGGCGGCAGGGACAGAGGTGTGGCGATCGCCTATGACTCAAGAAGGATGTCTCCCGAATTTGCAGATGAAGCAGCACTCTGCCTCTGTGCAAATGGAATCAAGGCATATGTATTTGATGCATTAAGACCGACTCCGGAGCTTTCCTTTGCACTGCGTACCCTGCACTGCATTTCCGGTATTGTGATCACAGCTAGCCACAATCCCCCGGAATACAACGGATATAAGGCATACTGGGAGGATGGTGCACAGGTAACTGCCCCCAGAGATAAAGAGATCATTACAGAAGTGAAGAATGTTACAGACTATCATGAAGTAAAGACCATGGACAAGAAGGAAGCCATGGACAAGGGACTGTATCAGGTAATCGGCAAGGAAATTGATGATGCTTACATGGCAGAACTGAAAAAGCAGATCATTCATCCTGAAATAATTAAGGAAGTTGCAGATGAGATCAAGATCGTATATACGCCCTTCCACGGAACAGGTAATGTACCGGTCAGAAGGATCCTTTCAGAGCTTGGCTTCAAGCATGTATATGTAGTACCGGAGCAGGAGCTTCCAGATCCCGACTTTACCACATTGGAGTATCCGAACCCTGAAGATCCCAAGGCCTTTACCCTGGCACTGAAGCTGGCTAAGGAGAAGAATGCAGATATCGTCCTTGCTACTGACCCGGATGCCGACAGACTTGGTATCTATGCGCTTGACAGCAAGACCGGCGAGTACATGCCTTTCACAGGAAACATGTCAGGTATGCTGATCGCAGAATATATTTTAAGAGAAAGAACTGCCACACACACCATGCCTGAGAATCCGGCACTGGTAACTACCATTGTTACCACCAACATGGCAGGTGCTATTGCCAAGGATTACGGTCTTCGCTTCGTAGAAGTCCTGACAGGCTTCAAGTACATCGGCGAGCAGATCAAGTTATTCGAGCAGACCGGCAGCAACAATTATGTATTTGGCCTGGAAGAGAGCTATGGCTGTCTGGCAGGAACCCATGCAAGAGACAAGGACGCTGTCGTAGCTGTTATGTGCCTGTGTGAAGTGGCTGCATGGTGCAAGAAGATGGGCATCACCGTATGGGATCAGATGCTGAGGCTTTATGAGAAATACGGATATTATAAAGAAACACAGTATGCCATGACGCTGAAGGGAATTGACGGAGCTGCACAGATCCAGGCGATCATGGACAAGCTCAGAAGCAATCCGCCGAAGAGCTTTGGTGATCTCAGGGTTAAAGAGTTCAGAGATTATGAGAAGGATACGGTTCTTGATCTTGAAACCGGCGAAACAAAGCCTACAGGGCTTCCGAAGTCCAATGTACTTTACTTTGATCTGACCAATGATTCCTGGTGCTGCGCGAGACCCTCCGGAACAGAGCCGAAGATCAAATTCTACATGGGCGTAAAGGGAACCAGCCTTGAGGATGCACAGGCCAGGCTTGAGAAGCTGACAGAGGATCTGAAAGCATATTTATAAAGGAAAAACGAGTAACGGACGCAGCGGATCAATTCCATGTGTCCGTTATTCGGTCGTAGAGATTGTGGAGCAGGTATGGGAAAGATTTTAAAACTCGCCAATTTCAGAAAGACTATAAATTACCTGAAAAAAAATGGGATCAGGAGTGTCTGGTATGCAGCCAGAGAACGGATCGACAGTGAGAAGGAGGACGCATACTGTTATCAGGGACTGACAGTGGAGGAACGGGAGCGGCAGAAAAAAGAAGGAGAGAACTTTTCTGTGCGGTTCAGCATTCTTGTGCCCGTTTATGAAACAAGGGAAGATCTGCTCCGGGCCATGATCGAATCAGTACTGACGCAGACCTATGGGAATTTTGAACTGATCCTCGCAGATGCCAGTAAAAGTGAAGAACCGGAAAAGGTGATCGCGTCGTATCAGGACAAGCGGATCCTGTATAAGAGGATCAGACAGAACGGTGGGATCTCTGCCAATACCAATCAGGCACTGATGTACGCTACTGGAGATTATGCAGCATTACTGGATCATGATGACCTGCTGACGGAGGATGCCCTGTTTGCCATGGCGGAAAGGATTGAGCAGGCAAAGAGGGAAGATACAGAGTTACAGATGCTGTATTCTGATGAAGACAAGTGTGATGGGGATGCTGCCCATTATTTTGAACCACATAGAAAAGAGAACTTTAATCTTGATTTAATTTTGTCTAATAATTATATCTGTCATTTCCTGGTGATGAAGAGGCAGCTTATGCAGGAGCTGCAGCTCAACGGAGCCTGTGACGGGGCACAGGATTATGATCTGGTGCTCCGGGCGGTAAACCATATGATGGGAAAGAACAGACAGGCAGTCAAGGCAGAGCCTCTGCCCATTGTCCATGTGGATAAGGTTCTGTATCACTGGCGATGCCACCGGGATTCCACGGCAGAGAATCCGGCAAGCAAGGCCTATGCTTATGATGCGGGAAAGCGTGCGGTAGAAGGGTTCCTTAAGCTCCGTGGCTTTAAGGGAAAGGTAGTTTCCTTAAAGCATCTTGGCTTTTACCGGATAGAGTATGAACCGGATCTTTTAAGCAACAGACCGGATGTAGGACTGGTGGGAGGCCGCCTGGTCGATCATAAAAATAAAATAGCAGGCGGTATTTATAGAGAAGACGGAACGCCTCTGTATGCAGGGCTGCATAAGGAATATAGCGGTTATATGCACCGGGCAGTATTGCAGCAGGAGGCAGAAGTGATCGATGTCCGCTGCATGATGGCATCTCCTGCGGGAGAGAAGCTGATCGAGGAGCTGACAGGGCTTCCTTATATGAAAAACCCGGTAAATAAACGTTTTGACTGGAAGGGAAGCCTGAAGGAGGATGTGGATTATCTGGAGCTGAGCAGAAAGCTCTGCAGCCAGATCCGGCAAAAAGGCATGCGGATTGTATATGATCCGGCCATGACAGAGAAAATATAGGAAAGGAAGCAGAAGGATCCATGGAGCAGAGAAAAACGGAACTGACAACAGTAGTGATCCCCAATTATAATGGAATAGCTTATATGGAAAACTGCCTGAAATCTCTGTATGCAGGAAGCCGGATCCCGGAGATCATTGTGGTGGATAATGCTTCAAAAGACGGAAGTGACGTACTTGTAAGGGAGAAATTCCCGGAAGCAGAGCTGATTTCCTTTCCTGAAAATAAAGGATTTTCGGCGGCAGTCAATGCCGGGATCAGGGCGGCGGGAACACCTTATGTTTTTCTTTTAAATAATGATACAACGACAGATCCTCTGTGTATTGAGCATCTGGAGGAGGCCATGGAGAAAGAGAGTAACTGTTTTTCCATGGAAGCTAAAATGATCCAGATGAGGGAGAAGGAGAAGCTTGATGGGGCAGGAGATTATTACTGCCTGCTTGGCTTTGCCTTTGCCAGAGGAAAGGATCAGCCAGTGGAAAAATACCAAAAATGTGACCGGATCTTCAGTGCCTGTGCCGGAGCTGCGATCTACCGTAAGGAGCTGCTTGAAAAGATTGGATTATTTGATGAAGCACATTTTGCCTATCTGGAGGATGTGGATGTGGGCTATCGTGCCAATCTTTATGGATACCGGAATCTGTTTGCACCGGATGCGGCGGTATATCACGCGGGGAGTGCGGTATCGGGCTCCAGGCATAATCCCTTTAAGGTGGAACTGACAGCGAGGAACAATCTGTATCTGATCTATAAAAACATGCCGCCCCTGCAGCTGCTCATCAATCTGCCCTTTTTACTGCTGGGGATCCTGATCAAGGGTGTTTATTTTGTCAGAAAAGGGATGGGGAAAAGCTATCTTTCCGGCCTGAAAAAGGGAATCTCCCTGTGTGCTTCCAAAGAGGGAAGGGAACAACGGGTACACTTTAAGCTGAAGAGGCTCCCTTTTTATCTGTGGACAGAATGGGAGCTGCTTCTGAACACATTACGGCGCTTGTGCTTTTGAGTATAATATTGTAGAATGTACCTAGTATTGTTAAGGTAAGAAAGTGAACCAGATGCCGATGAGAAGGTAAGGGTAATGATCAAGGATAATCAGAAGGTTTTTAACAGACTGCACCTGGTAGTAGATGCCATTGTGGTGCTGATCTCTTATTTACTTGCATGGTATATAAAATTTGCAACAGGGTTTGCGGATACGGAACCGGGGGCGGGAGCTCTTTCCAAGGAAACCTATTTCAGGTTTCTTTATTTTCTGGTGCCCGGATATATAGCGATATATTATTATTTTAATATGTACAAACCAAAGAGAGTCACCAGACGGAAGGTAGAGCTGATCAATATCATTTCGGCAAATACGGCAGGTCTGGTATTCTTTATTGTAGTACTGTATGTGATCAAGCAGCCACATTTCTCACGTATTATGATGTTCCTCTTTTATGGGATCAACATCATACTTACGACTGTCTGCAGGATGATGATCAAAAATCTTCTGCAGCTTTTTAGAAGACGTGGTTACAATCTGAAATATATTCTGCTGATCGGTTATTCCAGAGCAGCAGAGGAATATATCACGAGGATCAATGCCAATCCCCAGTGGGGTTATGTTGTCAGAGGGATTCTGGACGACAGGATCCCGAGCGGAACTATGTACAAGGGGGTCAAGGTAGTTGGCCGTATTGAGAATATCCACTATATCCTGCCGGAAAATAAGCTGGATGAGATTGCAATCACACTGGCACTGAAGGATTATGATCATCTGGAATATATCGTTGATCTGTGTGAAAAATCTGGTGTGCATACAAAGTTTATCCCGGATTATAACTCACTGGTACCAAGCCACCCTTATACCGAGGATCTGATGGGGCTGCCGGTGATCAATATCCGTTATGTACCACTTACCAATACATTGAACTGGGTGGCCAAGCGGACGGTTGATATCATAGGTTCCATGCTGGGGATCATCGTATCCTCACCGCTTATGATCGCAGCGGCACTGATGATTAAATTCTCCAGTGAAGGTCCGGTGATCTTTGCACAGGAGAGAGTGGGGCTGCACAATAAAGTGTTCAGAATGTACAAATTCCGGACGATGGAGGTTCAGAAGCCGTCTACAGAAGAAAAGGGATGGACAGTCAAGGATGATCCACGGGTCACGAAGGCTGGTAAATTTCTCAGAAAAACCAGTCTTGATGAGCTGCCCCAGCTTTTTAATATCCTGATGGGAGAGATGAGCCTGGTTGGGCCAAGACCGGAAAGACCGCAGTTTGTGGAGAAATTCAAAGAGGAGATTCCAAGGTACATGATCAAGCATCAGGTCCGCCCGGGGCTGACCGGATGGGCACAGATCAATGGGTATCGCGGGGATACTTCTATCCGTAAAAGAATCGAGTATGATCTTTATTATATAGAAAACTGGTCCATGGGATTTGATTTCAGAATCATGTTTCTTACGATCTTTAAAGGTTTTATCAATAAAAATGCATATTAATGGTGTTTTAAGAAATCTTAATAATACCTAAATAATAATAGTCAGGGGTTGCCTAAACCGCTGATTTGTGAGAAAATTATCCATTGTATACAGAAAATACGAAAGAAAACATCGTAGAATAAGGGAGAAGATCAAATGGCACAGCAACCAAAAAGACCTGCAAACAGGAGACCGGCAAGCCAGAGAAGCCGGGAAGAGGAAATCCGTGCAAGAAAGGCCGCAGCCAGGAGAAGGGCTGAGGAAGAAGAGGAGTATGAATATGAGCGTGAATACAGAAGCTCATCCAGAAAAAAAGCTCCTGTAAAGCACAGCAGTACTTCCTCACATGCTTCGCATGGCAGTGCTCATCATAAAAAGAAAAAGAAGAATAAGGGCGGAAAGATCGTACTCTTTATTATAGAGATCCTGATCCTGCTTGTGATGGTATTTGTTCTTTACAGTGTACTGAAGACAGAAAAGGTAGGAAAGGTAGATATTCCGGAAGAGGATATCGTGATCAATGAAGAGGTCAAGGAGAAGGAAGAGACGACTATGAAGGGCTATCGTAATATTGCCCTGTTTGGTGTTGACTCCAGGGAAGGACAGCTTGACAAGAAGACGCGAAGCGATACCATCATGATCGCATCCATCAATCAGGATACGGGAGAGTGTAAGCTGGTGTCTGTTTACCGTGATACTTACCTGAATCTGGGAAATGATTCTTATAATAAGTGTAATGCAGCATATGCAAAGGGTGGTCCTGAACAGGCGATCAATATGCTGAATATGAACCTGGATATGAATATCACAGACTTTGTTACTGTTGGATTTGCTGGACTGACCGATACGATCGATGCACTGGGCGGTATTCAGATCGATGTCCATGAAAATGAGATCCAACATCTGAATAACTATCAGATCAGTATGGTAGGTACGACAAAGGACGGCGAGACATTCACTGCAACAGCAGGTACGGACTATATACCGGTAACTTCTGCTGGCCTTCAGACACTGAATGGACTGCAGGCAACTGCATACTGCCGTATCAGATATGTCGGAGATGACTTTGAAAGAGCAGCAAGACAGAGACGTGTGCTGATGGCTGTTGCAGAGAAGGCAAAGACAGCTTCTCCGGCAACATTAAATCAGATTGCCAATGATGTATTCGGAGAAGTATATACCTCCCTGGATCTGTCAGAGATCATTAAACTGCTTGGTGATATTGCCAAGTACAAGATCGTGGATCAGGGCGGATTCCCTGAAGAGAGCATGCGTGCTACAGGTACGGTCGGTGCAAAGGGAAGCTGCGTAGTGCCGAAGTCACTGTCAGACAACGTAGCATGGCTGCATGAATTCCTGTTTAATGATGCATCTTATACACCATCATCTGCTGTCCAGCAGTACAGTGATAAGATCGTATCAGATACAAGCGGATACGTTCATTAAAGCAGTACCCGGTAATAAATATAATTAAGAAGAAAAAGGACCATGCAGCGTGGTCCTTTTTCTGAATACTGAGACAGGAGACCGGCAGGGAGAGGCTTCCTGAGTGAAGGGACTTTGAAACATGAAGATAGATGTGATCATACCGGTATACAAACCGGACAAGGAGCTGTTTACCCTGCTTGACAGGCTGGAGGAACAGTCCAGAAGACCGGATGATATTTTTCTGGTCAATACAGAGCAGACTTATTTTGAACAGCTGATCGCTGGTACAGATTTCTGGCACAGATATAAAAATGTATCAGTAAAGCATATTTCAAGATGCGAATTTGATCATGGAGGAACCAGGAGATGGGCTGTTTCCCGGACGCAGAATGATATCTTCCTGATGATGACGGATGATGCTATCCCGGCGGACAGTCATCTGATCGAAAGGCTGGCAGCACCGATCGAAGAGGGAAGGGCACAGATGAGCTATGCCAGGCAGCTGATCCGGAAGGACGGCGGCGTGATCGAGGCATTTACCAGACAGTTCAATTATCCGGACAGGTCAGAGCTCAAGACAGCAGCAGATCTGAAAACCAGAGGGATCAAGGCCTTTTTTGCATCAGATGTCTGTGCAGCCTACAGCAGGGAATGGTATGAAAGGCTGGGAGGCTTCGTGAAGCATACAATTTTTAATGAGGATATGATCTTTGCAAGAAGACTTCTTAATGCCGGTGGAAGTATTGCTTATGCAGCAGATGCGGAAGTGTATCATTCCCATAATTACACAGGGATCCAGCAGCTTAAACGGAATTTTGACCTTGGGGTATCCCATGCCCAGTATCCGGAAATATTTGGGGGAGTGGCAACACAGCAGGAAGGCATGAAGCTGGTGAAGGAAACAGCAGGGTATCTCCTGAAGACAGGAAAGCCGTTTATGATCTTTAAGCTGGTCTGGCAGAGCGGCTGTAAGTATCTGGGATACAGGCTTGGAAAAAATTACCGGAAGCTGCCTCGAAGAGTGGTTCTTTTCCTTACCATGAACAGGGAATACTGGAAGGTTTGACAGATTTGTCAAAGGGTTATCACACTTTGAACACAATTAGTGGATATACTGTAGTCAAGAGTTGAGAGAAGAGGAGGTAATTGTTATGTACGAAAATAATTACTCAGATAACACATATCATTATGGAGAACCAGTAAAGAAACAGGAAGAACCACATAATAAGAAAAAAGGATCCGGAAACGGGAAGAAGATAGCACTTGGTATCTGCTGTGGTTTATTATTTGGTATCTTTGCAGGAATCGGCTTTGAAGCGGTCACAACAGCATCCAGCCTGGCAAAGAATGCAGTAACAAAGGAAACAACAGCACAGCCAGAGATACAGAGCACTGTTCCTGAAGCAGCTGACAGTGACAGTACACCAGATACGGCAGATACTTCTGTGTCCATTGCAGAGAGCCAGAGCCTTGGGACGGCTGTAGCAGATGGTACCGTACTTACTACGACAACAGATGTGACAGAGGTTGTAAAGAAGGTAATGCCTTCTGTTGTATCTGTAAATAATAAATATATAGAGACCACATCCTTCTTTGGCCAGCAGTATAACAGTGAAGGGGAAGCAAGCGGTTCTGGTATCATCGTAGGACAGAATGATTCAGAGCTTCTGATCGCAACAAATAATCATGTGGTGGAATCTGCAGAGGAGCTGACGGTACAGTTTGCAGACGGCAGTCAGAGCCAGGCACAGATCAAGGGTACAGATGCCGATAAGGATCTGGCGGTCATAGCAGTACAGCTTTCAGATATCAGCAGTGACACCATGAGCAGCATTTCCATTGCTACACTTGGTGATTCCAATGCACTGACTGTTGGCGAACCTGTGATAGCCATTGGTAATGCCCTTGGTTATGGACAGTCTGTTACAACAGGTGTTGTCAGTGCCCTGAACAGAGCTATTGCCAGTGATGGTTCACAGAATGTCCAGACGGGAACAGATACAGAGGTTAACACCTTTATCCAGACAGATGCAGCGATCAATCCCGGTAATTCAGGTGGTGCACTTCTGAATATCCATGGTGAGGTCATTGGTATCAATTCCAACAAGATCGGTGGAAGTACAGTAGAGGGTATGGGATATGCGATCCCGATTTCTGATGCAAAGCCTATCATCGAGAACCTGATGACCAAGCAGACCAGACTTAAGGTAAACGAGGACAGTAAGGGATATCTTGGTATTACAGGCATTGATGTGGTAGCAGAGTATTCAGAAATTTATGGTATGCCACAGGGAGTTTATGTATCATCTGTTACAGAGGGAACCGGTGCAGCACAGGCAGGTCTTGTAAAGGGTGATATCATTACCGGACTGAACGGTGAAGAGATCAAATCGATGGAAGAGCTGAAGAATGAGCTGAGCTATTATGCAGCAGGAACTACTGTAGAGCTTACGATCATGCAGGGCAGTCCTACCGGCTACCAGGCAAAGACTGTTCAGGTAACACTTGGTGGTGTACCGACACAGCAGCAGTAATCCAGAGTCTGAAGAGTCAGCATAAAGGGAGATCCGGCTGATATACGAAATAGTGGTGCCGGCATGAAGTGGAAACATTTCATGCCGGTATTTTTCTGCCCGGAAATTCATAGGATTTTACAAAGAAAACAGGATGGCTGTATTTGATGAAAAAGAAATATCGAAAGACCGGGAGCATGGCACTGCTGCTCATACTGTTATGGGGGCTGCTTTCTCTTACGGGCTGCAAAAAGGAAACTGATAATCTGGAAAAGGTAAAGGATCTTGCTTTTACAGTTACAGCAGAAGAAAATATTCCGGAGGAACTTCTGAAAACGCTGCAGGAAAAGCAGACGGATGGATTCAAGGTGACTTATCAGGATAATGGGTTCATGTATCTCTGTCGGGGATACGGGGAACAGGAGACCGGTGGTTACAGTATTGTGGTGGAGTCTTTGTATGAGACAGCCAATGCCATTTATTTTGATACAACACTGAAAGGACCGGTACCGGGAGAAAATGGGGGAAAGAAGGAAAGCGTTTCCTATCCTTATATTGTGATCAAGGCAGAGCTGGTAGATAAGCCGGTAGTGTTTGAGTAAGAAGATGTTCCGGCCAGGAGTCTGTCTGTACCAGGACTTGGAAGATGGGAAAACCCCGGCTGCAGCACCGGGGTTTTCGATAACTTATTTTCTGCACTTCATTCTACTTTCCAAGCACAACAGAAAGCCGGATTTCTTTTTCCACTTCGTTTAAATCGAGATCTCCGTTGTCTGCAACGGTGATGCGTACTTCATAGAGTGTACCATCTGTCAGCTCTGTTACTGTCTGACCATCTTCAGAGGTGATCTTCCACAGCTCAGATGCAACAGGTGTCAGGATGCCAGCTGCATTGTAAGCATAGAGTGTCAGATCGCTGACACTTCCAGAGAGATTATTCATGCGGAAGGCAACAGTAGTATTAGGATGTACGTTACGGATGGATATTGTATTCAGCCAGCCTGCAACAGAGCCTGCACCACCGGCTGCTGTAAACTGCTCCTGTGAAAGTACATGGCGGGATGCCTGATCGAGATCAATTTTGCGATAAGGCATTTCAGGCAGGTATGCGAACCGGTCCTGTAAGCGCAGCAGCTCCAGATATCCGGTGGGACAATAAAGGGCATTTCCACTGTTGCCGGTATACATACCGATCGCCATGTTGTTGTAGCCATATTTATTGGATACATCCATGGTGAATACAGTTTCACCGGTTTCAAAATCCAGAATGATATATTGCCACATGCCGCTGCTTAGATCCTGTACATAACCGTAAATATAGCCGGTTGCAGTAGAGAGCTTCAGTATGGATGTGTCACTCAGGTCATTCCGGCACCAGATGCTTTTCATTTCATAGCCGTTTTTTGTTTTTACGGTATCGATACGTTCAACACCGGGGGCAATCATGATATTACCCTTTGTGAGCCAGTTTGTATCATAAATATTAGCATAGCTCTGGATGGAAGAGTCATTGTCCGGATCAGCAAGCCCGGCATTGCCGGCACCAAACCAGTTGCAGACAATGGTGCTGACGGTGCCTTCTCCATCGTCATATACGATAGCGGAGTTTTCTACTGCGACCTGATAGCCGTCAGGGAGATCATCAAGAACAGGACACTCTGCTACGATCGTTCCGGTCTTCATGTCAAGGGCCAGGAGATTTACCGGATCCTGGTTATCGGTGAACATTACGAGGTTTGGTGTCAGAGAGGGAGAACAGCCGCCGCCCCACGCAAGGCCGCCGCCGGTCGTTTTGTCATTTTCACCACTGACCTTTGCACCAATACTTTCGTATGGCGTGCACCACACAATTTCCACACCATTTTCTGCACGCAACAGATAGCAGTTCTGATTTGTCAGGATCACAGCGCCTTCCCGGGAAGCAGCAATACCGTTTTCTGCACCTTCACCAGGAGTCAGCTCATGGACGTATACGGCTTTTGACAGATCTGCCTGCCCACCGTCCAGGATCGTATCAATGGCTTCGTGATCAATGTAACCGACCACACCCTGCTGTTTACGCTCAGGATAAATCCGGAAGCCACCGGTGGCAAACCAGAGATTTCCTTCATAATCAAAAACAACAGACAGAAGATTCTGCTCCAGCGTCCTGCCAAGTGCAGCCTCAGAGGCAGCCTTAATGTCGATATCCAGTACCTTTTCAAATTCCGGAAGCACATTGCCGTCTTCATCTGTTGTGCGCAGCATTAGAACATGGTTATTGCTGGTGGGACAGACAATACGGTTTTCTGAGTCCAGAAAGGTATAGGAACTCTGAATGATGTATTCGCCACCGTCATGCTGCTTTGGAGAGAAATAGCCAAGTGTCTGGGTTTCCTCAGCATTCAGGTCACGGATGGCAATGCCTCCAAGCAGCGGAACGACAGCATGTCCGTAGCTGTCAAAGTAAATGGCCGGTGAAGCATTGGCATTGGTCGTCTCATAAGAGACATTGATTTCCGGATAAATGCCGAGAGGAAGAATTTCATCCGTGGAGTCGGTATTATAGCCATCGTGATGAATATTGGCATCACTTTTGGCCATATAAGGGTTTTCCTCTACCTGTTTTGGGTGCAGCGCCTTTACAGGCAGTGCACTGGATGGCTGCACAGCAGAAGAGGAATCAGATGCCGGTGTATTGGCTGCTGGTATCTCTTCTGCCGGTGTATCGGATGGCCGAGCAGAAGCAGAGGCTTCTGCATTTGTGTTTTCGTCTGTGAGGGTGGGTGCCTGTGCATTACCGCAGCCTGTGACTGACAGGCCAAGTAATGCCACAAGCAATAGGCTCAGTACAGAGCGGGTTATGTTTTTCTTTTTCATGAGTGATCCTCCTTGTTATGTTCATTGCAGTCTGATGACCGGGTAACCGGTATCTTTCTTTTAAACCAGGCACAGAGTCCCTGACAGAAATTTTCTTCAGTTACCGGTTCCAGAAGAAAATAATCAATGCGAAGCCGGAAAGCATGGAGTGAAAAATCCAGATCGCTGCACCATATGATCTTGCAGGTGGGACAAAGGGCACGCAGATGCTCAGCGGCATTCAGACCGTCTACACCGGGTAATGCGATGACAGCGTTTTCAGGAGCCGCAGTTCGCACAGCTTCAAAAAACGATTCCTGATCACAATATTGTTCAATTCTGGGAAACAGTCCCCTTCCTGCACAGAATTTGAAAATACGCTCTGTAAAAAACGATTTCTGTGATTCCTGGCCTGTCAGT
>NZ_JAXXXI010000014.1:0-38283 GCF_037359455.1 Suilimivivens sp.
ATACTTGACTCATTTGAGGAATTAAAAACTGCAGACAATGCCACTCAGGCTCAAATGGTTATGTACAGCAAACTTTTCAAAATCAATTTTACCAAAATGGATCCATACGAGTTCAAGACCTTTACAGACATTTTGCAACGCTACTCAGACCTCTGCAAACCAGTTAAGGGAAATGGACGTGGCAAGAAGAAAAAGTAATGCTATCAACACTATTGACTAGTAAAGCTTATCTCAACCTTGGCTCCACTAGTCTCATTGGAATTAGCAAGAACAATCTTTCCTCCGTGCTCCTCAGCTACTTTTTTCGCAAAGAACAATCCTATGCCATAATGAGAGCCGCCGGTTCTGCTAGAATCATCCATGAAAAATTGCTCTGTGCCATGGGCAAGCCCTTCAGGCGTAAAGCCACTTCCGGAATCCTCAACGGTAAAGGCAAGTTCTCCGTCGCTGTAAGTAACTGTAATATTTATCACACTGCCCTTGGGTGTGTGCTCAGCAGCATTTCTCACAACATTCATGACAGCCCTGACAACATGATCGTACACGACGCTTATAACAGAGTCGCTATTTTCACTTTCCAATTCTTCCTTCCAGTTAATCTGATGCTGATAAACTTCCGATAGTCCCAAGGTCTGCTTTTTGATATCAGCCAGAACATCATAGACATTCACGTTAACAGGTGCCTGCGAAATCCCCTCCTGAGACTTCGTAACTTCTATGAGAGTCTGCACATAATTCTGAATCTGAAGTACGCTTCCTGAAATATAGTCCGCATAATTCTTCTGTTCATCCGTAAGCTCTGTCTCTAATAAAAGCTCGGAATTGCCACGTACCACCGTAAGAGGCGTCTTGATGTCATGGGCAAGCGCTGACATCTGCCTGTTCTTTTCCTGCTCGGTCTCCCACTGCTTCTGAAGTGAAGTCTTAAGCACATATCGCATATCATCAAGCGCCACCAAACATTCATCAATCTCACGAACACCTGAATAATTGATTTCAAAATCCAAATTTCTGTCGCCAATCTGCACTAAAGCCCCCCTCATGGGAGCCATCTTCTTTCTGATTCTATATCCGAATCTCTTTGCAAAAATCTGCATAATTCCGATACAGCAGAAAAGAACGAACAACATCAAAAGTATTTCCGGGTTTGGCATATGTTCATTCATCCACAAAGATTTATACTGAGGCTTAAGTCTATACTGCAAGACAACATATTCATCCGTCCGGGGAATAACTTTATAATATTTGCCATCGCTATAATTCTTATTTGCTAATACCTTCCGTGCTGTTTCCACATCCTTTTCGCCAAGATTGCCAGAGATTACTTCCCCATCCTCTGAAAAAACAACATAATGACATACATCAGGAATTATATCCTCTGTCACTTCGTTTGCTGTTTCAATCTGTTCAAAGACTTCATTTATTCTATATTCCGCGTAGTTAGCCGGGTATATAGCACCAATATTGATAAGCACGTTAAAAGCAAAATAAGAAATGATAACCCATATAACGAGTGCAAATCCCATTAAAAAAATATAGGCCTCGAACATACTTCCAAGACCCAGCGTACCTCTCTTGTTTTTTTTATTCTTACTCTTTACTCTTCCCATTTATATCCAATCCCCCAAACTGTCTTAATTGGCATATACTCGAAGCTTGAAAGCTTTGTTCTAATATTTTTGATATGTGTAATGATTGTGCTATCGCTACTCTCACTGTCGTAACCTAACACCTTTTCCAATATCTGTTCCTTTGAAAAAATCTGTCCGCGGTTCTTTGCCAAAAACTCGCATATGTCATACTCTGCCTTTGTAAGACTTATTTCCTTTTCATCAATCATCATCTTTCGTGCTTCAAGCATAAAGCATATTCTGCCAAGAGCAAGTCTTGCCACATGCTCACGTTTTTCTCTTCGAAGGTGTGCTCCAATCCTTGCACGAAGCTCCATTACTCCGAAGGGCTTACAGATATAATCATCTGCACCAAGGGCAAGTCCATTTACAAGACTTCCCTCATCCGTCTTTGCAGTGATAAATAAAATCGGACAATCAACCACATTTCTTATCTTCGAGCAAAGCTCAAAACCGTCAATTCCAGGCATCATCACGTCCAGTAATATTAGGTCGAAGTGTGAGAGCTTATCCATCTCAATTTTCGTAGGTTCATCAATTTTTGTAACGGTGTGAGAGTCTTTAACAAGAATACTCTCAATCATGTTTAAAATGGCTTTTTCGTCGTCAACCGCAAGTATGTTTGCCATATTCTTTTTTCATCCTCTATTTCATTATATTTGAAGCTGATTATTCAGATATTTTACTACCCTCATAGTTTGTAGCAAAAGCAAAATATCCTGCAAAGCATACAGCAACAACTACCAGGTAAATCGGTGCATGCGACTTTATTTCAGAAAGTGCTCCCCTATCCGCAAGCTCGTATGCAAGGAATGTTTCAGGAATTCTGGCTGTCCATGAAAGTGGTACAATCTTCCAGACATACATTCCAATATCAGTAAGGAAAAGTGCACTGATAAGTCCCGAAATCAAACCTGCACCTATTGCAAAAGCTTTTCCAAAAACAAATGCAAAAATCTCAAATATCAGATAAAGTGGGATTGCGGAAAGCCACATCACAAGGACTGCTCTAACAAAAAGCCCCATTGAAGCGATACTATGTCCATGTATCATGTTAAAGCCAAATCCGAATATAACCGCCGTAAACAACAAGGCAAAGAGGCCAAACACAAGTAATGTCACTACCTTAGAAAAGAGCGCTGCTGTCCTACTTCTTAAAGTAAGAAGATTTTGGAATGCCCCGGCATTTTGCTCCTGCTCCATTGTACTAGCAATGAATATTCCAATCAATACAGGAAATGCAGATCCAAGAGTCTCATAAAAAGCAGTTATCTTATCTGTTTCATTCCATCCGGAAATCGCATAATAAGCAAGAAACACTGCACTTACCACAATCGGGATTATAATATGAGCAATTATTACGGAACTTCTTTTCATCTTATAAAAATCTGCGCGAAGACATCTGGTAAACATTATTATTTCACCTCTCTTTTTTCAAACCAGTTAAGGTATAGATAAGTTAAAAGCATAAAATGGGCGAGTGCAATGAGAATTCCAGGAAGAATTACGAAGGAACTAAGAAGTGGTTCCCCTGCCTGCGCTCTCAATCCATTTGGAAGTACATGCAAAAGCGGCGTAACAACTCTCATGGATATCGCAGAGACCAGTATAAACCATTTTTCTGAAGGTGCTACGATAATTCCAAGCACATTTATAAACAGACAAACCATAAGTTCTACTACCATTCCAAATTTTTCACTTAAGAATAAGAACAGTGGTATCTGCCAAAGCTCTGTGATAGTTAGAACGACAACCGTTATAGCTGCTCCAATTACAGGAATACTTGTTGTTAAAATAGCTCCCCCCACGGTAGCTCCTGCAAAAAGTACTACATTTGATACAAGAACAAGGATTCCAAGATAAGCAATTTCCCCAAGCATCAGTTTTCTTTTTTCCATTGGAAGAGTCTTGATGTTGTAGTATCCGTTTTTCTTTTCTCTAATTACAGAAAGGTAGCTTACGATAGCAATCATACCAGGAAGAAGAAGTACATACCACCAGTTCCATGCGCTCTCTGCGTAGGCATTGGTCATTCCTAACGTAAGCACAAATGCCATTACAAGTGTAATTATTGGAAATACAACTATGAGTTTACTACTCATAGTTCTCTTTGATTTTAAAAATTCCGCTCTTATTATATTAGTCATTGCTTTAGTCCTTTCATCTAATCTGTCAGATAGTTAGTAATTTACGTTCTTTATTCGATATTCTGAAGCTTACGATTTTTCTTAACAACATCCATAAAGAGCTCTTCAAGATTCTGTCCCGGAAGAAGCTTACCTTCATATCCAAGTACTCCGTCTGAGATTATTCCGATATAATCAGCACACATCTGAACCTCTGAGAGAATATGGCTTGACAAAATCACGGTAATTCCCTGCTCAGGGAAGGTTTTTATAAGTTCTCTAAGCTCTTCAATTCCGATTGGGTCAAGTCCGTTTGTAGGCTCATCCAGAATAAGGAGCTTGGGATTTGCAAGAAGTGCAAGTGCGATTCCAAGTCTTTGCTTCATTCCCAGCGAAAACTGACCAGCCTTCTTTTTTCCTGTATTTGTAAGTGAAACTGTTTTTAAAACTTCATCGATTCGGCTCTTTGCCACCCCAAGAAGAATAGCTCTTACTTCAAGATTCTCTCTTGCTGTAAGATTTTCATAGATTGGAGGATTTTCGATGAGTGCTCCAATCTCTTCAAGAATTGCTCTGCTCCATGGCTTTCCGTCATAGATTATCTCACCATCTGTAGGCTTCATGATTCCGGTTATCATCTTTAGTGTTGTCGACTTTCCTGCTCCGTTTGGTCCAAGGAGGCCATATACACAACCCTTTGGTATATTCAGCGATACTTTATTTACCGCCTTCTGATCTTTAAATGTCTTACAAAGTTCGTTAGTTTTAAGCATCATTTCCATTATTTTTCCCTTTCCTTTACCTATATATAAATTTGTTTTTTATTTTGTTGCCATAGATATTTTTCAATCTGAAAACAGATTACAAAGAAAAAATAAAGATTTGATGAAGATTATTAGAAAAGCTTTCATATATCCATAAATAATTTGTCGCAAAAAATTAGAGGCACTCTATAAAAGAATGCCTCTTTTTATCATATCATCTTAAAATACTTAAGTGCTTCTGTGATAGCTTTCTCCTTTTCCGGAGTTGTACCCGGTCGTCTACTATTCTCTGATTTTGGCCTATTGTAATTCTCTCTTTCTATAATTCCATACTTGTCGCATCAATCTCATCCAGATTAATCTCAATCTCGATATGATCATCCGGTTTTTGTTGGGACAGAAGAACTACCGTCTCAAAGTTCATCCTCCCCCCAAACAGATCAAGGGCGCTGCCGATCGTCACATCCACACGGTCCTTTCCAAGAAGCTTCAGCTTTTCCAGATCCTCATAGGAATGTACCCCGCCCGCATAGGTAGACGGAATTTCGCAGGCATTTCCAAGAAGGGCAGCTACCTCCGCTTCTATACCATTTGCCTTTCCTTCCACATCTACTGCATGCACCAGAAATTCATCACAGAATCCTGCCAGCTTATGCAGCGTTTCCTCATTTAACAAAACATCTGTATACTTCTGCCACCTGTCGGTTACAATATAATAGCTTCCTTCCCGTTTCCGGCAGCTTAAATCCAACACAAGTCTGTTCTTTGAAACAGCCCTTACCATTTCCTGCAGGCGGTCATAATGAAGCTTTCCATCTTTGAACACATAAGAGGTTACGATCACATGGCTTGCACCTGCCTCCAGATATTCCCCTGCATTCTCCGGTGTGATCCCGCCACCGATCTGCAGTCCTCCCGGATAGGCACGCAGTGCACTGAGAGCCTGTCTTTTCGTCTGTTCATAAAATTCTGAAGAGGGTGGGTTTAAAAGTATAATATGTCCGCCTGAAAGCTTTTTATTCTGATATAATCTGGCAAAAAAGGCCGCATCCTGCTCTGAAACAAAATTTTCCTCTGCCTGATCTCCTGCATCCTTCAGGCTTCCACCTACAATCTGTTTTACTTTTCCATTGTGGATATCAATACATGGTCTGAATTTCATTCTCTGCTCCTTTTCACACGAATTATTTTAATACAGAATGCACATAATAGCAACAGAACTGACAGTTTGCAGTTCTTAAGAAAGGCATCTTTCAGCCTTAGACAGGAGGTATTATGATGAAAGGATCGAAAAAGCTGTTAGTTGCAGCTATGCTGCTTTCTATGACATTGGCACTTGCTGCCTGTGGAAGCAGCAAAAATAACAACTCTGCAAATGATATGGCAGGGAATGCTGCAACCGGAAACAATCAGGGAACTGTCACAGGCTCCCCGGAAAATAATGCTGCAGGCACCGAGAATGGTGCAGTGAATGGCAATGACAATATCACAGATGATGTCAATGATGCAGTCAACGATGTGACTGCTGGTGATGATGGTTCTCTCCTCGAAGACGCAGGCAATGCGGTTGGAGATGCAATCGATGGTATTACCGATGGTGTCGATGATGTTGTAAACGGAGTTACAGACGGCATTGATGATATGACAGATTCCGTTACAGGAAGCAGTAACACAGGCAGTCCGGCTAATGGTAATACACGAGCTTCTGCATCCCCCTCGGCTTCACCTGTAAAGAAGTAATTACTGCCAGATTTTATTCTTATATTGGCAGAAAAAGAGCTGTCAGACAATGACAGCTCTTTTTTGGAATTTATTTTTCAATAATCGTACCATCCCGGTAAGCATCAAGCAGCAGTTCCAGTTGAGTGATGCTTTCCCGCAGCTCCCGTCCAATATCAGTATCCGCAACCAGGATCCTGTCATAGGAGGTTTCCACGATCGTAGTATCAGAGAAAATATCTGATTCATGCAGGATCGCTGCTTCTGTAGATTCGAAGGGCTCATGGGCAACCAGACGCATACCATGGGAATTGGCCACCAGTGTATAGCCCGCAATTCCGGTCTTGCTCTGATAAGCCTTGGAGAAGCCACCATCGATAATGAGCAGCTTGCCATCACACTTGATCGGTGATTCTCCCTTTTTCAGTTCTACCGGCACATGTCCATTGATGATATGGGAATTTCTGGTGCTGAGGCCAAATTCCGTCAATATCTTATTCAGAAACTCTTCATTGCCAAGCAGTGAATAATAGCTGTTCTTTACTTCCTTGTGAGTCTCCTTGTCTGCTATGAAATACCGTTCAAAGGTAGCCATCTTATCCTTGCCAAAGACCGGGGAATTAGGTCCTGCCCATATATACCAGATCAGATCCTGCGCCCGGTACATCTCGATTGGCTCATTCTTGGCGTAGTAGCCTTTTCTTGCACAATTATCAAGCACATCATACAGCGCCTTGCCTTTATACTCCCTGCCCTCTACATTGGCAGATTTAAAATCGCCTTTCTCATCCACCGGCACACAGCCATGATACAGAAGATTGGAATTATGCACCTTGTACAGACTTCCGTTGGTATAAAGAAAACGGATGTGCCTCTGAAGCTTCTCACATTTCAGGAAGGCCTGACGCAGTCTTGCCATAACCTGCTCTTCTTCCGGAGTCAGGTTATAGGGATCATTCCTGTCCACGGTCGGGAATTCCACGTCTGACATGGCGTATTCCTTATCACCGATCCGCACAGTCTTCTTATCATAATCAATTTTGTCAAGAAGCAGTCTGTCATCCATCTGAAATTCCGGATGCTTTTTGATCACCTGGCCTTCCAGCTTGAACTGCATAATGGAAATTGCCTTATGGATCTTCATGTCAAGACTCAGATCCTTGGTGTCATAGTCTGTATTAAACTTAATGGCAAAGGTATCGCAGTTTACATCCTTATAAGTCTCCATGGCAAAGGTGGCAAGCGGGATCAGATTGATACCGTAGCCGTCCTCCAGGGTATCCAGGCTGCCATATCGTGCTGCGATACGGATGACTGTCGCAATACAGGCAAGATGTCCGCAGGCAGCCCCCATCCACACGATATCATGATTTCCCCACTGGATATCCACCGAATGATACTTCATCAGCGTATCCATGATAATATGGGGGCCAGGACCTCTGTCATAAATATCCCCTACAATATGCAGATGATCGATAACCAGCCTCTGGATCAGGTTGCTCAGGGCAATGATAAAGTCAGGTGCCCGCCCAATCCTGATAATAGTATGGATGATCTCATTGTAATAGCCTTCCTTATCGGAAACCTCTGCCTTTTCTGTGATCAGCTCTTCGATGATATAAGCGAAATCCTTCGGCAGAGCCTTTCTTACCTTGGATCTGGTATACTTGGAAGCCACACGCTTGGTTACCTGTACCAGCCTGTGCAGTGTGATCTTATACCAGTCTTCAATATTGTCTTCCTCCTGCATCACAAGATCCAGCTTCTCTGCCGGATAATAGATCAGCGTGGCAAGTGCTTTCTTGTCCCTGCTGCTTAAGGTATTTCCGAACACCTCATCAATCTTCCTTTTCACAGCACCGGAGCCATTCTTCAGTACATGGTTAAACTGCTCATACTCCCCATGGATATCCGTCAGGAAATGCTCGGTTCCCTTCGGCAGGTTAAGAATTGCCTGCAGATTGATGATCTCTGTAGAAGCTGCTGCAATATTAGGATACTGATGTGCAAGGCTCTTTAAATACTTTAATTCCAGTTCATTCATTTTTCCGTAGGTCACCTTATGACCCTTCCCCCGTTCAGATTAAAAAAGGAATGGCCATTTCTTCATAAAACCATTCCTTTTCTCTTACTATTTATTATCTATCACATTACTCATATTGTAAAGACCTGCAGGCTTACCTTTTAAATATTTTGCAGCCTGGACCGCCCCTTTTGCAAATACTGCCTTAGAATAGGCACTATGGGAAAAGGTGATCACCTCATCTATTCCCGCAAAGATCACATCATGATCTCCTACGATAGTACCGCCTCTGACGGATGCAAATCCGATCTCCTTCTTCGGTCTTACTTCTCTCCTGGTGCTTCTGTCAAACACGTAGTCAAATTCATTGTCAAACTCTTCGTTGATCGTATCACCAAGTGCCAGCGCAGTGCCACTCGGTGCATCCTTTTTCAGATTATGATGCTTCTCTACGATCTCGATATCATATCCTGCCGGTACCAGTGTTTTTGCTGCTTCCTTCAAAAGCTTTAACAGCATATTGATGCCAAGGGACATGTTGGCAGACTTCAGGATCGCTACCTTCTTTGAAACCTCTTCTACTCTCTGAAGCTGCTCCTCAGAAAGACCGGTGGTGCAAAGCACACAGGGCACCTTTTTTTCCTCGCAGTAAGTAAGCAGGTTATCTACTGCAGGTGCTGCACTGAAATCAATGATAACATCCGCCTCCATGTCACAGTCCCTGATATCCTTAAAAACAGGAAAGGGATTCTTTCCCTCATCAAAAGCATCTACACCTGCTGCCAGTGTAATTTCCGGATCATCTGCAATCAGGGCAGCGATATTGCGTCCCATCTTTCCATTGCAGCCATGCATGATCACATTTACCATTTTCTGTTCCTCATTCTTTCCTATTAATATGGCTCTTATAAAATACCGTAATCCTTCATTGCCTTTTCAAGCTTTACCGCATTTTCTTCTTCCATCTCGCAGAGCGGCATACGAAGGATACCAGCTCCCCTTCCCTGCAGGTTCAGTGCCTTCTTCACAGGGATCGGATTTACCTCACAGAACAATGCATTGCAGAGCGGAATCGCACGAAGCTGTTCTGCACAGCTTCCTGCCACATCTCCTGCAAAGAACTTTGCACAGATCTCGTGTGTCTGTCTGGGTGCCACATTGGAAAGAACAGAGATTACACCCTTACCGCCAAGTGCAAGAAGAGGAGTGATCTGATCGTCATTACCAGAATACAGATCTACCTTACCATCTGCCAGGGACATCAGCTTCACGATCTGGCTTAAGTTTCCGCTTGCTTCCTTGACGCCTACGATATTCTCTACCTCCGTGCAGAGCTTCACAACAGTTTCCGGTGCGATATTGCAGCCTGTACGGCTCGGCACATTATAAAGAATAACTGGAACCTTAACAGAATCTGCCACTGCCTTGAAGTGCTGGTATAAGCCCTTCTGGGTTGCTTTATTGTAATAAGGAGTTACCAGAAGAAGTCCGTCCACGCCGTATTTTTCGGCCTCTGTAGAAAGATAGATCGCTGTATCTGTACAGTTTGAGCCCGTTCCTGCAATGACCGGGATCCTGCCATTTACCTTCTCCACACAGTAGCGGATCACATCCAGATGCTCCTCATGTGTCAGTGTGGAAGATTCTCCGGTAGTACCACAGACGATGATCGCATCCGTACCATTCTCGATCTGATACTCTACCATTTCTGCAAATTTCTCGTAATCCACCTCACCGTTATCCTTAAAGGGTGTAACGATTGCTACTCCTGCGCCTGTAAAAACTGCCATATTAACTGCCTCCTTGAATATTATTATGTAAAAAAACAGCCGGCACAAATGGCGCCGACTTTTATCTCTTTCATCGGATAGCGCCCCATCAGAATCTGATGACAGTCATACAGCTCTTAACTGTATCCCCAAGAATCCATATGCAGTGTCTCCGAATTCTTTCGGCGTGTTTTCCTTTCATTTTCCTTCCTCTGTGCCTGCCACATCCAAAAAATTACTCTTAAAATACGCAACCTCTATCTCATCTATCAAGTTGTTCATGCAGCCATCTGCTGTCGCAGACTGAACTGCTGTTTTGTTATAAACAAATCATAGCACCTCGCCTGACTCCTGTCAATGCGCAGATGCTATGATATCCTGCTCTTGCTATTGCAAAAAATGCTTTTGTCTTACCAGCGTTTAAATTTCAATGTTTCTATCCTGGAAACCTCATCGGCGACCAGACACAGATCATCATTCAGTGAAATTCCTGTCATGATAATGTCAGTTTCACCGTCCCTTGCTTCCAGTAGATTTTTCAGATCTTCCACGGTAATGATCTCATTGTCAATGAGTCCAAGTACCTCATCCAGGATCAGCAGATCACATTCTCCCGTGGTAAGCACTTTCTTGGCAAAGTTCAATCCGTTTTTAATGTTGACAATTTCTTCCTGCTTCTTATCTTCAGAAAGTGCCACAAAATCGGTCTCACTCTTTTCAAAACGGAAAATCTTGATCTCCGGCTCAAGTCTCCTGATAAACTCAGTGTCCTGCAGACCTCTGCCCTTCAAAAACTGGATGATCACAACTCTTTCACCGGCCGCTGCCGCCATCACCGCCTTGCCAAGTGCTGCCGGACTCTTGCCATGTCCATCTCCGCTGTATATATGTATCAGCCCCTGTTTCATAAACACACCTCATATGAAAATTCTATAGAAACTTACGGCTCATCATATCACAGTCAGATAAGAAAAGCAACTTTTCGCTGCTTTTCCCGGATTTTTTGAAAAAATCATGCATGAAGAGGCGTATCCTCCGGCTCCTCCAGAAGCTCCAGCTTACTGACAGAAACTTCATAGGCGATTCTCTTTTCTGCCTGTTCCTCTGACAGCTTCTTCATATATTCCCTGCTCTGGATCCTCCCAAAGATCTCACATCTGGTCCCCACATGGAAATGATTGGCGTATCTGGCATTTCTTCCCCAGCAGATACAGGGAATATAATCACTCTTTCCATAGGGTCTGTTTACCGCAAGCAGAAGATCTGCGATCTCCCTCCCAAGCGGCGTCTTCCGGTAAACAGGCTCCTTGCAGATATAGCCATCCAGATAGATCTGATTGGTCTTTGCACTTTCTTCAATCTCATCAACAAATTCAATTTCTCTGGCAAATACAGAAAGAACCAGCCTGTTCTTTCTTTCCTCATGGCGGTTGTAGGAACGGAACTGTCCTGTGACCATGATCAGCTGTCCCCTGTAGTCAGCTTTTACATCGATCAGCCTCTCCGAGACCATCAGCGGGATAATGTCACTGGAATCGCTCAGTCTTTCCACTTTTACTTCTACCATGTAAAATCCTTCCCCGAAAATTTCATGGCTGAATGAGAAATCACTGACAATTTCTCCCATGATTACCACCTGGTTGTTTTCAATTACCTTATCTGTCATTGCTCTTCTCCTTTTACACTTTGGTTTTTCCCTGTATGTAATAAATATATATCATCTCTTTTGCCAAAGAAGAACCTTTATTTACCGCATAAAATCGACATTCTGACACTTTACAAGCCTTATTTACCGGTGTTATACTACGAAATAGTGTTTATGTCAGATGGAGGAGATTATGAAACAGAAAAGAGAAGATATCAGAAACGTTGCCATTATTGCCCATGTTGATCATGGCAAAACCACCTTGGTTGACGAGCTTTTGAAACAAAGCGGTGTCTTCCGTGAGAATCAGGAAGTAGCCGAAAGAGTGATGGACTCCAATGATATCGAACGGGAACGTGGTATTACAATCCTTTCCAAAAATACTGCGGTAACTTACAAAAATACAAAGATCAATATTATCGATACTCCCGGGCATGCGGACTTCGGCGGCGAAGTAGAACGTGTCCTTAAGATGGTAAACGGCGTTATTCTTGTAGTAGATGCTTTTGAAGGTGCCATGCCCCAGACCAAATTCGTTCTCCGCAAGGCTCTGGAATTAAAGCTTCCTGTTATCGTCTGCATCAATAAGATCGACCGCCCGGAAGCAAGACCTGATGAAGTGATCGACGAAGTTCTGGAGCTGTTTATCGATCTGGAAGCCAGTGAAGAACAGCTTGACTGTCCCTTTGTCTTTGCTTCAGCAAAGGCCGGTACAGCTTCTCTTGATATGGATGAGCCAGGTACTAATATGGTTCCTTTATTTGAAACGATCCTGGATTATATCCCGGCACCGGAAGGTGATCCTGATGCCGGTACCCAGGTTCTGATCAGTACTATTGATTATAATGAATATGTGGGTCGTATCGGTGTCGGCAAGGTAGACAATGGCTCCGTAAAGGTCAATCAGGAAGTGATGATCGTAAACCACCATGAACCTGATAAGATGAAGAAGGTCAAGATCAGTAAGCTTTATGAATTTGACGGATTAAATAAGGTAGAGATCCAGGAAGCCGGCATCGGTTCCATCGTTGCTATTTCCGGCATTGCAGACATCCATATCGGAGATACTCTCTGCTCCGTAGATAATCCGGCTCCCATCCCTTTCCAGAAGATCTCAGAGCCTACCATTGCCATGCATTTCATTGTCAATGATTCTCCGCTTGCCGGTCAGGAAGGTAAATACGTTACAAGCCGTCATCTCCGTGACAGACTGTTCCGTGAGCTGAATACAGATGTTTCCCTGCGTGTAGAAGAAACCGATACCACAGAGTCCTTCAAGGTATCCGGACGTGGTGAGCTGCATCTGTCTGTCCTTATCGAAAATATGCGCCGTGAAGGCTATGAATTTGCAGTCAGCAAGGCCGAGGTTCTTTATAAGACAGATGAAAACGGCAAGAAGCTGGAGCCTATGGAGCTTTGCTACATTGATGTACCGGAAGAATTTTCCGGCTCCATCATTGAAAAGCTGAGTCAGCGAAAGGGTGAGCTGCGCAGCATGGGAAGTGCCAGCGGCGGCTACACCCGTCTGGAGTTCTCCATTCCTGCCAGAGGTCTCATCGGTTACCGTGGTGAATTTATGACAGATACCAAGGGAAACGGTATCATGAATACCGTATTTGACGGCTATGGTCCCTTCAAGGGTGAGATCCAGTACAGAAAGCAGGGTTCCCTGATCGCCTTTGAAGCCGGGGAAGCCATCACCTATGGTCTCTATAATGCACAGGAGCGTGGTACTCTCTTCATCGGTCCCGGTGAAAAGGTATACTCCGGCATGGTTGTAGGGCAGAATGGACGTGGCGAGGATATTGAGCTGAATGTCTGCAAAAAGAAACAGCTTACCAATACACGTTCCTCCAGTGCAGACGAAGCGCTTCGTCTGACACCGCCCAAGGTATTAAGTCTTGAGCAGGCTCTTGACTTCATTGATACCGATGAGCTTCTGGAGGTTACTCCGAAGAGCCTTCGTATCCGTAAGAAGATCCTGGATCCTACCATGAGAAAGCGTGCTGCCATGCGTCAGGCTTCCCTGGCAGCTCAGGCAGACAATAAATAATGAAGTGAGAAAAATCCCGGAAAGAATAACTTTCCGGGATTTCTGTTTTTATTATTTTATGAGACCGAGATCAGAAGCCTAAGGCCCTGATGCCTGCTGCAGGCACCTGTCTCTGTTTGTCATCATATATGCATGATCGCTGTAGCAATGCTGAAATAGATCAGCAATGACAGCGCATCTACGATCGTAGTAATGAAGGGACTCGCCATAACTGCCGGATCAAAGCCGATCTTCTTGGCAAGCATCGGAAGGAGACATCCGATGATCTTGGCAATAAACACAGCTGCTACCAGCGTAAGACACACGACTGCTGCAACTGCGATCGTCACTCTGTCAAAAAGCAGAAGCTTCACAAAGTTCGCTGCAGCCAGCGTCAGTCCGCAAAGCACTGCTACTCTTGCTTCCTTCCACACTACCTTAAACGCATCCTTAAACTCGATCTCATTCAAGGAAAGTCCACGGATGATCGTAACACTGGCCTGTCCACCCGCATTTCCGCCGGTATCCATCAGCATGGGGATATAGGCAGTCAGCACCACACAGGCACTTAAGGCATCCTCGAAGGAAGTAATGATACTTCCTGTAAACGTCGCTGAAATCATCAGCAGTAAAAGCCACGGAATCCTCTTTTTCCAGGTTTCAAACACCGTGGTCTTCATATATGGCTTGTCGGTAGGTACAATAGCCGCCATTTTTTCGATATCCTCTGTGGCCTCTTCCTGCAGAATATCCACGATATCATCGACGGTAATAATACCAACCAGACGGTTCTCATTGTCTACAACGGGCATTGCTGTAAAGTCGTATTTCTGGAACTGCCTGGCAACCTCCTCCTGATCCATCATGGTATTGATAAATACCACATTCTCATGCATCATCTCACCGATAACAGCATCCGGTGGTGTGATCAGCAGATAACGGAGTGCTACCGTTCCAACCAGTGTACGCTTGGCATCCAGAACATAACAGATATTGATGGTCTCACTGTCCACACCTACCTGTCTGATCCGGTTAATGGCATCCTGTACTGTCATATTTTCCTTCAGATCCACATACTCCACAGTCATGATACTGCCGGCAGAATCTTCAGGATAGCGAAGAAGATGATTGATATCTCTCCTCGTATCTGCACTGGCATTTGCCAGAAGCTTCTTGACTACATTGGCAGGCATCTCTTCCAGAAGGTCTGTCGCATCATCCGCCATCAGATTATCAATGATGTTGGCGGCTTCCTTGTCGGACAGACTGGTGATGATCATCTGCTGATGATCCACTTCCAGATAGGAAAACACATCTGCTGCCATGCTCTTTGGCAATATACGGAATACCTTTAAAAGCTCTTCCTCCTCCATTTCCTCCAGAATAGCCGCCACATCAGCGGTATTCATCTCAGCTACCTTCTGACGGAGGTTTGTATACTGCCTGGTTTCCAGTAATTCTCTGATTATTTCCAGATCCCTGATTTCTTCCATATCCATAGTATATCTCCTTTATATGTGATTTTTATGCTCCGTTCATGAGGAGGTATGTCCGCATTGCCTGACTGTGAACTTTTACTCATAAAAACCACCACCTTTCGAAGAATCCTACTATGTGTTATACCCATTTTACGGATATTTGATCACCAAATTTACTTTAGACCACCTGTCTCTTTTTGTCAACGGATTTTACCGTAAGATCTATGTCAGATTCAGGTAAAATCCCTGTAATACCCCTCTTCCAGGATCTGGAACGAAGCCCTTCCCGCGGTTCCTTCTGTCAGCTCCTTCAAGAGAAAATCCTTCTCCTCTGCCGGTACTCTGACCTGTATCTCCACATTCTCAGTATAAATGCACTCCGCTTCCAGTCCCTTTCCTGCAAGAAGGAACTGTATCCTTCCAAGATCCGTATAATTTGTCTTTATGGAAAGCATCACACCATAGCGCATCCATGCAGTTTTGGATGCTGCAAGCCCTGCCTTGGCAGCCTCTGTATAAGCCCGCACGAGGCCTCCTGTTCCCAGAAGCACTCCTCCAAAATACCTGGTCACGACAATAGCTGCACCTGTCAGATTTTCCTTTAACAGTACCTCAAGGATCGGTCTTCCTGCCGTTCCCGCCGGTTCCTTATCATCACTGCATCTTGTCAGCTCCTGGTTTCTACCTATTATATAAGCCGGACAATTATGCTTCGCATCATAATATTTTTTCCGCATGGACTCGATAAATGCTGCTGCCTCTTCCTCAGATGAAACCGGCATCGTATTCGCAATAAAACGGGATTTCTTTTCTATGATCTCACCGCTTCCTCCCTCTACCAGTATACGATAAGGAGAAAACTGTTCTTTTTTTTCTTCCATCTGTATTCTCTTTTCCCACTCTTTTCTTAAATTATGAGGAAGCTTTCTTCTCTTGTCAAGGCTGAATAAAACGGCACCATATGGTGAACAATTCTTAATAAAGTATGAAAAACCTTTCCTTTGCTGGCACATTTTGGTATACTCTATATGTTGTAAAACTGATATGGAGGCAATTACATGAATTATAGTAAAAAAGGGATCAAGGAACGTCAGAAATCCCTCCATGCTTCATCCCATAAATGGAGCAAGAAATTACTGCTTGCTGTCATGAACCTGATGGTTCTCGGCATTCTGGCAATCGGTGTCATCGGTGCCAGTGCCGGGATCGGTGTTTTTAAGGGGATCATTGATACAGCTCCCAGTATTGAAAATATTGATGTCACACCCACCGGATTTTCCACCTTCGTTTATGATCTGGAGGGCAACCAGATCGGTAAACTGATCGCTCAGGATTCCAACCGTATTCCTGTGGCCAAGGATATGATTCCGGAGAATCTCGCCCACGCTTTTGTAGCGATCGAGGATGAACGTTTTTATGAACACAATGGCATTGATATCAAAGGAATCATCCGTGCAGCCTATGTAGGTATCAGCAACGGATTCCACTTTACTGAAGGTGCCAGTACCATTACCCAGCAGCTTCTGAAAAATAACGTATTTACCAACTGGACCAAGGAAGATGGCTTCATGGATAAGATCAAGCGTAAGATCCAGGAGCAGTATCTTGCCATTGAGCTGACCAAAACCATGTCCAAGGATGATGTCCTTGTCAACTATATGAACACCATTAACCTTGGACAGAATACTCTTGGTGTACAGGCAGCATCCCTGCGTTATTTCAACAAATCTGTCAACACTCTGACACTTTCGGAATGTGCCGTTATTGCCGGTATCACCCAGAATCCTTCCAAGTTCAACCCTATCTCCCACCCGGACAATAATGCCCAGCGTCGCGAAAAGGTACTGAACAATATGCTGGAGCAGGGTTATATCACTCAGACCGAATATGATGAGGCCATGGCAGATGATGTCTACTCCCGTATCCAGATCGTCAATGCTGAGGTTGAAGAGGACTCCGTAAATACATACTTTGTGGATGCCCTTACCGATGATATCATGGAGGACCTGATGGCCACTGGTAATTATACAGAGACCCAGGCCTATACCCTGCTTTACAGTGGAGGTCTTAAGATCTATGCTACGCAGGATCCCCATGTACAGGAAATCTGTGATGAAGCCTTTTCCAATGAAGAGAATTATCCGGAGGGTACCAGATGGCAGCTCAGCTATGAGCTGACCACGCAGGATTCTAATGGCAATTTCAAAAACTACAGTACAGAAATGTACCGCCAGTATTTCAAGGAGATGGACAGCTCCTTTAACCTGCTTTATTCCAGCCAGGAGGCTGCCTATGATGCAATTGAGCAGTATAAGGCTGCTGTTATGGAGCCCAGTGAGGAAGTATATGGTGAAAATATTACCCTGACTCCCCAGCCACAGGTTTCTATCGTTATCGAAGATCAGAGTACCGGCTATGTCGTTGCCATGGTAGGCGGCAGAGGCCAGAAGGAGGCCAGCCGTACCTTAAACCGTGCTACTGATTCCAAACGTCAGCCCGGCTCCACATTCAAGATCGTAGCTGTTTATGCTCCTGCCCTTGACAGCGCAGGCCTTACCCTTGCTACGGTTATGAATGATGCTCCTTTCAACTATGCAAACGGACGTCCCGTCAACAACTGGTGGGGCAGTGAATACAGAGGTCTGAACTCTCTGCGAACAGGTATTGCACAGTCCATGAATATTATCGCTGTGAAAACACTGACGCAGATTACACCTCAGCTTGGCTTTGATTACCTGAAGAACTTTGGTTTCACCACTCTTGTAGAAAGAGAGGAAATCACCGTTGGCGGCAAGACACAGGTATTTTCTGATATCCAGCAGTCCCTTGCTCTTGGCGGTATTACCAAGGGTGTTACTAATGAGGAGCTGACTGCTGCCTATGCTTCGATCGCAAATGGCGGCACCTATATCAAGCCCAAGCTTTACACCAAGGTTCTTGACCATGATGGCAATGTTATTCTGGACAATACTGCTCCGCAGTCAAGACAGGTGATCAAGGAAACAACTGCATGGCTCCTGACAGATGCCATGGTAGACGTTGTTACCTCCGGTACCGGTGCCTCTGTTAACTTTGGTAATATGGCGATTGCCGGCAAAACAGGTACCACATCTGATTACAATGATGTCTGGTTCTCCGGCTATACACCTTATTACACTGCCTCCGTCTGGACCGGTTATGATAACAATGCCAAGCTCCAGAAAGGAAACGGTGAACGAAACCTTGCCAAAAAACTCTGGCGTGCTGTTATGAGTAAGGTACACGAGGATCTGCCTAGCCAGTCCTTCCAGGTACCCAGTGGTATCGTCACTGCAACTGTATGCTCACAGTCAGGCAAGCTTCCGATTCCCGGTCTGTGTGATGGTACCCTGAAAACGGAGTACTTTGCAGAAGGCACTGTTCCTACAGAAAGCTGTGATGTACATTATCAGGGTATGGTTTGTCCTTACAGTAACCTTCCGGCCTGTGATACCTGTCCTTTCAAGGTTGAAGGTGTCCTGACCATGACGCCTGTAGAGGATCCGTCTCTCCAGCAGGGAAGCGGCACAGAAGCACCGGCTATGGCAACCCAGGAGGTTACCAATGAAGACGGCACTGTATCCACGATCACCGTACCACAGACAGCGCAAAAGACCTGTATCCACACTGCCGAATACATGGCTCAGCCTGGTATTGAGACGATCATCGAACAACAGCGTGGAGAAATGGCAGCCGCTTCTGCCGCAGCACAGGCTGCCGCAGCTCAAGCTGCCGCAGCTCCGCTTCCCACAACAGAGGGTGAAGCACCAGCCGCTGAATAACCAGCTTCAAAATTTCATTCTGCAGGAATCCTATGATTCCTGCAGATTTTTTATGAAACGCTTTTCCTGACCTGTAATATAAAAAAGAGAACAGTCCGTTGACTGCCCTCCCTGCCGGCTCCCCATGTGGATCCTTTATTATGCTGTATTGTCTCAATTCCAGGAAAGTCCTTTCCGGGCAGTGATCACAAGGATATTGCCCAGTATATTACCGAGAAAATGAGATCTGCAAAGTTTCTCATAATCTTTTCTCTTCATATAATACTTCCTTCCCCATGAGGATATTTCATAATACAGTTCTTCTTTTTCTGACAAAATACCCGTCACTACTACAAAATGTCCGCTTACCTGTGCCTTGCTGCCAGAAATTTTCCCATTTTCCAGCTCCTCTTTTCCGTAAAACCGGATCCCGTCCCTTTTGTCCCATGGAAGCAGCATCACCGGGATACAGAGGATAACCGGGATATCCTGCTGCAGCATCTGCATGGTTCTTTCATGGATCCGTGAAATCCTAAACCCCCAGAATGCCCGGTAAGGACTTTTTCTCTTTTGAAAAAAAAGGTTGATCCGGAAAGTCATCCAAAGACTGCTGACGCCTGAGGAAAAAGGGATTCCAAGCAGCATCCGGTAGCTTTCTGCAAACCATTTCCTGTACTCTGCTTCCGTCAGCTCCTTCTGTTCATAAAAGGAAGAAGGCCATATCTGCAGCTCCTTTCTTTTTCTTCCCAGATAAAACAGCATATCGGAAAGAGCAATGACCCCACAGCCACTGCTCCTCTTTCGCTTCTCCTTCTTGTCTGCCTGCGCCGTCTTTGCAAAGAATCCCTGGTCTCCGCCAAAGGTCTTTGCTCCGTTTTCTTCCCGCAGGACCTGTATGTAATTATTTTGCAGCCGTACCTGTACTTCCAAGCTCTTTTCTCTTTTCTATCTTTTTTATGACATGGAAATAGGATACCATAGTAAAGATGCCCGCTGCAAGCCATGCTGCCGGATCACAGAATACAGCAAGAGAATAACTCATCACCCTCATGGCGATCACTGCGCAGAGCAGCCTTGCAAGCAGCTCTACCACACCGCCCATCATAGGCAGGAACCCATAACCGCAGCCCTGCATGGTATTTCTGAAAATAAAGATCACACACAGCGGAATATAAAAAAGAATACAAAGCACCGTATATCGCTTGGCATAGAACATGATCTGTGTCATATCCGTTCCGCTCTCGAAGAAAAATTTCAAAAGAACAGGCAGCCCCAGATATGCTACCAGTCCTGCTATGACAGAATAAACGCTATCTACCAGCAATGCGGCGTTGACACCTTTTTTGATCCTGTCTACCTCGAGAAATAATCGTGGCAAGTGCTGCACCTGCCACTCCCATTTTTAACCCCACGATCAGTGCAAGATCCAGCACTACGTTCAGGCAGGCGGAAAAGATCAGTGTTACCAGCGGTACTTTGCTGTTCCCGATTGCCCTCAGACATGCACTGAAAAAATTATATGCCACACTGGCAATAATTCCCGCACAGATAATGGAAATATAGGTGTAAGCATCCTCAAATATATTTTCCGGTGTGTTAAGGAGACGCAGTATCCCCTTCATTCCAAGCAGTGAAGATACTGTCATCAATATAATAACGGCCGCCGACAACAGCATTCCATTTGCTACACTTTTCTTAATTCCCTCTTCATCATGGATCCCATAGCGCTGACTGGTCAGCACAGTAAAGCCTGTGGACAATCCTGTTGCCGCACCGATCACCAGAAACATGATCGTTCCTGTGGAACCGACAGCTGCCAGCGCACCGGAACCTACAAACCTTCCAACGATCATGGAATCTACCGCATTATAAACCTGCTGGAATACATTTCCTAAAAAGAGCGGCCATGTAAACTGCAGAATGATCGGCATCGGATTCCCCTTTGTCATATCCTTTTGCATCTGATCACCTCATTACTTCCGTGGTGTATAATAGATTTTTCCTTCTTCTATCATCTGAAACTCTGTACCTTTTACAGAAAGATGGGTCACTGCACAGTTTTTGTGCACACCCTCACCCCAAAACTCTGCAACAGGCGTATGATAAATATTCGCCAATATTGCCTTCAGTGCACATCCATGGGTGGACAGAAGCACTGTTTTGTCCTGATATTCTTTTTTTTGAAGCAGCTCTGTTAGGAATGCCCCTGTTCTGCTGATCACATCCTCAAAGCTTTCGCCTCCTGGTGGTGTCTGGTAATTCTCTGTATCAAAGAAGAAGGTATTAAAAAAAGCTCCTCCATCGGGAATATTGTACCCCTTCCTGCCACAGCAGAGTCCTTCATACTCGCCAAAGCAGATCTCCTGCAGCCTTTTATCCTCATAAACCGGGATCTGTCTTCCCCTTGCGATCCACTCTGCGGTTTCCCTGGCCCTGCATAAAGGGGAAGTAAAGATCACATCAAAGGGAATATCCTTAAGCCCTTCTGCGGTTTCCCTGGCAAGCTCTCTTCCATATTCATTCAGTGGGATGTCGCAGCTCCCCTGAATTTTTCTTTCTTTATTATAATCGGTTTCTCCATGACGGATCAAGTAGAGTTCCATTGTAAGCTCCTTTTTCCTGCAAAAAAATACCACTGCATATGTGCAATGGTTACCTTGTAAACCTTTTTATAAGCGAAGAACCATCTGGCAGGCGTCGCCTCTCCTGCATCTCTTTTGACCCATAGGGTGCGTGGTTGCAACGAATTTTACCACCTCAGATAGTTCTCCTCTTATTGTATCCACATTATACCCTGTTTATTCTCGTCTGTAAAGAATTTCTTTATTTCGCAAGTAGTTCTGCAATCTCCTCTCACTAAGTTCCCAGCAGGAAATGACGGAATTCTTATATCCCTGTTCATCTTCTGATGTGCACAGTCTCAATACCACTTGTAAAACCCCATTTTCAGTTTTTATTCGTTTAACAACTAATCCCGTGTATTCGTGCTTATCCCTAATAATATAATCAGGAATTCTAATAGCTTCCTCTATATTACTTAATACCCTATCATAAACCTCTGGATGCCTATCTTTAATGTGTTGAATTTGATTATCCGTTATTATCACTTCATCCGTTACAATGTCTTCAGTGATACACTTATATATTTCTCGATTGATTTTGCCTATTATGTACACTTCAATATTCCTTTTATCTGCTGATATATCCATTTTAACAGTTTCATGTTCTTATGCAATATTTTTCTTTGATTCTTTGTATTTTCCCGTTTCAATTCACATATAATACATATGCTCACAACTATTTACAGAGGAACAATCGAAGAGTATACGCAGAAATATAACGACATGACCCTGCTGCACTTTGACAAAATGCAACACGAAATACAACACAAAAAATAAAAACCCTTGAGTAATCAAGGGTTTTAGAAAGCTGCTGACGGGAATCGGACCCGTGACCTCCGCACTACCAATGCGACGCTCTACCGACTGAGCCACAGCAGCCTGTGGTTTTACACCAACGAATTGTATTATAGCATGGCCTAAAATGCTTTGTCAACTCCCATTTCAGGAATTTCCCAACTGAAATTTTTCCTGCAAATTCCGTCAGCAAATTCAGCCATCTACCCTCCTCCTTATTCCTGAAACAGGAACCTCTCAATGGCCTCCCTGCAGCCGTCATGGTCATTATCCGCCACTGTTACATCACAGATTTTCTTGATCTTCTCACTGGCGTTTCCCATGGCAACTGAAATTCCCGCCATCTTAAGTGCCCCGATATCATTGTCTGCATCGCCTACGACAACAGTCCGGGACATGGGGATCTTCAGATAATCACAAAGCCCCTGCAGACCAATCCCCTTATGGATTCCCTCCGCCGAGATCTCCAGAGATGCGATCTCAGAATTTGCCAGTTCTACCGGCAGACCTGCTTCACAGATCAGCGCTCTTGTTTTCTCTCTTGCTTCTGTAGACGGATGATAAAGATTTATTTTTGCTACAGGAAAAGGATCTGTCAGATAGGTCTCTATCAGGGACTCCCACTGGTCTGTCACCTTTTCAAACATACCTCTGTAAATGCCCATCTGATAATAGTCCATCTTAGCTATGGCATCCTTCTGTACAATAGATTTTTCAGTCAGAATATGAATCATCACATCTTCTTTGGCTGCGATCGCCAGCACCTGCTCTGCCAGCTCCGGTGTAAGCCCTTTTTCAAAAACAGCCCTGTTCTGCCGCCTGTCAAGCACCAGTGCACCGCTGACAGAATTTACATAAGGAATATCGACAACATCAAAATACTTATACAGCTCTGCCATACAGCGTCCGGTATTCAGCACTACAGTAAATCCATGATCCATGGCTCTTTTCATTGCAGCAACAGTCTTTTCTGAAATTTCCTTCTGACTGTTCAGCAGCGTTCCATCCATATCAAATGCGATCATCTTATATGGTTTCATTTATATAATCTCCCTCTGTGGTATCATTCAGTTCCCTCCGTACCAGAAAAAGGAACACCAGAATAAATATACAGCATACAACCCAGGTCACCGGTTCGCAGATACACACTGCGAAATAACCATACACTGGAACTACAAAAAGTGCAAATACCACCTTGCCGATCAGCTCCAGGCTGCTGCAGATCAGTGGCGATACGGAATGTCCCATGCCCTGCAGGCCGTTTCTGACGATCACAAGCACTGCCATGGGCGGTATCATGGGAATACTGATCTGCAGATACAGCGCTCCATTCCGTATCACCTCACTGTTATCACTTCCCGTGATCATCCTGACCGCATCCTCTGCCCCAAAGATTGTAAACAAAAGCGCTATGATCCACCATGCTCCGTACAGAGCAATTGCAGAAAGCATGCCCCTGCCGATCCTGCTTCTCTTCCCGGCTCCCACATTCTGACTGACATACGTGGCTGTGCTGGTTCCAAGCGCAATCCCGGGAATATAAAATAGCTCTGCCAGCTTTCTGCCGCCTACCTGGGCTGTAATATACAGATTTCCTAGAGCATTGATACTGCCCTGAAGCACAACACTTCCTATATTATAAATAGCACTCATCAGCGCCATACTCATCCCGGCTCCAAGCATGCCTGCTACAAAGTCCTTTCCCGTATGCCTGTCCTTAGCAGAAAAGTGAAGCTGTGGATACCTTTTCAGAATCAGGATAAATGCCAGCAGTGCACTGACTGCCTGCGACAATATGGTCGCTGCTGCAGCTCCCCGGATTCCAAAATGAAAAGGTCCCATAAACAAAATATCCAATATCACATTCAGAATACTGCTTGCCAGTAAAAAGAAAAGTGGTGCAATACTGTTTCCTACCGACTGCAGCATGGCTGATTCCATATTATAAGCCATAGTAAATGGTATACCAAGAAGTATGATCGTAAAGTACTGAAGCGCAGGCTGCAGCGTATCCTCAGGCACCTGCATAGCCACAAGAATGGGACTTCGAAGCAGCAAAAACAAAATCATCATAAGAAAAGCAAAGCTCGTGGACAGTATTGTCATCCAGCATACCGACTGTCTGAGTCTTTTCTGATTTCCTGCCCCAAAGCTTCTGCTGACAGAAAGTGCCAGCCCGTTATTCATTCCAAATGCAAAGTTGGTCAGCAGACTGTACAGTGCGGAGGTAACTCCTATCTGAGCCAGGGCACTATCTCCTAGCAGATGCCCTGCTATGGCGGTATCTGCCAGATTATACAGCTGTTGTAACAGGTTTCCCATGAACAACGGCATAGCAAATACCAGTAACAGCCGGAAAGAATTTCCCCCTGTCATATCAAGAACACGTGCTTCTTTTGTCTTTTCCATCGTAATCCTGCTTTCCTTCTTTTTTCTACATTGTAACGAAAAAGAAGGCTTTCTGCTTTTCCAAAAGCGGTGTATACTATAACAAAAGCGACAAAAGAGGTTCATCTCTATGATTCAGACACGAAATTATGTTACCGTTGATTTTCAGGGAAAGGAGATCCCCTCAGGGCACCTGCGTCCCTTTAACCTGACTGCCAATGATGGAGATATCCACCAATATGCAACTGACTGTATCATTGCCCACTGGCATCAGGAAATGGAAGTTTTCATTTCCACCAGAGGGCAGGTTCGGATCGGCATTGAAGATCAGGAATATCTGGTCAGGGAAGGAGAAGGCTGCTTTATCAATTCGGACATTCTGCACTCCTTCACTCCTGTCGATGCCTCACCATGCACTTATCATTCCTTCGTTTTCGATACCGGTATTGTTGGTGGTGCCCCCGGAAGCGTTTTTGATACCTCCTGCGTCCGTCCTCTGCTGGAAAGCGGGATTCCCTACCTTCAGTTTACCCCCTGCAAAGAAGATGCTCCTTTTTATGATAATTTTTCTCTGGCTTTTGAAGCCTGCAGAAATGAGAATCCCGGCTATGAATTCGATGTCCGGACTGCTCTTTCCAAAATCCTGCTGTTTCTGAATCAAAAAATAAGCCCCGTTTCCGGGGCAAAAGCTTCTTCCATACAGGAACAGCATATGAAGCAAATGTTACTTTTTATTGACCGTCATCTCTCAGAATCCTTTGGTGTTGCCGAGCTTGCCGGCAGCGTCAACATCTGTGAGCGGGAATGTCAGCGGATCTTTCAACGCTATCTGCATTACCGCCCCATGGAATATGTCCGCCGGAAACGGATCTATACCTCTGCAGCCAAGCTGCTGGTCTGCGATTCCCCTGTGACCGATGTGGCCTTTGAATACGGCTTTGCGAGCCCAAGCCACTATACCAAACAGTTCCGGGAACTGATGGGAATGACACCAACCGAGTACAGACGGCTGAATTTATCTGCCATTCAGCTGCCCGGGTGATCCTATGATGTCATTTCAGGTGGAATTTCCAGTGATTTTAAAGCCATTGGCATCTGCATACTCCTTTAACCGACGGTACCCATTCACAATATCATCTCCTCCACTTTTGGAACACAGCATCAGAATATGCTTTCAAGAAAATAAACATAAAGAGAAACAACCGCCCACAAAGTGGTTGACCTCTCGGAATACGTTTATATTTTTCTACCAGTCTGATCCCCAGTCATCATATCCGGAGTCCCAGCTGGAATCTGAATCCCAGCTCGAGTCCGAATCCCAGCTGGAATCCCAGGAGCTGTCATCATCACTGCTGTCGTAGCTGCTGTCATCACTGTAATCATAGCTGCCATCATCACTGTCATTATAATCATCATAATTACTTTCATAATTATAGCTGCTGCCAGAATAATCTGAAGAGCTGTCACTGAAAAGAAGACCACAGGATCCGATTCCAATAACGATCAGGGCGATCAATATATAGAGTCCCAGTCTCCCCTTATTATTGTTCCTGTCTCCCGAGCTGCTGTTATGACTGACAGGCTTCTGCGCTGCTGCACTTTTCTGATTTGCTGCCGATCCTTTATTAACGCTCGCTGCTCTCTGCCCTGCCTTCTGGATAGCAACCCGCTCCTTCATCTTCGTATACAGCTCGTTTACGGCATAGGCTTCATCATCGCCCTTATAACGGACCATCCTTTTGCCGTCTGCACCATTCTTATATACTACAAAGGTGCCATCCTTTTCATCCTTATAAATACCAAATGCCTTAGCCCCCTTGTAATCCTCCCCGATAAATGTCCGCATCTCATCAAGCGGCAGCTTCATCTCTTTCGCCCATGCCTTTAATTCCTCTATCGTCTGCGGAATATCATTGGCCTGCCTTACATAATGACTGTTGACACCACCACAGTTTGGACATGTTTTGTCAAAATCATTGATCCATGCACCACACCATTCACATTCGATTCTCATTTGCTCCCCCTTACCGTATAATCCTGTATTTTATAGTATCAGCTGCCAAGTGTTCTACGGGATAATATGTGTTTGAACCTAGACACTGGCAATACGGCATGCCGCACTCTTCCCAGAACTGATACTTATATTATTATACACATAAAAAGAGGCACGGGCAATTATTTTTCTGACAAACTGGCAGCCACTCTCGTCGTACAAAGTGCCACGCACAGATTCTGAATCCCCTCTAAGAACATGGAGCATCCAAGAAGCAGCATCACTGTCTGTATCCCTTCTGCAGGCCTTAGCAGGAGGAGAACACCGAAGAATCCTGTGATCTATACTCAAGGCACAAATATTGCCGGTGGCCGGTTCTATTGTCATATCAATCCAAACGGAGATGTTGAACCCTGTGTATTTATCCATTATTCCAATGCCAACATCCATGACATGTCACTCCTTGATGCCTTAAGCCAGCCACTGTTTAAGGCTTACCAGAAAGCACAGCCCTTCAATGAAAATCACCTTCGTCCCTGTGCTATGCTGGAAAGTCCGGAAAGTGCCTGCCATCCTGGTTTTCCGCTTCTGCTCTACGATCATACCTTTTATCCTTGGGCTTCCTTCCGGAATTTATTTGATATCTCTCTGTCAAAATGGTAAGATGAGGGAAAAGAAACCGTCAAAGGAGTGAGGATATGCCTTCTTTCACTAAAAAGGCGATTGAAGCTTCGTTTCTGAAGCTTCTCAATGAGACCCCGTTATCCAATATCACCGTGAAAATGATCGTAGATGACTGTCAGATCAACCGTAATTCCTTCTATTATCACTTTCAGGACATTCCTTCCCTTTTGGAAGCGATCATTGTCCAGATGCTGGATGACATTATACAGCTGATCCCCAGTGACCTAAACGTCAGTGACTGTCTTCTGGAAATCTCAGAAGAACTGGACCGTAACAAACGTGCGCTGCTTCACATATGGAACTCCGGAAACCGGGAGCGCTTTGAAAGGCATCTTCTGTTTGCCGGTACCTTCCGGACAGTTCTCCGCACAAACGGTCATCCCGCTTCCGGCATGAACTAACCTTATCAAGGAGGATTTCCCATGAACATTCTGTCTTTACTGAACAGCGTCCCTTTGTATGGGATCTGTGGCGGCATTATTGCCTTTGTTGCCGTCGTATGCATCGTTTTTCTTATCCGCGCTTACCGGGCCGGTGTCTCCATTGGCATGGATCGGACCAGGTTAAAGCAGGTGATCCTGTCAAGCGCCACCTTTTCGGTGCTGCCAAGTGTCGGCATCCTGCTTGGTGTGATCGCCCTGTCCGGAAGCCTTGGTACCCCATGGCCCTGGCTCAGGCTTTCTGTGATCGGCGCCCTGCACTATGAAACCCAGGTTGCCCAGGCAGCAGCGGAACAGGTTGGTATGACCTCGCTCTCCGCCCGTGAAATGACACCCCAGAATTTTGTTACCATTGCTCTTCTTATGAGTATCTGTATCATCTGGGGAATGGTGCTTTCCGTTATTTTCAACAAAGGTTATCTGAAAAAGCTGCAGAAAAACACTAAGAAAGGAAGCGCTCATGGCGGCTTTGGTGATCATGCGATGAGTGCCATGTTCATTGGACTTGTTTCTGCTTATATCGGCAGCTACATCGGCGGCTTTGTTTCTGGAAATGGTCTGTTTACTTTTTCCGGAAGTATCCTTCCCCTTATCGTAGTTGCGGTTTCCGGCCTTGCCATGGCACTTTGCCTGTATCTTTCTGAAAAGAAGAAAAAGGTCTGGATCGACAGCTTCTCCATTGCCGGCAGCATGCTCCTTGGCATGGCAGCCGCTGTCTTAGCAAATCTGTACTTATAAGGAGGCGAATCTTACATGAATAACGAATCTTTTGAAAAATACAATGCCGGGACCCATATCCTCGGAAGAGTCTTTTCCGTTATCACACTGGTTCTTCTGGTTGGCGCTCCCTTTATGATCGGTCTGTTCCTTGGTGCCATGCCAGACCTTCCTGCCGTTGGCAAAGGCTTCCTTTCTGTAGGAATTATCTGGTTTGTGAGCAGTATCGTGGAATTTCTTGTTTATACGCCCATGCTGGGTGCAGGCGGCGGCTATCTGGCCTTTATCACGGGAAATCTGATCAACATGAAGATCCCCTGTGCCATCAATGCCAGGGATCAGGTTGGAGCCAAAAGCGGTACCCCGGAAAATGAGATCATCTCCACTCTTTCCATTGCAGCCTCTTCCCTTGTTACGATTCTGGTACTGGCTCTCGGCGTCCTTTTACTGGTGCCGCTCCAGCCTGTTTTACAGAGCGAAGTGCTGCAGCCCGCTTTCGAAAATGTAGTGCCAGCCCTGTTTGGTGCCATGGCCTATAAGTATTTCCGCGGAAACCTGAAAATTGCAGCCGCTCCTCTTGTCCTGATGAGCCTTTTGTTTATCCTGATCCCCTCCCTGACAGGTTCCACCAGTTTTATGATCATTCCTTCCGGCGGTCTTGCGATCGGTATCGCTTTTCTCTTCTACCGTCAAAGGGCAAAGGCTCTGGCACAGGAAACTGATCTCCATATGAAAGCAGGTGACAAATGATGAAAACAATTTTACTGATCCTTGCAGCAGTCCTTGTTCTTCTTATTGTTCTGCTGCTTATCGCTGTGATCCATACCCTTCTGATTCCTTCAAGGAAGTCCTCCTATACCGCACCAAAGGAAACAGAAAAAGCCAGGATGCTTGCAGAAAAGCTTTCCCGGATGATCCAGTATGATACAACCTCACATGCAGGAGTCCATGAAGAGGAAAAATTTCTCAGCTTCCACAAGCTCCTGGAGGAGCTGTTTCCACTCGTCCACAAACAGCTTGAAAAAACAGTGATCGATGGAAACCTTCTCTATTACTGGAAGGGAGAAAGCCGCGAAAACCCAATCCTTCTGATGAGCCATCAGGATGTGGTCCCTGCAGAGGGTGAATGGAGCCATGCTCCTTTTTCTGGTGACATTGCGGACGGAAAGGTCTGGGGAAGAGGCGCCTCCGACACCAAATGTTCTGTCATGGCCTTTTTCCAGGCTGTGGAAGAGCTGCTTGCTGAAGGCTATACACCCGCCTGTGATGTTTATCTGGCTTCCTCCTGCACAGAAGAGTGGGGCGGTGACGGCGCTCCAAAGATCGTAGCTGAGCTGCAGAAAAGAGGCATCCGCCTTTTTCTGGTCTGTGATGAAGGCGGCGGCATCATTACCGATCCGATCGGTGGTATCAGGGGTAATTTTGCCATGGTCGGTGTTTTTGAAAAGGGCAAGGCAGATGTGAAATTTACTGCCAGGTCCACAGGTGGGCATGCCAGTGCTCCCGGCAAAAACACCCCCATTCCAAGACTTGCTGCCTTTGTCAATGAAGTCGAAAAGCATACTCCCTTTCAGCGCAGATTTTCACCTGAGGTATCTGCCATGTTCCGGAAGCTGGCTCCTTATGCCCCCTTCCCATTAAAGCTGGTATTTGGCAATCTCTGGCTCTTTTCTCCGGTATTAAAGCCACTCCTTGGCAGCATCAGTGCCCAGGCCGGTGCTATGCTGCAGACTACAATTGCCTTTACCATGCAGTCCGGCTCCGATGCCTGCAATGTGATCCCACAGGAGGCAAGTGTCAGTGCCAACATGCGTTTTATCCCCCATCAGGGACAAAAAGAAAGCCTTTCCATTATGGAAAAGCTCGCTTCAAAATATGGTCTTACGATGGAAGTACTGCATGCCAATGATTATTCCACGCCGGTTGATATAAACGGCTCTGCCTTCCGTCAGATTGAGTCTGTGATCGCAGAGACCTTTCCGGGTCTTCCTGTCAGTCCCTACGTCATGACCGGCGCTACAGATGCCCAGTTCTATCAGTGTATCTGTGACAGCTGTATCCGCTTTGCTCCTGTTATTTATGGTCCTGAGCAGATGAAAGGCATGCATGGCCTGAATGAAAATATTGTTTACAACTGTCTGCCGGGCGCAGTCAGCTTTTATCAGAATCTGATCCGTGCCCAGCGTAAGAAGTAAGGAAATGATGGGTGACCCCATCCTGCTTATAAGCAATTACAGTACTTAAATTTACATTTTCCACACTGCGGAAAATATTCTTTTCAATCACAGGGTTCTTTTCGGCAAGCTCACGGATCAGTTCCTTGATCTCAGCCCGTTTAGAACCCTTTTCTGTGCCGCCGCAGGATGCACAGTTCTCTGTAAACCTGCAGGCACACTGGATAAAGTGCAGTTCATTATAGTGCATCCATTTGATGATATCCGCTTCCCGGATCAGGTACAGCGGCCTGATCAGTTCCATGCCTTCGAAATTGGTGCTGTGAAGCTTTGGCATCATCGTCTGGATCTGTGCTCCATAGAGCATACCCATCAGGATCGTTTCGATCACATCATCAAAGTGATGTCCAAGTGCGATCTTATTACAGCCAAGCTCCTTTGCCTTGCTGTACAGATAGCCTCTTCTCATACGGGCGCACAGATAGCAGGGAGATTCTGTGATATCCGCTACCGTGTCAAAGATCTCCGTTTTAAAAACAGTGACCGGCACCTCCAAAAGCTTTGCATTATTCAGGATCGTCTGATAATTCAGTTCATTATAGCCGGGGTTCATCACGAGATATACTACTTCAAAATTCTTTTTTCCATGACGCTCAAGCTCCTGAAAAAGCTTGGCCATCAGCATGGAATCCTTACCGCCTGATATACAGACAGCGATCCTATCCCCATCCTGGATCAGTTCATATTCATTGATCGCTTTGGTAAATTTACGCCAGATCTCCTTACGGAATTTCTTGACTATGCTCCGCTCTGCTTCCTTGCAGCGGTCCAGCTTATCCTCTTCCTTTTCCATCAGCTTCTGCAGCTTATAACGAAGATAAGAATGAAAGCCGCCATCTATACTGTAGATCTCATAGCCCTGCCCTGACAGCTCCTCTGCAATATCATCACTCTTCTGACCCGTATAACAGATCAGGTAGACCGGTCTGTCCTTTGGTACTCTGTCAAGCTCATCCATGAAATCCTCATGGAAAATATGAATGGCACCCGGATAGGTTTCTCTTTTGTAGTCTTCTTCACTTCTGATATCAATGACCAGCTTTTCCCCTGCATCCTCTATCAGAGCCTGTATCGTTTTTCTTTCCATGTTCTCAACCCTTTTTATCATGTCTGATCCCTGTCAGATCCTTCACTACCTCTGAAGCAATGATAAGACCAGCTGCAGACGGTACAAAGGAAGTGCTTCCCGGAATGGCCCGTCTGACAGTACATGTCCTCTGGGTCCCGGGTGGACAGACACAGTGTGTTCTGCAGCTGTTCTGTGTATCCTCGACCGGCTTCATGGCCTCTTCCCTGGAATACAGCACCTTCAGCTTCTTTACACCCCGCTTCTTTAATTCACGCCGCATTACCTTTGCAAGCGGGCAGACACTCGTCTTGTAAATATCTTCAATGCACAGCTCTGTGGGATTCAGCTTGTTTCCAACTCCCATACAGCTGATCACCGGAACGCCTGCTTCCTTTGCCTGCATGATGATCTGGATCTTTGCGGTTACGGTATCTACCGCATCTACTACATAATCATAGGAAGTAAAATCAAAATCCCCGGCATTCTCCGGCAGGAAAAAGCAGTTATACACATTCACCTGTGCCTGTGGATTAATAGAAAGGATCCTCTCCTTCATCACTTCTGTTTTGTATTTTCCTATAGTCTGCCTGGTTGCTATGATCTGACGGTTCAGATTAGTCAGACAGATCTTATCATCATCCACCAGCGTAAAGCTTCCTACACCGCTCCTGACAAGTGCTTCTGCCACATAGCCTCCTACACCTCCGATTCCAAAGATTGCCACATGGGTCTTCTCCAGACGCTCGAGGGCTTCTCTTCCCAGTAAAAGCTCTGTTCTTGAAAACTGATTTAACATTGATTTATTTCCTCCGTTGCAATGCTCATTGTAACATCTACTTTCCTTGCTGGCAATGTGTTTTACACACAGCAAGATGACGGATCCCCTTTCTATTCAGGCTGATCCGTCATCACTGGTTTCACGTACTTCTTTTTATTCTTTTTATTCTGCAAATAAAGGAGTAGACAGATATCTGTCTCCGGAATCGGGAAGCAGGACTACGATGGTCTTCCCCTTATTCTCCGGTCTTGACGCAAGGATTCCTGCTGCCTTCAAAGCTGCACCGGAAGAAATACCTACAAGGATTCCTTCACTGACAGCAAACTTCCTGCCCTCTGCAAAAGCATCTTCATTCTCAATGGTGATGACTTCATCATATACCTTGGTATTCAGGACATCCGGTACAAAGCCTGCACCGATTCCCTGGATCTTGTGAGCACCGGGTGTTCCTTTGGAAAGAACAGGGCTTGTCGCCGGCTCAACTGCTACGATCTTCACATCAGGATTCTGCTCCTTCAGATATTCACCAACACCGGTAATGGTTCCGCCGGTACCTACACCAGCTACGAAAATATCAACCTTACCGTCCGTCTGATCCCAGATCTCAGGACCTGTGGTAGCCTTGTGCACTGCAGGGTTTGCAGGATTTACGAACTGTCCGAGGATCACAGATCCCGGAATGCTTTCCTTTAATTCTTCAGCCTTGGCAATGGCACCCTTCATACCCTTGGAGCCGTCTGTCAGTACAAGCTCTGCACCATATGCCTTCAACAGATTTCTTCTTTCAACGCTCATGGTCTCAGGCAGTGTCAGGATCGCCTTATAGCCCCTGGCTGCTGCAACTGCTGCCAGACCAATACCGGTATTTCCACTGGTAGGCTCAATAATGGTAGCGCCTTCCTTCAGGATTCCCTTCTTCTCTGCATCCTCGATCATGGCAAGGGCGATACGATCCTTCATAGATCCTGCAGGATTTAAGTACTCCAGCTTGGCAAGAATGGTTGCATCAGTGATGCCATTCTTTGCAGTATAACGGTTTAATTTAAGAAGGGGTGTCTTTCCAACTAATTCTAATGAACTTTCTACAATTTTACTCACTTTTTCATCCTCCGCTTTATTCTATACTATCTTAGTATGAATACTATGTTTATCTGTTGAGGATATCATACATCTCTTTTCCTAGTATGTCAATAGGAATTTAAGAATTTTTTATTGCATTTTTGATCCGCCCTAGCGCCTCTGCCAGGGTAACCCTTGTACAGGCTGCATTGATCCGCTGAAATCCCTCTCCACAGGCTCCGAAAATAGCCCCACTGTCAAGCCACAGACCTGCCTTTCTGACAATCAGATCCTCCAGCTCCTCGCTTGTCAGGGAAAGCCTTCTGAAATCAAGCCAGAGAAGATAGGTTCCTTCCGGCTTTCTCATCCTGATCTCCGGGATCTGTTCCCTGATATACTGCTCTGCAAAATCGATATTGGCCCTGACATAAGCCATCATGCCCTGATACCATTCCTCCCCCTGTGCGTAGGCTGTCCTGCAGGCCACAAGTCCAGATGCATTGACCTGACTGTAGCCGGCCGCTGAGATTTCCTTGACAAACCGCCTTCTCAGGCTGTCATTTGCAATGAAAATATTGGATACCTGAAGTCCTGCGATATTAAAGGTCTTGCTGGGTGCCGTACAGGTCACACTGATATCCCTGATTTTATCGCTCAGATCTGCAAATACCTGATGCGTTCCTTCAAAGATAAAGTCTGCATGGATTTCATCACTGACTACGACAACATGATTTTCCACACAGATTCTCCCAATTTCAAGGAGACTTTCTCTGTCCCAGACTCTTCCCACCGGATTATGAGGATTACAGAGGAAAAAGAGCTTCACCTTTTCCTCCTTTACCTTACGTTCAAAATCAGCAAGATCCATTTCATAATGACCATCCTCCTTCTGTACCAGTGTGTTACTGACAAGCTTCCTGCCATTGTCTTTGATCACGCTGCTGAAGGGATAATAGACCGGCTGCTGGATCATGACAGCCTCTCCCTCTTTTGTGAAGGCTCTCACTGCCATAGCAAGGGCAAATACTACACCCGGTGTCTTGACCAGCCACTTTTCTTCCACCTGCCATCCATGCTTCTTTTTCATCCAGTCCCTGACCGCTGCAAAATAATCCTCTTTGGAATCGCTGTAGCCATAGATTCCGTGAGCAGCCTGAGCAGCCAGGGCATCCTGGATATAGGAGCTTATCCTGAAATCCATATCTGCCACCCACAAAGGCAATATATCCGCTGGCATTCCTCTTTCTACGGCAAAATCATACTTCAGGCAGTCCGTACCCTTACGTTCTACCGGTGCATCAAAATCAAGATTTCTTTCACTCATTCTCTTCTTCCTCCCTTTTACTTTGATGCAGCTGTGAAGGCCTGCGCAAGATCTGCGATCAGATCCTCCTTTCCCTCGATCCCCAGAGAAAGCCGCAGTACTCTGTCAGTAATTCCATTTTCAAGGAGCTTGTCCTTCGGTACATCTGCATGGGTCTGTGTCACCGGATAAGTGATCAGGCTTTCCGTACCGCCAAGGCTCTCCGCAAACTGGATCAGCTTGACATGCTCCAGAATCCCCTGTGCACGCTCAGTTGTGTCCACCTCAAAGGAAAGCATCCCACCAAAGCCTCTTGCCTGCTTTTTCATCACTTCATATCCCGGATGCTCTGGCAGTCCCGGATAAAGAACCTTTGTCACGCAGCTCTGTCCCTTCAGCCACTCTGCAACCGCCATGGCATTTTCCTGTGCACGCTCCATCCGGACAGCCAGTGTCTTAATACCACGCAGGATCAGCCAGCTGTCAAAGGGTGCCAGTGCAGCTCCTGTCGTCTTGTAGAAGAACCGGAGCTGCTCTTTAACATCCTCTCTGTTTGTCACAAGGAAGCCGGCGATCGTGTCGTTGTGTCCTCCAAGATATTTGGTGCCGCTGTGCACAATAATATCAGCGCCCAGTGACAGTGGATTCTGGAAGTACGGAGACAGGAAGGTATTATCCACGATCAGAAGCAGACCTTTTTCCTTCGTGATCTCCGAGAGCTTTTTTATATCAGTTATATTCATCATGGGATTGGTGGGGGTTTCCACATAAACTGCCTTTGTATTTTCCTTTATGTAGGGAAGGGGATCTTCCTTTGCCAGTTCAATGGCTGTGATCTCAATCCCCTTGTTTTTACAGACGCTGTTGAAAAGCCTGATCGTACCACCGTAAAGATCACCGTCTACGATCAGATGATCGCCAGGCTTAAAGCATTCCATAAGAGCAGCAATGGCTGCCATACCGCTGGCAAAGGCAATAGCATCACAACCGCCCTCCAGTGAAGCCACAATCCTTTCAAGCTGTTCTCTCGTTGGATTCTGCATTCTCGTATAATCATAGCCGGTGCTTCTTCCTACTCCGTAGTGGGCGAAGGTTGCCGTCTGGTAAATAGGAAAACTGACTGACCCAAAATCTTTATCCTTATTCTTTTCTTCTTCAAGATGCAGACATCTTGTTTCTACTGTATATTCCATTTTGTTTATCCTCCTTTATATACATAATTCCTATCGGTATACTATGCTTATTTTCTTCTGATTATAGCACAGCGCATTTATCCTGTAAACGAGAGAATACAGAAAACGGCAGTGTCTTCTGCTTCTCTGCAGAACCGCTGCCGTTTTCCCTTTTCTTTTTATCCTACATTTTAAACAGAGTCTTCATCAGTCCCCTCCCAAGAGAGGCTCCTACATTACCGCCAAGCTTCTTCCCAAAGCTGCCACCTACGGATTTGCCGAGAGTATTCCCGATCTCTCTTCCTATTGTCCCGGCCGCACTGCCTGCCACCTGATTGACTGCAGATCTTGTTCTCTTCCTCTGGCGCTCCGCTTCCTTTTCCTTCTGCTTCTGAAGAGCTGCTTCCTCCTTCGCCTGAAGCTTTTTCGCCTCAGCCTCTTCTTTTGCCTTCTGCGCTTCTGCTGCATCTGTCAGTGATTTTCTCTGCAGAAATTCATAAGCAGAATCCCTGTCAAAATTTTCCTCATATTTGCTGTAAAGAAGGCTCTCTCTGATCTCCCTTTCTCTCTCTGCATCCGTAATGGCACCCATCCGGCTCTGTGGCGGCAGGATCTTACATTTCTTCACTACAGTCGGGATCCCTTCTTCGTCCAGCACAGAGATCAGTGCTTCTCCAATTCCAAGGCTTGTCAATGTTTCATAAGTATCAAACTCCGGATTTTCCCGGAAGGATGCTGCAGCTGCCTTCGCCTTCTTCTGCTCTGCCGGTGTATAGGCATGAAGGGCATGCTGGATCTTATTGCCAAGCTGGGCAAGCACGCCATCCGGAATATCCTTGGGACTCTGGGTTACAAAGTAAATGCCGACCCCCTTAGAGCGGATCAGCTTCACCATCTGTTCCACCTTCTCAAGCAGTACCCTTGGCGCTGTATTAAAAAGCATATGGGCTTCATCAAAGAAAAAGACCATTTTCGGCTTTTCTGCATCACCTGTTTCCGGCAGTGTTTCAAACAGCTCAGACATCATATAGAGCAGGAAGGTGGCATACATGGCAGGACGTCCAATGAGCTTCTGACAATCCAGGATCTGGATCCTGCCACGTCCCGTATTGTCTGTGCTCAGCCAGTCCCTGATATCTAATGCAGGCTCCCCAAAGAAGAGCTCTGCTCCCTCTGCCTCCAGTGCGATGATTGCCCTGATAATGGCTCCAAGGCTCTGCCTGGAAATATTGCCATAGGTCAGGGAAAACTCCTTTGCATTGTCACCCACATACTGCAGCATGGCTTTCAGATCCTTGGTATCGATCAGAAGCAGCTCCTGATCATCTGCGATCTTAAAGATGACAGTCAGGATATCCGTCTGGGTGTCATTCAGATCAAGGATCCGTGACAGCAGGAGCGGTCCCATTTCAGATACTGTCGTACGAAGAGGCATGCCCTTCTCTCCATAAATATCAAAGAAATTGACAGGGTACTTTTTCAGGGAAAATCCAAGTTCAGAAAGTCCAAGCTTTTCTACACGGCTTCTGATATTCTCACTGTTTTCCCCCTCAAGACACATACCTGCAAGGTCACCCTTCACGTCTGCCAGAAAGACCGGAACACCACAGTCGCTGAAGGACTCTGCCAGTACTTTTAAGGTAATAGTCTTACCGGTTCCCGTAGCACCCGCGATCATACCGTGGCGGTTTGCCATTTGGGGATAGATAAATACCTTTTCTTCCCCGGTGTTGTATGCTCTAAAAGACTTCTTAATCAAGCGGTTGGGAAGTCTCTTAGAACACACAACCTAAAACCGAAGAAAGGAGCGCAAGTTATGAGAAAAAACGAGAAAATCACTGCTCTGTACGAACGACTGAGCCGTGATGACTTTGGCAAAGATGATGACCAGCAGCGTGAGAGCAACTCCATATCCAATCAAAAAGCAATGTTGGAGGAGTTCGCCGCACGGCAGGGTTTTACAAACATTGTCCATTTCACGGACGATGGCATTAGCGGCACCTGCTTTGACCGTCCCGGATTTTTAGCAATGATGAAAGAAGTGGAAGCCGGGAATGTGGAGTA
>NZ_JAXXXI010000015.1:0-1822 GCF_037359455.1 Suilimivivens sp.
CGGGAGTTTGACACTTCTTTTTTTATCATTGTAATATAAATCCTTTGTTTAAGCCGTTTGTGGCTTATTTTTTTGTCAATTTTTATGATTTTTATAGTGCTACTTTGTACGCTTTGTGATATAATAAAGAAAACGGATTTTATTACAGGAGAAAAGCGTTATGTACGTATCTATTACTGGAAATAAAGGCAATCAGGATGTCTACATCAAACAATCCTACCGCAAAGATAACGGTAAAACTTCTTCCCGTATCTACAAAAAACTTGGGAAGTATAATGATCTTCTGGCTCAGTTCTCCGGTGACGAGACTGCCATGATGGACTGGGCAAAAAAAGAAGCGGAAAAAGAAACTCTGCTCTACAACCAGCGTAAGGAAAGAATCACGGTCTCTTTTTCCCCTCTTGCCCGTATTCCACTGGACGAAGAACGTCTCTTCAACGTCGGCTATCTGTTCCTGCAACAGCTATGCACCGAACTGCGCCTCGACAACATCTGCAGAAATATCCGTAACCACCACCGGTTTACTTACGATTTCCATGCCATCCTTACGGATCTGATCTATGCCAGGATTCTTTCCCCTTCCAGCAAGCTCAGCAGTTTCTCTTACTGCCAGTCCTTACTGGAACCGCCAAAGTATTCCCTGCAGAATCTTTATCGTTCCCTTTCTGTTCTCGCAGAGGAATCCGATTACATTCAGGAGGAGCTTTACCAAAACTCCAACTTTGTCTATCCTCGTAACTCAAAAATCCTTTACTATGACTGTACCAACTATTATTTTGAGATTGAAGCCGAAGATGGCATGAAAAAGTATGGCAAAAGCAAGGAACACAGACCCAATCCCATCGTGACCATGGGACTGTTCATGGATGCAGACGGCATCCCCCTTTCCTTTGATCTGTATCCCGGAAATCAGAACGAACAGCTTACCCTGAAACCGCTAGAGACCAAAGTGATCCGGGATTTTAACTGCAGCGAGTTTATCTTCTGCTCCGATGCCGGGCTTGGCAGTAAGAGCAATCGTTTTTTTAACAGCTTTGGAAACAGGTCTTATGTGATCACGTATTCTTTGAAAAAAATGAGAAAAGAGGAACGTGAACTGGCGCTCCTGCCAACACAGTTCAAGATTCCTGGATTCCAGAAGTTCATAGACATTTCCACGCTGGATGAGACAGACCCCGAAGTGTACAACACTGTTTATTACAAAGAATACCCCATTGTCACAGGAGATATGGACGAAACCGTCATTATCACATACTCTCCCAAATACAAAGCATACCAGCAGAGGATCCGGGCAGGCCAGATCGAACGTGCCTTAAAGATCATGCAGTCTCCGGGCAAAGCCAGAAAAGGGAAAAATCCAAACGACCCTTCCCGTTTCATTCAGAAAACAGCAGTTACCGATGATGGCGAGATTGCCCAGAAACAGCTTTATGAATTAGATGAAGAACGCATACAGGAAGAATCCATGTATGATGGCTTTTACGCAGTTGTAACGAATCTGGAAGGAGATATCCGTGAAATCATCAACATCAACAAACGCCGCTGGGAGATCGAAGAAAACTTCCGGATCATGAAAACAGAATTCGAAGCAAGACCTGTTTTTGTAAGACGGGAGGACAGCATCAAATCCCACTTTTTAACCTGTTACATCAGCCTTCTGGTATACCGGCTGCTGGAAAAGAAGCTTTTAGAAGAATTCACCTGCAGCGAAATTTTGAAAACCCTCAGGGAAATGAACATGACCCTGCTGTCTAAAGATAGTGGCTACATCCCGTCCTACAAACGTACGAAACTGACAGATGCCCTGCATACAGCCTTTGGC
>NZ_JAXXXI010000016.1:0-18275 GCF_037359455.1 Suilimivivens sp.
CATGCCCCGCTCCGCTCTGCTTTCCCTCTTTTCCTCTTCACTTTTCCCTGCCCGCGGGGCATGATGGCTCCTTTTCACTCTCCCATGCCCCGCTCGGCTCTGCTTTCTCAGATTGCTTCCCCAGTGATTCTTGTCAGGGAATCCGCTCCGCTGTATAATACCTGTATTATATGGGTTATCAAACCTTTCGGAAAATCACCCTGTTAGAGATTACATACCCGTCTTGGAAAGGAACACAGATGAATACAACAAATACAGCTATAGATAAAAGATGTATCGCAGCTCCAGACAACAAAAGCAACGCAGCTTCAACATACAAAGCAGAGGCTGGCAGGCACTGGTGTGCCATTTATGGAAATGCCATGTCCATTACAGACCATAGAGTAGAAACCTACAGCAAAGATCTCACGCTGCGCTATCCTGTCAAAGTTCCTTTTGCAGGAAGTGCCCTTCGATTTACCTTTGATAATTTCTGTGGCACAGAATCTATTACGATTTCTGCTGCTTTCGTGGCCATGACCGGAAACACTCCCGAATCCATAATAAAAGAAACTTCGAGACAGATTACCTTTGACGGTAATGTCTCCATTACTATTCCCGCCGGGAAGCGTATCCTCAGTGATCCTCTTCCTTTTCCTGTCAGCCAGGGTGATTCCGTCTCTGTCAGCTTTTATCTGAAGGAATTTACCCTGATGCGTTCAGGTGTCATTGCAACCGGGCCTTTTTCCAAAGGCTTTTATTCCGTTCACAACCACTCAACTGCTGAGGTTCTTCCTCTGAATGAAACAAGAAAGACAAACTGCTTTTATTTTTTAAGTGACATCAGCCTCTATACAGACAGCTGCAATCATGCAGTTATCTGCTATGGTGATTCCATTACCTCACAGGACTGGCCAGATTACATGCTGGCAGAATGCCTGAAGGTACCTGATAACCATACTGCCATTATCCGAAAAGCCGCCAGCGGCACCAGGATCCTGCGCCAGTATGACAATATCACTTATGAATCCTATGGACTGATGGGAAAGGTCCGTTTCCCTCACGAGCTTCCTGTTGCCGGTGCCGATACGATCATCATCCAGCAGGGAATCAACGACATCATTCACCCGGTAGGCACAGACGTGAATCCCTTCCGTCCCATGAGCGATCTGCCAACCATTGATGAACTGACCGAAGGACTTATCTGGTACATTCAGGAAGCCCGTAAGCTGGATTATCACATTTTCATGGGTACTCTGCTTCCCATTGAAGGCTGGCGTACCTATGCTCCCTTCCGGGAAACATTAAAAAATCAGGTCAATGACTTCATCCGAAGTACAGACCTGATCGATACCTGTATTGATTTTGACAAAGAAGTACGTGATCCTGCTCACCCTGCCGCTTTCCGTGCAGGGTATGACAGTGGCGATCATCTGCACCCCAGTGCGGCCGCTTATGAAGCCATGGGAAGACTGGCATTCAGAAGCCTGTAATCAACAACCCCCACACCACAGCCAAAGCCTGCTGTAAATAAAAATCAGCAGGCTTCTTTCTTTTTTCTTTCACTCTCTGGCTCTTTTATCGGCCATTAGTTTCTTCATATACTCCTTCTTCAGTTCATTCTCGCTCTTTAAATTCTCAATTTCTTTCTGAAGAGACTGCACGTATTCTCTGGCAAGCTTCACACCTCCCCGGACTGCAATATCCTCATGCTGCTCCATCTCATCCAGCCACTGCATCAGGGACTTTTCCCTGATATCCTGATACTCACTCTTATCTGGAAAATACATTCATATCACATCCTTCCCTGCCCGGCACTTCCTCTCCGCTCACATAGCGGGCATTGAACTCCATATTGATCTCCCTCAGTTCCTTTTGACCGTCAATATATTCCTGATACATCTCTGCAAGACCTGACATACAGCCATCGCAGTTAGCTGATATATTTCCAAGTGACTTGGCAACAATCGCCTCACGTTCTTCCCTAGTGGTTTCCGAAATCAAATACCCCATAATAGTTCCTCTCTCTTTTTATGATATCCGTATTCTCACTGATCAGCTATAACAACTCCAGTATGATTCTCACTTTTGTTTACAGCATGATTTCATGATATCGGGGTCAAAAGCCCCGACTTTGATAGAAAAAAAGAAATGCTGTCTTCTTCAGCATTTCCCATTTTCTCATAGTAGCGAGAGGGGGATTTGAACCCTCGACACCACGGGTATGAACCGTGTGCTCTAGCCAACTGAGCTATCTCGCCATATTCAGTTTATTCTCTTTTCAGAGAAGTGGGACCTACAGGGCTCGAACCTGTGACCCTCTGCTTGTAAGGCAGATGCTCTCCCAGCTGAGCTAAGATCCCGTCCACTGCTTGTTTACCCAAGCCACTTTGCTAATATACCATGTTCAAAGTGGCTTGTCAACACATTTTTCAATTTTTATTATCTGAATTTTTCCTTTTAATCAAAAAGTTTTGAAAAATTCAAAAATCCAGCATCTGCCATGAAGCAGCTGTCGCAAAATATCCAATATCACGTATCTCACACAGCATTGACTGCTCTTTCCCTGTCTTTAGTCGTTACTGTTTACATAAGCCTCGATAACATCATTCTTTCTCTCCAGTTCCCTGTCGAATCGGAAGGTGATCTTCTGTACCTCCAGACCATTCTGTGCAAAGTAAAGACGAAGTACAGCGTATTTATTATGGAATACTGCCTTTCTCTTTATCGTCTTCCACTCTCCGCCAGTTCCATTAAAGGAAAAGACTGCCATCGGTACGCTCTGATAGATCAGTGTCGCCGGAAGCTGCGCAAGCTCTGATAAGTCTGACTTTGCTGTTACTTCCACACGATACCCGCCAAGCTTCTGCAGCTCCAGTGCAAAAACGAAGTCCTTATCCTTGCCGGTATCCACTCCATCCAGAGAAATACTGATCTCATCTTCGACTTTATAATAAGTAACCTCTGGCTCTGAAGTGATCTCCTGATCTGTTTCTCCGATCACCTCCACACTGGTCTGTATGCCCTCCATTCTTTCAAGAGCATGGGTATTCATCAGGAATCCGCAGATATTTGCTGCATTTCTCTGCAGCTCTCCCCTTGTCAGTGTTCCTGCCTCCAGGGATGAAAGGGTATTATCATCACTGTCATTGATTGAAGCATCTGTACAGACCATATAAAGATCGTTCTGCGCCTTTGCCATTGCCGCAAAGTTGTTGATCCTTGGCTCTTCTCCTTCATCATTGATCTTGGCCCACCAGTCGGTCATCACGATACCCTGAAAGCCCCACTCTCCTCGCAGGACCGTAGTATTCAGGTCATAGCTTCCGGCTGTCCAAAGTCCGTTTACGCTTCCATAGGTCGTCATAATGGAATCTGCCCCGGCTTCCCTGACTGCCATTTCAAAGCCCTTCAGATAAATCTCACGGAGTGCTCTTTCCGAAACAACAGAATCAACCGTAGATCTTCCTGTCTCCTGATTGTTGGCACAGAAATGTTTGGCAGTTCCTGTCACTCCTGCACTCTTTAAGCCACGGATCATGGCTGCTGCCATCTTTCCCGTAACAAAAGGATCCTCCGAAAAATACTCAAAGTTTCTTCCATTCAGCGGGTGTCTGTGGATATTCATACCAGGTCCCAGAAGAGCATCTATTTTGTTCTTCACCATCTCAATTCCGGTAAAGGAATACAGCTTCTCCACCAGTGCTGTATTGAAGGTGCTGGCAAGCAGTGTACCATTGGGGAGGCTGAATGCCTTCATGCCGCTGTCAAGCCGCATACCGGAGGGCCCGTCAGAGCAGCAGCCGCAGGGGATGCCAAAATGTGCAAGTTCCTCGGATACACCGCCAAAGGCTGCTGCCGTTCCAGGTGTTACCTTGGGGCTTCCCATACCCTCTCCGCGGATGATACAGCTTAAGTCATCATCATTAAACTGTGCCACAAAGGCATCCATGGATACCCTTCCTTCCTTTACATCGATCAGACGGTATCCCTGATCTCCGGTAAATGGAAGCTCCTCCGGCAGCAGCTCTTTTCTCTTCTCTGCCGGATTCTTCTTTCTGAGCGGAGCAGCCTCCATTACCTTATGTACAGCTCCGTCTTTTTCTCTTATAAAACGCATCCTCTCAAAGGGTGTCACCGGAGCCAGTGCCTGTGACAGGGAGGCAAGACATACCGTTTCCTCAAGAGTAAAGCTTCCTGCCACCTCAGTCTCCCTGACATTCCTTCCGATATGGAACAGATACTCACCCTTTTCCAGAATATAGGAGGACGCAAAGCCGCTTGCCCCTGTTTCATCATAGGAAGCAAAGCTCTCATAGGGAATAGCAATCCTCATCTGCTCTTTAAGCCCCGGCTTTAATTCCCTGGTCTTGGCAAAGCCAGCCAGCACCTTTTCCGGCTTGGAAAGTGCTCCCTCAGGAGCTGTCACATAAACCTGTACTACCTCTTTTCCGGGCACAGTCCCGATATTCTGAACGGTAAAGGTAATCTCCGCATCCTTTTCCCCTGCGCTGAAGCTGACGTCCCAGGTCCTGAAATCTGTATAGGAAAGACCAAAGCCAAAGGGATAACGGACCCTTTCCTTCGCTGCTGTTTCAAAGTAACGGTAGCCTACATAAATATCCTCCTCATAAAGATCCCTGTCCCTGTTGCCAAAATTGGCATCAGAAGGATAATCCGTGATCTTATAAGCAATGGTATCTGTCAGCCTGCCGCTCGGACAGGTCTTACCAAGCAGTACATCTGCGGTTCCATAGCCACCGACCATACCGCCCTGCCATGCGTAAAGAAGTGCCTGCGGATGATATTCTTCTATGAAATCCATATCCATGATATTTCCGGTATTCAGTACAAGGATCAGCCTTTCAAAATGTTTTCTGACCTTGGAAAGCATATCTTTTTCCTTCTCTGTCAGCAGATAGGAGCCCTCCTGGTTTTTATTGTCCTGATCCTCTCCGGCTGTTCTTCCAATGATCACAAGAGCCGCATCGTTTCTGGCTGCCGCCTCACTGACAAGCTCCTCCGGAAGCTCCATTTCCACCTGGCACCATGGCTCATTTCCCCAGCCGACACCAGCGTCAAAGGGATGCTCCTTTACCCATGCCTCATAGGCAGAAAGAACCTGGGGATCAAGTATCACCTGCCCTGATTCCTTCAGGGCATCCAGGATACCAGTCACCTTACTTACATTCACCATGCCTCCCGAACCGGTTCCACTTTTATAATAATGGAACTGCATTCTGCCAAACATGGCAAGTCTTGTACCTTCCTGCAAAGGCAGCGTATGCTCCTCATTGATCAGAAGAACCTGTCCTTCCGCAACCGCCTGCCTAGCTGTTTCTTCATATGCTTTATGATCCAGAACCATTTTTTTCATGCTCTTCTCCTCATCTGATTATTTTATTCCGTATCGGTCTTTCCATCTGCCCCTGTCTGACCTGCAGCTTCCACCAGTGCCCGCCTTTTATTACACATCAGCAGGATTCCTGCTGCCACAATAAACAGGGATATAAACTGGGAAGTGGAAAGTCCTCCCACTGCTCCTCTTTCATCATTCCTGAGAAACTCTATCAGAAAACGCCCTACTCCATAAAGCAGCATATACAAAAAGCCTGTATCTCCCTTTCTTTTCCGCCTGGGATAAGTCGCAAGGAGAATCGCCATGATCAGGAAATTTCCTGCAGAGGAAATAAGCTGCGTCGGCAGAAGCCTTATCCCGGCAGGAGCAAGCGCACCTTCCGGAAATATCACACCGATCGGCAGATCTGTTTCTCTTCCGTAGCAGCAACCTGCCAGAAAACATCCGATACGGCCAAAGCCCTGTGCCATAGCGATCGAAGGTGCAGCCAGGTCAAAATAATCCAGAAAAATCAGCTTCTTCTTTTTGCAATAAAGAATCGCTGCCACCACGCCTGCAATAATACCGCCATATACCACAAAGCCCTCTGAGCCTAGTAGTGCCAGCGGATTCTTAAGGAACTGCTTCCACTCCACGATCAGAAACAGCAGCTTGGCACCAAGAAAGCCGCCGATCAGCCCCCAGATCGCAATATCTACGATCGCATCCTCGATAAGTCCGTACTTCTTCGCCCTCTTCATTGCCATAAAGACACAGCAGAGAACACCTATTCCAATCATCAGTCCATATCCATGTACCGTAAATGGTCCGATGGAAAATAAATCAACCTTCATTTTCTAATCCTTTCCTGTAAGTCCGAAACGGGCTTCTATTCTTTCCGGAGTGCTTCCCTTTATACCCTGTCAGCTTGGCAGCTCCAGCTTTTCATTGCCATGAATACAGTACTTCCTTCCATTCATAGCCACATAAAGCGGTGTGGCATTTGGATTCATCAGGATCTTTCCATCCGTAGAGCGCTTCAGCTCCCTGTATGCCTTCACATAATCCAGAATTTCAATATTGGTGGCACACCAGATATCCTCCTTGTACTGTGCCATATATTTCAGGAAGCTCTCCATCAGCTCCCAGTTATTTTTCTGTGCAAATTCATAGCTGTGTCCCCAAAGATAAAAAACAAAGGGACCATCCTTCTCTTCCCTGCAAAATTTCTCTGCAAGCGCCATCAGCCTTTCATCCTCATGATGACAGGTGGGATGCCATGCAAGAAAGTCCTCTGGCAGACAAAAATCCCCGGTGCTTTCTACTGTTCTGGCATATTCAATGCCACAGGCATCCAGTATCTCCTCGATCTGGCTGTTGTATGCCCCGTATGGATAGGCAAACCCACGGATCAGTTCCCCGGTAAGCTGTTCCAGATTATAGCGGTCCTTCAATACCTCTGTTGCAGCCATATTCTTTGGCAGTCCTGTCAGGGACGCGTGACTGTAGGCATGGGATGCGATCTCATGTCCCTGATAAAGACAACGCACCTCTTCTGCTTCCACCCTGGAAAAATCAGTTTCAATCCCATTTACAGTCTCCATCCCCCCTTTGCCAAGAAGACCATAATTCAGGTTAAAGGTTCCCTTCATCCCATATTCGTTTAACAGCGCTGCCAGCCTTCTGTCATGTATAGTTCCATCATCATAGCTGAAAGTCAGCGCTTTTCTTTTTCCCTCCGGAAAAAGCATACTGATCTCATAATCCATTTTCCTTCTCCTTCATCAATAGCCCATGATGCCCTCTAATGACTCATCATTGTCAATCCAGTCCTGCACCAGGATCTCCCTGTAATGATCCCTGTCATCCCGGACATATACCTTAACGATCCCGGCATTGATGATCATACGCTTACACATGGAACAGCTGTTGGAATTGGCAATATATTCTCCTGTCTGTGCATCGGTTCCCGCAAGATAAATACTGCTTCCAATCATTTTATCCCTGGAAGCACTGATGATCGCATTGGCCTCCGCATGGACACTCCTGCAAAGCTCATAACGCTCTCCCCTTGGGATATTAAGCTGCTGCCTGATACAGGTTCCAAGGTCGGAACAGTTTTTCCTGCCCCTTGGCGCTCCCACATAACCGGTAGAAATTACTTCATCATTATTAACGATCACTGCCCCATAGTTTCTTCGAAGACAGGTACCCCTGTGCGATACACTTTCTGCCAGATCCAGATAATAATTTACCTTATCTCTTCTCTCCTTCATATCCCTTCTCCTTCCGTAAATCCCCCTGTTTCCTTACTTTCTCATCAGCAGAAGATAAACTGTTGCTGCTGAAACAACAATCTGTATGATAGCAAAACGGAATACGGTCTGCGTATTGGACCATCCCATCACCTTGCGCACATGATCATGAAGCGGTGTTCTTGTATGCTTCAGAATTCCGATCTTCAGAAAACGCAGCAGTGCCACCTTTACCAGTCCAAGTCCTCCATCCAGGATCAGCACGATCGCTGCCGGAATATAAAGAAAGGGGGATCCCGTTTTTAAAATAGCAATACTGATGAAAATACCCATTGCCCGTGAACCTGCATCTCCCATCAGGAGGCGGCTCGGTGTGGCATTGTACCACAGATATCCGAGGATACAGATGCCAAATAGCAAGATCAGGTACTGGAAATCACTTTCCTTCCCAAGAATCCCATTGATCACATAAATGGTAGTCAGGGTGACCAGTACCAGTGTACCTGAAAGACCATCCACACCATCTGCACAGTTTGTCACATTGATCGATGTCCATACCAGTATCACTGTCAGCACCGCAAAAACTACCGGTGGCACCGTCACGGTAATACCCATTGTTGCCAGTGTAAAGCTGCTTTCATTATGGTTCAGATAGGTCACTGCCAGTATGATCGCGATGATCAGGTCAAGCAGACCCTTTTTATATTCATTCCAGGGATGCTCGGCTGCATCATCCATATAACCGGTCAGCATTTCTCCTGCGATCAGCATCAGATAGATCATAGTCTCCACCGAAACCGGTGCAAAGAGAATCGCTGCTACGATAAACACCAGCACAAAAATAATGCCTGCTCCTCTTGGCTTTCCTGCTGACAGGCTTCCATCATGGGCAAATGCCCGGCCTGCATCCTTTGGTAAAAAGCTGCTTAGCTTTGTAAGCAGCATACATGTCAGTGCAAATGCAAGTAAAAGCCCGACTGCTGCTACCATCGGACTGTCCTGTACTAAAAATTTCTGAATCACTTCTATCTCCTCCCGGCTGCCTTGCTGTTTTTTTCTTCTGTTCTCTTTCAGATCCCCAGTGCTTCCTTTGCCAGCTGGTCAGCCATTTCATTATAAGTATCCCCAGAATGTCCGGCAACTTTCACAAATTGGATATCAACCTGTCTGCTGGCCTCATCATAGAAAGACTTGTAGGCTCTGGTTCCCTCTTTGTTCGTCTTCCACAGTCCAAGACACCACTTAGCAATTCCCTCATAATCATGGTAAATGGCAATCTTTCTGATCCCATGCTCCATGGCATAACGCATGGCCGCCTCTGCTCCCTTGATCTCACCGGCAACATTGTGCATGGCTGCCAGCTCTTTATCATCATATTTCTTATGGAAGGTCTGTATCCCTTCTTTTAATAATACGACCATTCCGTAGGAAAATTCCCCGGTTCCTGCATGAAAACTGCCATCCACATAAATCCGCAGTCTGTCCTCTTCCACCTCTTCCTTCTGGACTCCCTGCAGAAAGGTCTGTGCTTCCTCAAGCGTACCAAAGCTCTTGTACTCCGGTCCCGAAAAGCCATGGACACTTGCCCTGCATTCATCCCAGGTTCTGAAAATACCGGTTTTTCTTCCTTTTCTTACTGCATAAAATTTTGCTGCCATATGCCGACCACAGCCTTGCAAAGGCTTCCTTTCATTCTCTGCCGGAACCCTTTCCGGGCTTTGTGCGGTACTTCTAAAATACCATTTTCCAATATAAATTTCAACATACCGGGTACAAAAAAGGATGCCCGTAAAAAAGGATGCCCCCGTTTTCCGGGTGCATCCCTTCTGATCCTCATCCTATATCACTTTCCATATTCTGAAGCGAAAGAAAAGTCCTCTGTCATCTTCTTAACGTCCCTTAGAAGAATGAGTTCAGGATATTTCCGGCACTGTACACATTGCTGTAGGTACCGTTTGCTGTATAGGTATTGGACTTGGTGCTCTCCTTAGCTGCTGTATAGTCGATCATGGAAGCCTGAGCAGATACCTTATATCCATAGGCACCGGTCGTTCCAAACAGATTCTTCACCGTACCCATATCAGACTTCTTAAAGGCTTCCTCATCAAGAGAAAGGCTGCTGTCGCTGTTCACGGTAATTCCAACCCTCGAAAGAAGCTTCGCATTGGCGCTGGTGACAGCTGCAAGCGTATCTGCCTTACTCTGCAGATTTTTGGAAGAAGCTACTGATGTTTTACTGAGCAGATCATTATAATCTGTCACGAAACCGGATACAGCCTTATAAATCGCATCGGTATCATATTCTTCTGAAATAGTTGTTTTTCCTGTCTCATCTGTTGTTTTTACGTTCTTTTTCTGAAAAACAGATTTACTTCCCTTCACCAGCAGACTGTCTGCTGATTCCTTCATCGTATCAGCCGCCTTCTCAATCTCTGAAAGCGTCTTTGCGGAATCGGCTGCTGTAGAAATGGATTTTTTCTTTGTCTCTGTGTCCTTTCCTGTGGAAGCAGCCTTATCTGCAGCATCCTTCGCATAATAAGCCTTCATCAGCTTCCCGTAACTGCCATTCTTAATGCTGGCATAATCGGAAAGGAAATTTAAATTACCAAGACTGTTTCCCCTGCTTGTCGTCATACTCTGGAACAGATAGGAATAGTCCTGCCTTGCGTTTACATTAATTCTGATCCCCATATTCTCACTCCCTTGACCTTCACAGGTACCTCCGTGTACCCGCTGATAACTTCACTTCATGTTACTTTTATAATAGCACTGTTTCCTGCTGATTACAAGTAACCTTCCCTGTAAAACTCGTAAAATAAAAAACCTCAGTACATCGACTGAGGTTTTCACGTGCAGGAAAAGAGACTTGAACTCTCATGGTATTGCTACCACACGGACCTGAACCGTGCGCGTCTGCCAATTCCGCCATTCCTGCGAACAAATGTTATTATATCTGCTTTCCTTTCATTCGTCAACAGGTTTTTTAATTTTTTTAAAATTTTAAATATTTGCGATAATTTCCACTATTTATCGCTGTTCCTTTGTGTCATAAAATTCTCCAGTGTGATCTCCACCAGTGACTTCATGATCCGCTGAATCGCCTTCCGGGTAGGTTCATCTACCTCCCTTGCTGCTTCCAGTACATTCTGCACAGACTTCCGTATATCAGCACCGAACTCAAATACATTGGAAGCCTCCGACGCAGACACTACCTCATAGAGCGTATCAATGAACACATGCTTTTCTTCATCTGTCAGTGACAGGATCCATTCATTCATGGCCGCATCCCTGATGAGCTTGCCGCTGCTCATATTTCTGGCACGCACAAAGGATCTGTCCTCAACCTTCCAGCTGTATGCATTGTGCTGCAGCATACCGATCCCACGGCTCTCCACCACCTCATAGCTGCTGTGATCCTCCAGGATCATACCTACAATCGAAGATCTTGGTATAAATTTGGAAACCCTGCCTGCAATCTGCTCGTAGTGTCCCTCTGCACGGATTTCCGGCCGGAATCCCGGGCCATCATTATTATAAACATGAAGAAGCTTTCCTCTTGCCCTTTCCGAGCAGTTCATAGCCGCATAAACTGCCAGATTTCCTCCCTTGGAATGACCTCCGGCATAAAAGGAACCGGCAATCCATGAGGATACCTTATCCATATAGGCAACACTTAAATGCTGGCTGGACAGCGGCTTTGAAAAAGCAAGATTCAGATCTTCCTTCCAGCCAATGATTGTAGCATCCGTTCCTCTGTAGGCGATATAGGTTTCTTTATTCTCGAGTATATAGGTGATCGCCGAGAACTGCGTTTCATCATCCACATTGATCACGTTGACATAATAATTCATTTTCAGTGTCCCGAATCGTCTGGAATCCGCTGCCGCCTCAAAAAGCTCTTTATTATACTGCTTATACCAGTAATCATCCAGGAGATGATCCCTGTCTGGGTGGTGATAAATATCCTGAATACTTATCAGCTGATTCCTCTCCTCCAGTCCCGGTACAAAACGTCCGAAATTCATATACACCATCTGGCACAGCACAAGAGAATCCACTTCATTTAATGGTTCCTGTAAAAAGCTGATATCTCCATGCTCCCGAACATAATCGATGATGTTTCCCATTCCTGTTTCCTTTCCTGTATTCTGTTATGCTTCCCATCCTAAAGCCCCATGCTCATGCTTCATGCCCGGCAGATCTTCTTAACATCTTCTGAAAATCCCCTGCCGGGACGGGCCTGCTGAAATAATAACCCTGCAATATATCTGCCTGTTCTTCCACTGCCACATCATAAATGCCTTCTGTCTCCACGCCTTCCATGCAGACCTTCAGTCCGAGGGAATGTGCCAGCAGGATAATATGCTTGATGATATTCCTGTCTACATTATTTTTTTCACACTCTGCCACAAAGCACTGCTCTATCTTCAGACAGTCTACTGAAATATCCTGTAAAATATCAAGAGAGGCATAACCTGTTCCGAAATCGTCCAGTGCTACCAGTACCCTATGTTCGCGCAGCTTATTCATGGTACGCATCAATACCGGAAGATCATGTGCCTTGCAGCTTTCCGTCAGCTCCATCATCAGTCTTTCCGGCGGGAACTGATACTCCTTCAGGATTCCCAGTACATATTCAGCAAAATCATCATCCTTCAGCTGTTTGTAGGATACATTTACATTAACGATCAGGCTGTCAGAAAAATCCATAACCTGGCTGATCGCCGTTCTTACAGCATATGCTCCTACTTCCTTCATCATACCTGTTTCTTCCAGGATCGGAATAAATTTGGCTGGTCCAATTCCTGGAAATCTGCCATTTTTCCACCGGAGCAGTGCCTCACATTCCACGATCTGCATGGATTTCGGCTCTACGATCGGCTGATAATACAGCTCAAACCCTTCAAAATCATTTCTGACACAGCGTTTCAGCTCTTCGATCAGACGCAGATGCTCCAAATACTGCTCCCGGATCTCCCTGGTAAAGACAGCTAACTGCCCCTTCCCCTGTCTCTTGGCACGTTCAAAAGCATACCGTGCATTTTTTCTCAGTATATCCGGCTTTTCCGCCTGATCCGGATACTTACATACACCGGCTGACAGCTGAAGCGATACCTTAATATCATTGGACAGTGAGATATCCATTGCCTCATCCGCCATCCTCGCATAAATATCCTTCATATCCTGCAGCGTACCATATGGATAATGAACTGCAAACTGATCACCTTCAAGCCGGTACAATGTCGCTGACTGTGGAATGCATTTGCTTATCCGCAAGGCAAAATTCTTGATGATCTCGTCACCACCGCTATAGGTATACAGGTCATTGATTCTTTTAAAGTCATCAATGCCTACGATCATCAGACAGCCCGAAGCATTTTCATTTTCAAAGGTATCTGCGATGTCCTTTACTGCCACATAAATGTTAGGCACATGGGTCAGCTCATCAGTTGTATCATCGACCCTTTCCAGAATCCCCATACAACAGACAGGGCTGATTTCTGTGTCCCTGTTCATAACACCATGGCTGCGTACCCTGACATATTCTCCATTCCGTTTTCTGACCCTGTATTCCAGCAGCATATAATCTGTTTTGCCAGTCCGTATACGCTCCATTTCTTCATCGAAATGAGCCAGATCCTCCGGATGGATAAAGCTCCTCCACATCCCGGCAAATCCATCCACATATTCCCCGGGCAGTTCAAAATCATTTACTGCCTTGGGCGACCATCTGACCCTTCCCGATATATTCTGCATAAAATAGTAGTCTTCCCTGAGCTTGCAGACTGATTCAAAAAAAATATTTTCCAACCCCTCATTATTGTACTTCACATGCTTCCCTCTTCTGTATGAAATCATACCCTTCCGCTGTCATTCTACATGTCAGTATACCTTTTTCTGTCAGAAAAAGAAAGTGACATTTCTCATAATTTTTCGAAAATATACATATAATCATAAAAAAAGCAGGACTCATTGCCCATGTCTGCTGCGCTTGCTATTATCCAAAAATGTAATTCATTTCTATGGGGTGGTCCCCTCCTTCTTCTACTTATGGGAACACATCTGTTCTTTTCCTTTTACCTCCATTTTCCTCAGGGAAAAACCTGGAAAGCCGTCCGGATGTCCTTTAAAGGAAAAGATGATGACCAGAATAACCTTTCCGTTTTTGCCACATTGTCCACTACACTTGCCGCAACGCTCGGTACCGGTAATATCGTAGGTGTTTCTACTGCAGTTGCCCTTGGTGGTCCCGGTGCTGTCTTCTGGTGCTGGATCACCGGTGTACTTGGCATGGCTACCTCCTATGCTGAATGCTATCTCAGTGTACGCTACCGCAGCAGGGATAAAGCCGGTACACATGTCGGAGGCCCCATGTACGTGTTCCGGAACGGACTCCATATGCCTCTTCTTGGCAGCTTTTATGCTGTTCTGACACTGCTTGCTGCTCTCTTTGTCGGCTGCACAACACAGTCAAATTCCATGGCTGAGACAGGGAAAAGCAGCTTTCACCTTGCCCCCTCCCTGACCGGATTCCTGGCCGCCATCCTGGCAGGCCTTGTCATTGTTGGCGGCATCAGATCTATCGGAAAGGTCTGCGTCCGGCTGGTTCCCGTTCTGGCCATCCTGTTTACCGGCAGCTGCCTTCTTCTGCTCTTCCTGAACCGCACCTGCCTGTTTCCGGCAGTCGCATTGATCCTGAAGGATGCCTTTACCGGAAAAGCGATCGGCAGTGGTCTGTCCACCGGCAGCCTGATGAATGTCCTCCGCTATGGGATTGCCCGTGGATTGTTTACCAACGAGGCCGGCATCGGGACCTCTTCCATTACGGCTGCCGCTTCCAGCGAGGAAAATCCCTCCAGACAGGCCTATGTGTCCATGACTGCCGTATTCTGGGATACCGTCGTCATGTGCCTGCTGAGTGGACTTGTCATTGTCACTAATATATTAAAAAGACCACAATCCGTAATCCATGCCTCTCAGGGTACCCTTACGGATGCGGCCTTTTCTTCTCTTCCATTTTTTGGGAATGGCTTCCTCTCTGTCTGTCTGATTGCCTTTGCACTGACCACCCTCATCGGCTGGTCCTATCTTGGTGAAAGCGCTGTCACCTATCTGACTGGCGGCAGAGGTCTCTTTCTTTATAAGGTAGCTTATATCGTTATGATCTACATAGGTGCAATCCTTCCACTGCAGACTGTCTGGGAATGTACAGATCTGATCAATGCCTGTATGGTCATCCCAAACGTTCTTGCCCTTTTTCTTCTCCGCAGGGAAATTCAGATCACATAATTATCAATCATCTCCGTCTGCCACTCGACCAGATCTGCCAGCGTTACTCTGTCTACGACTCCCTTGATCGCCTCATCCAGCATCTGCCAGAGCTTCAGCGTAGCACAGGTTTCCTGCCTGTCACAGGTATTGACCTCATCATCCAGACAGGCTACCGGTGCAAGAGAGCCTTCCGTAAGGCGGAGTATCATCCCAACTGTATAGCTTTCCGGATCTCTGGCAAGCTTATAGCCTCCCTGCGGACCGCGGATGCTTTTCACATAACCCGCTTTATTCAAGCTGGAAATAATCTGTTCCAGATATTTATCAGAAATGTCCTGTCTCGCAGCAATATCCTTGATCCTTACCGGGGCATCGCTGTCATGCAGTGCCAGATCCAGCATCAGACGCAGGGCATATCTTCCCTTGGTTGAAATCTTCATACAAAGCCTCCTTTTTCCCCATTATACTACTAGTTTACTAGGAATTGCAATAGTTGACTTTTCCTGTATGGATGGGTTATCATAGATAATATTCCCCTTTTTATGGGGAAATGGAGGTTTTTATGCAGAAAAAATACTGGGGATTTATTCTCCCCTCTACGTTATCTTTTTTATTAACAGGAATTTATTCCATTATTGACGGCATTTTCGTAGGCAGAGCCATGGGTGACATGGGACTGGCTGCTATTAATATTGCCTGGCCGCTTGTAGCACTCATCATCGCCCTTGGTACTGGTATCGGTATGGGGGCTTCTGTTATGGTGTCTTTAAACCGGGGTGCCGGCCGTGATGATGCGGCAGACCAGATGGAGGGAAATGCACTGTTTCTTCTTGTCGTTTCCTCTCTCATCCTGACCGGGATCCTCTATTTCTTTGGTTCTCCCCTGATGACGCTTCTGGGTGCTGCAGGAGAAGTACATACCCATGCCATGACCTATCTTCACTATATTCTGTATGGTGCGGTGATCCAGACAGTTGCCAGTGGTCTGACACCCCTGATGCGTAACCGTGGTGCTGCCGTTTACTCCATGTGTGCCATGGCCTGCGGCTGTATCCTGAACATCATCCTTGATTATGTTCTGATACTTGTATTTCCATTAGGTCTGATGGGTGCCGCTATTGCAACAGTGCTTGGACAGCTTGTCACTCTGATCTTTGCCCTTTTCTTCTATTTAAAGAAAGAAAACCGGATCTCCCTTACCAATATAAAGCCCTCTGGATCCGCAGTCAAATCCATCCTTAAGGTAGCAGCCTCCCCTTTCGGACTGACTTATCTGCCTTCCGTCACCATTATACTGATGAATCTGCAGTGCACCAAATATGGTGGTGATGAAGCTGTCAGCGCCTATGCTGTCCTTGCCTATCTGGTTTCCTTCATGGAGCTTCTCGTTCAGGGTATCAGTGATGGTGCACAACCACTCTTAAGCCTGAGCAAGGGCCAGAATGATAAAAAAACACTGCGCAGCTATACACTGCTTACCTTTGCTCTCGGTATCGGTGTTGGTATCCTGAGCGGCTCCCTTATGTTCCTTCTGCGCCATCAGATCCCCGTTTTCTACGGTACCTCTGATGCAGCAGCAGAGCTGATCGTCCATGCTGCACCTGCCTTTTCTCTTGTTATGGCTCTTTACGGACTGACCAAGCCCTCTGTTTCTTACTTCTATGCAACAGAGCATCTGAAGCAGTCCAGTACTCTTGTTTATGGAGAGGTTCTGCTGACAGTCGGTACCATCCTGACACTGCCAATCGTCCTTAAGCTTGATGGCGTATGGTTTACCATGCCCTGCGTACAGGTGGTCCTGTCCATACTGGCAGTTCTGTTTCTGCTGACCCAGAAAAAAGAAATTACACCTTCAGAATGAAATTAACTAATTCAGCCATCGTACCAATCCGCTAATCTTTTAAGCAAATTAACAGAAGGGTTCCGTGTTCCATTCTCAAGTTTCTTTGGCATAGATTCCCTTACAATACGCTTAAATCTTGAAAGACCTTTCTCTTTCACATTTGCCTGATAGGCTGTACTCTTCCTGTATGATTTCTTACCCGTTGTTTCTGCTGCTTTTGCTCCAGCAATCTTAGAACCACGTTCTACTGTATAGATGTTATTGCCCTTTATCCTCGCTCCTTTTGGCTCATGAGAATGAATCTTGGCTTTCTCCTTTGTGTGAATGACCATAGGCTAGTCATCCACTTTTTTATCTTCAATGTTCTCACCTTCTTTCGGAAAATTTCTGATTAAATCTTTATAAACTCGTTGCATAATTTGCTTCGTCTGTATATACTATAGTTAGTAGATGGGCTATATGCCTATCATGTGGACTGACACATAAAATCCGAAATTCTTTCCGGACTTTGGGTGCCGGACAGTTGGCTGGCAACGGAAAAACCAGTTTGCTTATCGGACTTCGGGTGCCGATCACTTGGCGGACAACAGAAAAATCAGTCATTAAAGGAAGGTGTCATCTGCTACGGCAGACGAACCTTCCTTTTAAATTTGCCAAAATACCATTTAGATATAAGGAACTTAATGCTTATGACTAAGAAACAGGCTATTGCCATCATCACCAAGTGTGCAAAACAATACCAGCAGTATTTAGAAGGTAATCAGGTTGTTTTTGTCTATCGTGACGAAAACAATAAGTCAAACCATACTGCTGTAAGATTTTATTCGCATAACTTTCTCCACTTTACAGGAGTCACTCCAAGAACAGGAATGAATGCAAATGGCTTCTATCGTGCTGCCCTGAATAATAGGTTAACAGGCGAAGATGTCGCCCTTGACGATAGCTGGAACTATACCGACATCCTCTGGAACGGCATACAGGCTGAAAAGGTTCAACGGGCATTTGAGAAGCTGAATTACCGGGAACAGACCTTGTTTGAAAAGCGTCTTGCGATCTGCATGACCTGTGGGCGAGTTGGCTCATGGAAAGACCGCCCCACCTTTGAAAAACTGGCGGTTATGTTTGAGGGCAGCACTGCCAGCGGTGCAGAGCGAGCCTACCGGAAAGCGGTGGACAAACTGGCAGAACTGCTGGTTGCCGAAGATGCGCTCCATGCCGTCCGACTGAAACAGAAATCCAAGACTAAGCGCAAAAAGAAAATCACCGCCGCAATCTACGAATACCAAGCAGACTGCGACGGCGAATGGGGCGAGATTCAGGTTGATTTTGAGAACGGCACAGCAGAAATAGTCCGGCTTGCCGATTTGGATACGATAAAAACCAACCGCTTTGCGAACAAGACCGTAGCCTATCTTCTGAACTGTGAGAACGAAAAATTGCCCAAGGAAACGATAGTGGCATTTGAATAACGAAGGAGTGAGATATATGGAGCAATTACTGATTGTTGAAGATGATATCGGTTTGAATCAAGGGTTATGCAAAGCGCTGAAAGCAGATGCTCGGCAGATCATTTCCTGCCAAGACCTAA
>NZ_JAXXXI010000017.1:0-46286 GCF_037359455.1 Suilimivivens sp.
CATGTAAACTTTAAACTATTTTCCTAGATTATTTCTCCATCAGTTTTTCAAACCATGTATCTACTGCAAAAATAAACTTATCTACATCCTTCCGTTCTGCCAGCATTTCCTGCAAAGATTTATGATGCACATATTTCTCCACATACACCCAGCAGGCAATGCTGCTGACCTCTGTGATGATATCAGCGAATATCTTTTGCATACTCTGCTCTAATCCTGCTACCTCTTCTTTGGAAACGATATCATACAGATCTGGCTTCTGAAATTCACTGTCCCTGCAGTGCTCATGGATCTCATCCATCTCTGACTTTACTTTATTGCGCACGTCTTCCGGAAGTTTCATATACTCCCAAATAAATGAGACCACATCCGCTGAGGTATCTTTTTTCATTGGCGGTAACTGTATGTAATCATTCTTTTTGTCCATGTTCCCATTCTCCTACGAATTTTCTATCTACCATTGAAATAATGGCATCCTCCTCAATCATATATCTGATAATGACAGGGACCTTTGTATATTTCAGTTGCTGTGCTGCATACTTTCTTCTGTGACCTGAAATGATTTCATAAAATCCTTCCGGTCTCGGTCTTACAATCAGAGGATTAAGAATCCCATATTTCTTGATGGATTCCTGTAACTCTTTCATCTGACTGTCTGCCTGTACCTTGAATGGATGATTTTTAAAGTCTCTGAGCCGTTCAATCTCTATCTCAACGACTTTCTCATCTGGATCTCTTTGATCTTCTTTTCGTACTTCCATGTAATCCTCCTTTTCTCCTGGACAAAAAATGCCCAGACTAGACTTGTTACATCTAATCTGAGCATCTATCTTTCTCAGGTCTGAATCGTACAGACAAGAAAACCAAATTTACATCCATTGACAACCCTTTTTCTTCCCTACGCCATATGCCACACATCCGGGTGGAAAATCATAATTTTCAAATGGGTGGCAAAATCTTATTTTGGGTGGATGAAATCCTTCTGTTTTTTCAATTCCGGGTGGAAATTTCCACCCAAGACACAAAAAAAGCAGCAATGATCTCATCAATCATTACTGCTCTGTAAAACGTTCCCAGCGGGAATCGAACCCACAACTAGTGCTTAGGAGGCGCTTGTTATATCCATTTAACTATGGGAACATTTTCATACCTGTTTAGTTTAGCATATTTATGAACCGCTCGCAACAGTAATTTCGCCACTACACACATTCTCTACACATTTTCATTTGGGAAATTAATATAGCCCTGCATCCAGATCATACCCTTGAACCGCCGTCCTACTGCTGGTTCTCCATAGAGATCTTCCTGATTGATGCACATCTCAAAAATAAGATCATTACAATTCAGGGTCATCTGATAGATTTCTTCTCCGGTCATCTTATTTTTAACCAGATTGCAGTCCACGATCTCTGCCAGGATAGAATACTGGTCACATTCCACGCCATAGGGCATGAAATAGGTATCAACCAGACTGAATACATCTTCCTGCTGAATTCTCCTGGAAATGGTCGTATAAGTGTCCATATCCTCCAGAGTCAGACTTTCAATCGCTTCTTCGTCACCTTTTCTGGCAGCATTAATAAGCTGGCTTCTGTTGATCGATGTATTTCTGTTTTTGATCAGATCCTTTTCTGTTTTCATCAGGGGCATCATGATCACCCCATGCGTGGAAAGCGCAGAAAGTGTCAGTGTCGTTCCTTGGACAGGCAGCATCCCGGCATTCTGGACTTTGATATAAGTAACCATATTCTGCAAATAGAAGATCAAAGAAACGCCGATCTTTACATCATCGCAGACTCCGGCATAGCTTTCCTGCGCAGCATGCCGCTCTACAGTCACATCTTCCTCTGAACTGATCATGTTCCCTTTAAAGTAGGGGAAATAGTAGTCAAATGTGAACCTGTCATCTTCATCGAATTCTCCACAGACTGCTATTCCCATCCTCTCGGCAAAATCCATGCCAAAAACAGCAAGAAGCGTCTTTTCTCCGTTGGAAGTATATGCTCTGTCTGTTCCGTTCACCACAATATCTGTCAGGATCTTCTGCAGTTCTTTCCTGTCTTTTATTTTGCTGAAGCCAATCGCTCTCAGATATTTATGCAAGAATTTCACCTCCCATTTTCTTTAATCAGTCTTTAATTTATCTGATTTCCTTCATACCACCCATGTAAGGCTGAAGAACTTCAGGAATCTTCACGCTTCCATCTGCCTGAAGATTATTCTCCAGAAATGCGATCAGCATTCTCGGAGGAGCAACCACTGTATTATTTAATGTATGTGCAAAATACTTTCCGTTTTCGCCATTTACTCTGATCTTCAGCCTTCTTGCCTGTGCATCACCAAGATTAGAACAGCTTCCTACCTCAAAATACTTCTGCTGTCTGGGTGACCATGCTTCTACGTCATAGGACTTCACCTTCAGATCTGCCAGATCTCCGGAACAGCACTCAATAGTTCTTACCGGAATATCCATGGAACGGAACAGATCTACAGTATTCTGCCACAGCTTATCAAACCACATTGCAGAATCCTCCGGCTTGCAGACAACGATCATTTCCTGCTTCTCAAACTGATGGATCCTGTAAACGCCTCTTTCTTCAATACCATGTGCTCCCTTTTCTTTTCTGAAGCAGGGTGAATAGCTGGTAAGTGTCTTGGGAAGCTCTGCCTCGGGAACGATAGTATCGATAAACTTACCGATCATGGAATGCTCACTGGTTCCGATCAGATAAAGATCCTCACCTTCGATCTTATACATCATGGCATCCATTTCTGCAAAGCTCATGACACCGGTTACTACATTGCTTCTGATCATGAAGGGAGGTACACAATAAGTAAATCCTCTGCCAATCATAAAATCTCTTGCATAAGAAATCACTGCCGAATGTAATCTTGCGATATCACCCATCAGATAATAGAATCCGTTTCCGGCTACCTTTCTCGCACTGTCAAGATCAATACCATTAAATCTTTCCATGATTTCTGTATGATATGGAATTTCAAAATCAGGAACAACAGGCTCACCGTATCTGGTAATTTCAACATTTTCCGTATCATCCTTACCGATTGGAACACTGGGATCGATGATATTGGGAATTACCATCATGATCTTTGTTACCTTTTCTTCCAGTTTCTTTTCTTTCTCTTCCAGTTCTACCAGTCTCCTGGCACCTGCAGCAACCTCTGCCTTCCTGGCTTCGGCCTCCTCCTTCTTTCCCTGTGCCATCAACGCTCCGATTTCCTTGGAGAGCTTATTTCTGTTTGCTCTCAGGTCATCTGCTTCCTGCTTTGTCTTTCTGCTTTCCTCATCCAAAGCGATTACCTCATCAACAAGGGGAAGCTTGCTGTCCTGAAACTTCTTCTTGATATTTTCTTTCACTGCCTCAGGATTTTCTCTTAAAAATTTGATGTCTATCATAATAAAGACTCCTCTCTATAAAATACGCTTTTAATATTGTAATGTTATTATGTAACCTATTTTTATTCAAGTACTTTTTCTACAAAAATGCTCGTTTTCTGCGTAAGATCTATGATTCTATCCTCTGCAGATCCATTATCACCCTGGCTTGCTTCCAGTCTGATCACCGGTCTATCCGGGAACCCTTTACTCTGCTTCAGTACTGTTCCCTTCTTTCCATTATTCAGAAGAACCTTGCTTCCTACCGGGTAAACGGCTACAAACTCCAAAAAAATATCTACGATATCTGAATCGAAAGAAACTCCTCTATATGCCTTCAGATATTCTACTGCCTGATAAACCTTTTCTCTCCGATAGCCAATCCCACAGATCATTTCATCAAAAACATCACAAACACTTACAATTCCAATTTCCTTTCGAACCTCTGCCGGTCTGATTGGAAATCCATTTCTGTCTTTTCTTTCATGATGATAAAGAACGATCTGTTTTACCAGACCTGAAATCCAATCCTCATCCTTCAGTGCCACATATCCATACACCGGATGTTTTCGATATTCTGCTGCTTCCGTTTCTGTCATCTCATGAACATTTCTGTTTACATAATTAATTGGAAGATACCTAAGTCCGATATCATGAAGAAGACATCCGGCAGCAATATCATGAACTGTACTTTTGTCAATTTTCATCCGAAGTGCTGTAAGTGTTGCAAGTGAACATACGTTCACTGAATGCTCATAGATATCTGAGCTTCTCTCCTTAATATCATAAATTTTTTCAACGATCCTGTTTTCTTCCAGCACACTCATAATAATATGATCTGCTGTTTCAGACAGTTTCATCAGTTCTTTATTTTTTGAATACAAATGTCTTTCCATGATATGCTTCACTTTATCATGGAACTCATTCTCCAGACTCGTCTTCAGAAGCAGCACTTCATTCTTCTCTTCCAGCTTTTCCTCAATATAAACCTCTGTTATTCCCAGACTGTTTATTTTTGCAATATACTCCGGTCTTAAAACAATTCCTGCTGAAAGAAGTACCTTAAGTTCTGATGTGAGAATATCCTTTGCCAGAATTTCTCCGCCTGTTAATTCTTGTATCTTACAAAGCTTCATCTTACCTCAATTACTCCGATTTACTCTGTTTTTTCCATTGCCATCTCTAATGCCTGTTTTTCTTCTTCACCAAGAGAGATTGCACATTCTCCGTTTATGATTTCTTTTGTATAGGAATAACAACCATCTGCACTGTGTACCGAATTCAGAACAAATCCGTTGTTATTCTCATCCAGAAGGGCAAGACTGAAGCTCAGCTTTCCACCCATCTGATTAAACGCATCATATTTAATTATTCCAATTTTCTGGAAGGTTGATTCCATTCTCTTATATAAAGTATGGATATCTTTTTTATTTTTTTCAATGGATGATTTCAGAAACCGGTTATCCTCAAAGAGACCTGATATTTCATCTTCAAGACTCTTCGCACTCTTACCTGTCATGAACCTTGCATATTTCTTTTTCATTTTAGAAATAGCCCGCATGTTTATAATATTCCATATGATCAACAGAATAATGACTATGAGCATGACAGTAATGACAATTCCCAGATCCAGATTTCCTAATCCCAAACTGCTTAAAAAGGAATTATTCATCTTCTTTTGTACCTTTCTCTGTCAATTTTTTTCTGATATTAATTTTGTCTTGTGAGCATATCAACGAGCTTGTCCAAGTCATCATGGTTGTAGAATTCAATTTCGATTTTTCCTGCACCATTTCCTTTACCGCTAATTGAAACCTTTGTACTCAGTTTTTCTTTCAGTCTGTCCTCAATATCCTGGTAAATAATTTCAAGACTCTTGTCTGTTTCATTTGGTTTTCTTAATTTTGTGGTTGATGGTTTACCAATATTCTTTACCAGCTTTTCTACGTCACGAACACTTAATTTCTCATCAAAAATTTTCTGTGCAATATTATATTGCTCTTCCGGATCCTCAATTCCAATTAAAGCTCTTGCATGACCGGTTGAGATCATGCCATTAATTATCATCTGTTGAACTTCGTCACAGAGCTTAAGCAGACGCATGGAGTTTGTAACAGCAGTTCTGCTCTTAGATACCCTGTCAGCTACCTCGTCCTGTTTCAGGTTAAACTCCGTTAACAGTCTCTTGTATGCCTGTGCTTCTTCAATAGGATTCAGATCCTCTCGCTGAATATTTTCAATCAGGGATATTTCAACAATTTCCTGATCTGTTAGGTTCTTGATTATAACAGGAACCTCTTTTAACCCTGCTTTTTTTGCAGCACGCCATCTTCTCTCTCCGGCTATGATCTCATAATAGCTTTTCCTATCCTGTACAAGGATCGGCTGCAAAAGTCCAAACTGTTTAATAGATTCAGCCAGTTCTTCCAGTGCATCTTCATCAAAATTTTTTCTGGGCTGCTCTCTGTTAGGTTCCACCTTTGTAATATTTACAATCGTTTCTCCTTCCAGCTTCTCTGTCTTTTCCTGCCTTGCCTTAGGTTCCGCCTTTTTGGAACTGACACTACCGAGTGATTCCGGTATTAAAGCATCCAGTCCCTTTCCCAATCCCCTAGCTGCCATACTTTAATCTTCCTTTCTATTTATCACTTCTTCTGCTAATGACATATATGCTTCTGCACCTGCTGATTTTGAATCATACATATTGATCGGTTGTCCATAGCTTGGTGCTTCTGCTAACCTGATATTTCTAGGAATCAATGTTTTAAAAACCTTTTGATTTAGATGACTTTTAACATTTTCAACAACCTGCATAGAAAGATTTGTTCTAGAATCATACATAGTAAATACAACTCCTTCCATATCCAGATCCGGATTCAGTCTTTCTTTAACCAGATTTACTGTATGTATTAACTGGCTTAATCCTTCCAACGCATAATACTCACATTGAATAGGAACAAGAACTGTATCAGCAGTTGTCATAGCATTAATTGTCAACATATTTAAAGAAGGAGGACAATCTATGATAATATAATCATAACTTTCTCTTATCCACTCTACTTCTCTCTTCAGTATAAATTCCTTTCTGTCTACACCTATCAATTCGATCTCGGCAGCTGCCAGATTTACATTGGAAGGAATAATTGATACTCCGGGAATAACATCATTTAAAATACATTCCTTGATAGAGCACTCACTTAAAATCAATTCATATATTGTGTTATCAAGATCATTCTTTTCTACACCAAATCCACTTGTTGTATTTCCCTGAGGATCTGTATCTATTACCAGAACCGATTTTCCTTTCTCAGCCAGAGATGCTGATAAATTGATAGAAGTCGTAGTCTTTCCTACTCCTCCCTTTTGATTTGCGATTGCAATCACTCTTCCCATAATTAGCTTTTTGTCCTTTCTTTTGGTCAGAACTCTTCTCTCTTTTTCAATTTTTCGTACTTTATGATTATATCACTTCTTATTTTTTTATTCTACCGGATTTAAAAACTTGTATTTTTCAATTTTTTAACCCCTATATCTAGTATAGCGTTTTTGATAATAAGCTACATATAATCAATGTTTCACGACCTTTTTTCTTCTGATTTTAATGTTTCACAGGTTCTTACTACTAGATTTTGTATTAAAATGTTTCACGTGAAACATTATCTTGTGTTTTCTTTTTTAGCTTTAGAAATGTTTCACGTGAAACATTATTATTAATCAAAATATCACTTAAAAAGGATCCGATCAATCAGGTCATTTTTCATATATATAGCAAAAAAGAGACATCTACCAGAACCCATGATAGTGTCTCTTCATTAATCATTATCTTCTATTATTAATTTTCATAAAGATTAACAATATTATTCCTGATAGCAAATACTGCAGCCTGTGTTCTATCCGAAGCATCTATCTTTTTAAAGATATTAGAGATATGATTCTTAACCGTTCTTTCACTGATATTCAAATTCACAGCAATTTCTTTATTAAACATACCACAGGCAACCTGTGTAAGGATCTCTACCTCTCTTTTTGTAAGTGATGCAAGCTTTTCCCTATCCATATCCCTGTTGATCAATCTGGAATTAAGAGCAGGAATTAAATTAGGCTGGATATAAGATCCTTCATCAATAACAGCATTAATAGCCTGTTTTAACTCTGCAGATCCGGAATCTTTTAAAATATATCCATTAGCACCAATATCAACTGCCTTTACAAGGTACTCTACCTCACTATGTACTGTCAGTATTAAAACTTTGAGAGGATCATTCTTCTCCTTTAATTCCTTCAATACATCAATTCCATTCATATTCGGCATATTAATATCAAGAAGAAGAATATCGGGTTTTACATTCTTCAATTTTTCAAGACACTCAATTCCATCACTTGCCTCAGCAATTACTTTCATTGATCCATCAAATTCAAGCAGTTGTTTAATACCTTCTCTGATCAAAACATGATCATCTGCAAGCATTACATTAATCATATGTTTTTATTCCTCCAAGATAAGAAAAGCTAAAATTATTAAGATGAAAAATTATAAGGAAAAGAAATAAATATTCTTGTTCCTTCCCCAATATTAGAATTTATCTCAAAGATACCGCCAAGAAGAAATACTCTTTCCTGCATAACTGATATGCCAAAATGTTTATCTGCCGGACAGCCTTCTTCCTTAACGAATCCCTTTCCATTATCAATTACTTTGATAACCAGATGATCATCTGTTTTTTTAATAGATAATTCAACTTTGGAACCTTTGGAGTGTTTTACTGCATTTAACAATGCTTCATGAACTATCCTGTATACTGATACCAAAAATAATTGATAATTCTTCTGATCCTTTTCTACCTTTGTATCAAAAATATCAACATCAGATATAAAAGTAAATTCTGGGTTCTGAGTTTTCAGTGTATCAATCAGATTTTCTATACACTGATTAAAACCAAGATCATCAAAGGACATTGGTCTTAAATCAAACACCGTATCTCTAATCTCATCAATTGCCTTTTTTAGTGTCTGTGAACAGCTTTCCAATTCGAGTTTAGCCTGAATTGGATCTTTATCAATATATAAAGAAGATAATTCCAGACCATGAATTAAATGAGTAAGATTTTGAATAGAAGAGTCATGTAACTCCCTGGCAATTCTTCCTCTTTCCTTTTCCTGCATATCCAGGATAATTAAATGAAGATTACCCTTTGTCTTCTTATGCTCTTCGATTAAAAAAGAAATTCTTTCAATATCTCCTTCTATTTTTCCTATCTTTTTATAATAGGAATCATTATCGATTTCTAATTTATCTTTTTCCTCTCTGACTTCTTTGATTTCTTCCCTATGTAAACTTTCTGCTGTTCTTGGAGAAAAAACTTTAAAATCAGATGCTTCTGTCATAGAATCTAAGAAGGTATCAATTTCTTTAATACGGTTAAGATTTTTAGATAGTTCTTTTTCAATTTTCTTTTTTTCCTGAAGCCTATCTTTTAAAAGCTCATCCAAGGTCTTCAGTTGATCATCATTCATGAGATATTATCCTAATCTAAGAATATAAAAATAATATATTCTATCATATACTAATTTCGACAATAAGAAAAGAAAAATTTTTCTTATACTTACCACAGAACATATAATATGACATTAATGTCATATTTAAGAAATTGGTTCCTTTGAAGGCAGTCCTGCTTTTCTTGGATACTTTCCCGGTGTAGCTGATTTCTTTTTTATAACAAAAAGATTTCTGTAAATATCCGAATCTGGAAGTTCAAAGGTAACCTGATTTTCATACTCGCCGCCAAGAACAGAAATGGCTTTCCCCGAAATCTCAAATTCTTCTGAAACCTTTTCTGACTTATAGGAAATAAATCGGCCATTCTTTTTTACAAAAGGAAGGCAATATTCTGACAGGGTAGCCAGATTGGCAACTGCTCTGGAAACACAGAGATCAAAGCTTTCTCTGTATTCTTTATTTTGGGCAAAATCTTCTGCTCTTCCATGCACGGCAGTAATGTCCGTAAGCTGCAGCTTACTAATCACTTCCTTCAGAAAATTTACTCTTTTATTCAATGAATCCAGGAGAACAACAGAAATATTTGGAAAAACAATTTTCAGAGGAATACCTGGAAATCCTGCCCCCGTTCCTATGTCGATCATTCTGTATTTTTTTTCTCCAAGATCCGGAATAGCACGGATCAAAGAAACACTGTCTGTAAAATGTTTCTTCAATACTTCATCAAAATCTGTAATTGCTGTCAGATTCATAAAAGAATTCCATTCAATGATCATATTGTAATATAAAAGAAACTGCTCTTCCATCTCTGCAGTAAGTTCTATTCCAAACTCATTCAAATCTTTTTTTAACTGTGAAAAATCTTTTTTCAAATTATTCTACCTTATCTTTCCTGTTATATTGTTCCAGATAAACCAGAAGAACAGAAACATCTGCAGGTGATACACCGGAAATCCGGGATGCCTGACCAATTGACATCGGATGAAAGCTTTTCAGCTTCTGTCTTGCTTCAATTCGAAGGCTCGGTACACTGTCATAATCGATATCAGCAGGAATCTTCTTTCTTTCCATCTTTTTAAACTGTTCTACCTGTCGAAGCTGACGTTCAATATATCCTTCATATTTAATTTCAATCTCTACCTGTTCAATTACATCTGCAGGAAGAGAAGGTCTGTCCGGATCAATTTCAGAAAGAATCTCATAGCTAAGCTCCGGTCTGCATACAAGCTCTGCCAGATTACTTCCTGTTTTCAATGTAGAGCTGTTATGTCTTATCAGGAAATCCTGATTTTCCTTAGAAGCACCTACCGTATGCTCCTTCATACGACAGATTTCTTCTTTTATCATCTGTTTCTTTTTCAGAAGTGACTGATACTGCTCTTCACTGATAAGTCCGATCTGATATCCTTTTTCCCGGAGGCGGAGATCTGCATTATCCTGACGGAGAAGAAGTCTGTATTCAGCCCTTGAAGTCATCATTCTGTAAGGTTCATTATTTTCTTTTGTTACAAGGTCGTCGATCAGAACTCCTATGTAGGCTTCCGATCTGTCCAGGATGATCTGCTCTCTCGAAAGAAGAAACATGGCCGCATTCACACCGGCCATAAATCCCTGAACAGCAGCTTCCTCATATCCACTGCTTCCATTCAGCTGACCACCACTGTAGAGTCCTTTCACATCCTTGAAACGTAAAGTAGGATAAAGCTGCTTTGGATTGATACAATCATACTCAATCGCATAGGCATTTCTTACAATCTTGCAATGCTCCAGTCCTGGAACTGTCCGGTACATGGCAAGCTGTACATCCTCCGGCAGTGATGAGGACATACCTCCTACGTACATTTCATTTGTATGGAGTCCCTCCGGCTCCATAAATACCTGATGTCTTTCTTTTTCGGCAAATTTAACAACCTTATCTTCAATTGAAGGGCAGTATCTTGGTCCGGTTCCTTCTATAATTCCTGCATAAATAGGAGATCTGTCCAGGTTTGCCCTGATAATCTCATGCGTTCTTTCATTGGTATAAGTCAGATAACAGGACACCTGGTCAATCTGTACATCCTCCGGATTGGTAGAAAAAGAAAAGGGAACAACTCTCTCATCACCAAACTGTTCTTCCATTTTGGAAAAATCAATACTTCTTCGATCCATCCTGGCAGGTGTTCCTGTTTTAAACCTTCTCATCTCTATACCCATCTCTTCCAGAGAAGCTGTCAGATGAGTCGCTGCCATCAAACCATTAGGCCCTGTATGAGTAATTGCTTCACCACAAAGACATCTTGCATTCAGATAAGTTCCTGTACAGAGTACCACTGCCCTGCATTCATAAATGGCACCAGTAAAGGTTTTCACACCGACAATCTTCTTCGTGGCATTGTCATCAGAATTTGTATTTTCTTCCCAGAGAAGCTCGCAGATTTCTGCCTGTTTGATAGTAAGATGATCCTGGTTCTCCAGAACCTTTCTCATAGCTCTGCTGTATTCTGCTTTATCTGCCTGGGCACGAAGAGAATGAACAGCAGGACCTTTGGAAACATTCAGCATCTTTGACTGAATAAAGGTCTTATCAATATTCTTACCCATCTCTCCGCCAAGTGCATCCAGCTCCCTGACAAGATGTCCCTTGGAGGAACCACCAATATTAGGATTGCAGGGCATCAAAGCAATACTGTCCACACTCACTGTAAAGATAACAGTCTCAAGACCAAGCCTTGCACAGGCAAGCGCTGCCTCACAGCCTGCATGACCGGCACCAACTACACATACATCAACTTTTTCTCTGATACCAGAAGTTTTTAACATGGAAATCTATATCCTCATTTCTTCCTGAAAACAAACTTGAAAACTATTTAACTTCAATGCAGGTAAAATCTTCATTTCTGCGGTTTACAGGCACAGCCCATCTTACTGCATTGGTTAAGATCCTCTGTATCTGCGGATTATAATAAGTAGGATATTCCTCATGTCCCGGCTGGAAATAAAAGATCTTTCCATTTCCTCTTAAAAATACACATCCGCTCCGGAAAACCTCCTGATTGGAAAACCATCCAAGAAATACAATATCATCAGGCTTTGGAATATCAAAATACTCTCCGTACATTTCCTCTTCCTCCAGAAATACAGGTTCTGTAATTCCTTCTGCAATAGGATGAGAGGGATTGATACAGATCAGCTTTTCCCTTTCACCATGCTTCCAGCGCAGTGTCATAGAAGTACCAAGAAGAAGCTTTAACGGTTTGCTGTAATGAGCCGCGTGAAGTGGAATGAACCCCATGCCATTCAAAACATGTCTTTTCACTCTTTCTGCATTTTCATCTGTTACCTTATCATGAGACTGATGGCCCCACCAGAGCAGTACATCTGTATTCTTCAGAATTTCTTCTGTCAGTCCCTGTCCCTCTGACTGCAGAGTCACACATCTGACCTGCATATCCTCATTTTTAGAAAGAAAATCTGAAAGACATACATGAATTCCATCCGGATAAATCTTTTTAACCTCTTCATACATTTTTTCTTCTTCAAATTCATTCCATATTGTTACTCTTATCATAACAGACAATCCTCACAATTTTATCTATTCTGACGGTCATAGGTCATAAACAGAAATTTTTTAAATAAGCTGCTGAGCTTTCCATATCTGATAACTGATCTAAGGATCCAAAATGCTCTATTGATAAATATCCATCATATCCACTTGCAATGATCTGATCCAGAATTTCCTTCATCTGGATACATCCACTTCCTACTGCACAGGAATACATTTTCTTTCCATCAACAGTTTCCTTCGGTTCCTCTCCTTCCTTTGCAGTGAAGCTTCTGTCCTTACAATGGACATGCCGGATCCTGTCAATAAATAGCGGAAGAACTTTCAGGGAATCTTCTCCGCTATAAAGAAAATTACCTGTGTCAAAGGCACAATAAAGATCAGGAATTCTTTTAAAGAAAACAGAAAGCTGTTCTGCAGTGGCAAAAGGCGCTTCCTTTCCATCAAAATCTTCCAGTACGACCATGATATTTCTTCTCTTAGCATATTCACAGATATCCTTAAGAGCCATTATCATTTTATCTAATTTTTTCTGATAAAGAAAGGGGATAAACTCGACTTTCTTCAAAAAACCAGGAATCAGCATTATCCTTCTGATATCATGCTTTTCTGCAAAGTCAACCATTCTCCTTCCATCTTCCACTGTATTCCCATGAGCAAAATCAAAAAATCCATACATGCAGCTTACAGAAAAATCTGCTTCCTTTAAATTTTTGAAAAGAGAAGCTTCTTCCTTTACAGCCCTTTCATAATCAAGCTCTACAGCATCTATGCCAAAGGATCTTACATTTTTATAAATGTTCTTTACTGGTTTAATATGATTCTGCCTTGCCGCCTCTTCAATATGATCATAAAAAACAGCTATTTTCATCTTTTTATCCTTTCTACTTACCCATACAGAATTTGGAAAATATTTCGTTTACAAGATCGTCTGAAACTTCTTCTCCAATAATAGATCCAAGAGAAGTATAAGCGCTCATCAGGTCAATGGAATAAAAATCTTCCGGCATATGATTTTCAATACTTTGCTTTACCTGCTTTAAGCTTTCCAGTGTACGAAGCAATGCTTCCTTATGACGCATATTAGTAATGACCACTTCCTGATCCGGATTGATCTTTCCTTTAAAAAACATGTCCTTTACTGTATTTTCAAAAAGATCAATTCCTGTAGCATCCTTTGTTGAGGTTCTTATCATAACAGAATCCTTTCCTGCCATTTTAAGAAGATCATCCTCTTTAATAACAGAAGGAAGATCTGTTTTATTCAGAAGGATCACTGATTTTTTATCATGGATCATTTCAAAAATCATCTGGTCATTGCCGTCCAGGGGAACCGATGCATCTACTACATAAATAATAAGATCCGCGTCCATGGCTGCCTTTCTGGCTCTTTCCACACCGATTTTTTCCACAGTATCCTCTGTATCACGGATTCCTGCAGTATCAATCACATTCAGGCTGATTCCATGAAGATTGATATTTTCTTCCAGAACATCCCTTGTTGTTCCTGCAATATCCGTAACGATCGCTTTTTCTTCACCGGCAAGAATATTCAGAAGTGAGGACTTTCCGGCATTTGGTTTTCCAACAATGACAGTTTTGATCCCTTCCTTCATGATCCTTCCACTGTCTGCAGACTGTAGTAGGTTATCCACAGCTTTTATTAAAAAATCTGTTTTTATCAACAATTTGTCAGGATAATCCTCAAGACTGATATGTTCAGGATCATCCAGTGCAGATTCTATAAATGCAATCTCATAAATAATATCAGAACGAAGCTGCTTTACCTTCTCTGATACTTTTCCCCGAAGCTGTCCTACTGAGCTTTTCAGTGCCATGTCATTTTTGGAAGAAATCACATCCATAACTGCTTCTGCTTCTGAAAGATCGATCCTTCCATTTAAAAAAGCACGTTTTGTAAATTCACCCGGTTCTGCCAGTCTGGCTCCATTCGTTATCACAAGCTGCAATATCCTGTTCATCACAAGCATACCACCATGGCAGTTAATTTCTACTGTATCTTCAGTTGTGAAGCTTCTTGGACTTTTCATGACACTTACCATAGCTTCATCAACAGTTTCTTCTCCATCCTTAATAAAGCCATAATGAATCGTATGACTTTCTGCATCCTTTATTTTAATATTTTTATTTGCCGGTAAAAAAATTCTCTCAGCTACAGCAAAAGATTCTGATCCGCTGATCCTGATGATTCCAATTCCTGAATTTGTCATACCGGTTGCAATTGCCGCAATTGTATCTGAATTATACATTTTTTTCCTTTTCTATTTAAAAGAAAAAGCCGGGGCAAATATGATATCTGCCCCAGCTTTCAGCGTCTTATTTCTTTAAAGTAACAACAACTCTTCTGAAAGGCTCTTCTCCTTCACTGTGGGTTGTAACATATTTATCATTCTGAAGCGCTGAATGGATGATTCTTCTTTCATAAGGATTCATAGGCTCCAGAGATACACTTCTCTTTGTTCTCTTAACCTTATAAGCAATATTCTTTGCAAGATTTTCAAGAGTCTCTTTTCTTCTCTTTCTGTAATCCTCAGTGTCAACCTTAACTCTTATATATTCTTCAGAATCCTTATTTACAACTAAAGATACCAGATACTGCAGGGAGTCCAGTGTCTGTCCTCTCTTACCGATCAGTACACCCATTTCATCTCCACTCAGCTCGATGTCAATGTTTTTATTCTCTTCATCGTATTTTACATCAACAACAACTGCCATATTCATGGCCTCAAATACATCTTTAAGGAAATCCTTTGCCACATCGGCTACAGAAGATTTTGCCTTTGCTCTGATGATAGCAGGTTTGGCGCCAATTCCTAAAAAGCCTGAAGAACCTTCTTCTACTACTTCATATTCAAGCTTATCACTGGGAACCATCAGCTTCTGGCACGCTTCAGTGATAGCATCATCAACAGTTTTTGCAGAAAATTCAGTAAATTCCATATTTCCTTACCCCCTATTTATTATTCTTTTCGTTATAATCTCTTACCATATTGGCCTTGGCTGCAAGAGAACCAGGCTTTGCATTCTTTGCGTAGCTTCCTATACTGTCCTTTGCTGCCTCATTCTTTTCCTTATCTGAAACAGATTTTACAGCAGCCTTCTGTGTCATTGACTTTTTTGGAGCTGCATTTACATTTCTTGTATTGATCGTTGCATTTTTGTTTAATGTCTTAGGATCAATCCCTGCTTTTTTCAGCTTTTCTTCTCTCTTTGATTCATTTTTCTTAATAATCTCATCAATATCCATCTTATCAATGTGCTTATTGATCACTACCTGCTGGATACTTCTTACAACAGAACCCGCGATCCAGTAAAGTCCCATACCGGCAGGAAGTGTAAAGCAGAAAAATGCTGACATAAGAGGCATCATTGTATTCATCATCTTCATGGACTGTGCCATGGAATCCTGCTGTGCATTTCCACTTGTTCCTGTAGAAGCCTGTGGCATCAGCTTAGTGTTGATCCACTGTGTAAGTGCAGAAAGTACAGGAATGATCACTGCTACGATCAATCCAAGCCACTGAATTCCATCCGGATGATTCCATGCCTGGCTTACCATATAGGAAGGTGAGTTTCCAATATTGATACCAAGGAAATTATTATAAGTATCGATCAGACCTCTTGTGGAATCATTACTTAAGATCAGTTGTCCATTATAAGTAAGATCTGCAAGGTTGTAATGTGCTGAAATCTCACTCATGTCAGAAGAAGAAAGCTTATTCAGTACATCAATGATTCCATTGGAAAGGTTAGTATCCAGACTCTTACTGTACATCTTTACCGCACTGGAAATCGTACTTGTTTCTGAATTTAATAAAAAGCTTCCCTTATCTGTAGCAATAATCTGATCTGCCAGTACACGGAATGTATCTCCGATTTTTGTTACATAAGCAGGCATTGCATAGATAACACGATACAGTGCAAACAGGATAGGCATCTGAATCAGAAGCTGGACACAGCTTCCGGAAGGTGATACACCATACTTAGCATAAACTGCCTGAGTTTCCGCATTCATGGCCATCATGGAATCATTATCTTTTCTGTTCTTGTACTTGGCCTGGATTGCCTGAAGCTCAGGGTTCATCTTGGCAGAAAGCTTACTGAATTTCTGCTGCTTGATCGTAAGAGGCATTAAAAGAAGATATATAACAATGGTGAACAGGATAATGGAAAGACCTACATTGGGAATTCCAATCTTGTCCAGTACAAAGAAAATACCCTCCATAAGATAACCTAATACTTTGGCGATTGGTCCTAAAATAGCACCATCATATGGGGTTAATATAATTCCTGACAAAATTTGCTCCTCCTGATTTATTCTCCTATAGAAGCCTGTCCTTACGGAACCGGATCATAGCCTCCCTTTGAAAAGGGATTGCATCTGATAATCCTCCATAAAGCAAGAAATCCCCCCTTAAAAGCACCATATTTTTCTACAGCCTCAAGTCCATATTCCGAACAGGTAGGAAAGTAAGGGCATTTCGTACTTTTGAGAGGAGAAATATATTTTCTATAGAAAAGAATCAATAAAATCAATATTTTTTTCATTTCATTTTTCAAATATGCGGATCAACACCGTCTACTGCTTCCAGTTTCTTCATATTTATAATATGATGAAGCTTTGCAAGATGTAATAAAGCGCTTTCTGTCTCCTGATAGGTAATGGCAGAAGCACTGTTTCTGGCTATGACTACTATATCTAAACCACTATTAAATATATTTTCCTGTAGTCTGTAACTTTCTCTTATCAATCTTGTTATTCTGTGTCTTATAATACTGTTTCCTACTTTTTTACTGACAGATATTCCCAGTCTGTTTCTCTCTGAATTATTTTCCATTACATACATGACCAAATATTTGTTGGCATAAGATTTGCCATTTCTGTAAACATTCTGGAAATCACAATTTCTTTTTAATGATTCGGAAAACTGCATTATTTTTAAAGACCTCCGTGAAAAAAAAGGCCACATAATGCGGCCTTATGCTGATAATACTTTTCTTCCTTTAGCTCTTCTAGCGGCTAATACTTTTCTTCCACCGGGAGTACTCATTCTGGCTCTGAAACCATGAACCTTTGAACGCTGTCTTGTCTTAGGCTGGAATGTCATCTTCATTACGATACACCTCCTTTACGAAACCTTAATCTATTTTAAGGTAAACAAATATTTGGTTCTTGTGAAAATATCATTTAAGATTATATAAGAAGAAACTGCTTCCGTCAAGAAAAACAGCGCTTTTTTTATCCACAAAGTTATCAACAAAAAATATAGGATATCATCATATCCACAATTTGTGGATAAATTGTGGAAAACTTTGAGGATAAGATTCCCGATTGAAATTTAAACCCTTTTATATTAATATAGTATGTGAGGAAATTTGTTTCTACATTATATTTATATGAGGGAAGTATTATGGATTTTATTGAAAAGAACTGGGATTTAATCAAAGAAACACTGAGAAATGAATATGATCTTTCCGATATTTCCTATAATACATGGGTTAAGCCTCTCTCCTTCCACAGTGTCAGGGATGATGTAGTAACGATCATGATTCCTTCTGATCAGGCACATGCCCTGAAATATATTTCTTCAAAATATAAAAGCTATTTTCAGGTAACCATCTCTGAAATGATGGATCATACCTATGATATTTCCTTTGTTCTGGAATCAGATGTTAATAATAACAATGATGAAATGATGTCCCAGCCGGGTACCGTTTACAATATCAACTATGAAAATGCCAATCTGAATCCAAAATACAGATTCGATACCTTTGTTGTAGGTAATAACAATAAATTCGCACATTCCGCTTCTCTTGCTGTAGCAGAATCACCCGGAGAAGCTTATAACCCTCTTTATTTATACGGAGGTCCCGGACTTGGCAAAACTCACCTTATGCATTCTATCGGACATTTTGTTCTTGATCAGAATCCTGATAGAAAGGTTCTTTATGTTACCTCTGAGCAGTTCACCAACGAAGTTATTGAATCTATCCGTAGTGGTAACGCTGCAAAAATGAACAAATTCAGGGAAAAGTACAGGACAGTAGATGTGCTTCTGATCGACGACGTACAGTTCATAATAGGAAAGGAAAGTACACAGGAAGAATTTTTCCACACCTTCAATGTACTGCATTCCGCCGGCAAACAGATCATCCTTTCCTCTGATAAGCCTCCAAAGGAGCTGGAAACTCTGGAAGAACGCTTTCGTTCCCGCTTCGAATGGGGACTGATTGCCGATATACAGCCGCCTGACTATGAAACCAGGATGGCTATTCTGAAGAAAAATGCAGAGAATTATAATAAGGTAATAAGCGAAGATATATTTGACTATATTGCCACAAATATTAAATCAAACATAAGAGAACTGGAGGGTGCCTACAATAAAGTAATTGCCTATTCCAGATTAAATAATGTAGAGATTACACTGGACAATGTAAAGGAAGCCCTGAAGGATATTATCTCACCGGATGCCTCCAGACAGGTAACACCTCAGCTTATTATCAATATAGTAGCAGAGCATTTTGGAATCAAACCGGAGGATATCGTATCCAAAAGAAGAAACTCTGAATTTGTTCTTCCAAGGCAGATCTGTATGTACCTTTGCCGTATGCTTCTTGATGAATCTCTGCAAAGTATTGCTAAATCACTGAATAAGAAAGATCATACGACAGTTATCCACGGAATTGACAAAATTACTGAGGATATCAAGACGAATGAAGAGCTTAAAAACAGAATTGATGTCATTATGAAAAAAATCAATCCTGCTTAGATGTGAATAATTAAGGGTTTATCCTCACCTTAAAAATGATTATCCCCACGGTTATCATTTCAATTTTTCCTGAAAAATAGTATAATAAAGAGGTTATACACATATTAGCATCTACTACTATTTATATTACTAAATTATTTATATATAAATAACTTAAAGCCTGTCACATTTATCAACATCTCTTGGAAAGGAAGTTATACACAAATGAAATTAATATGCAGTAAATCTAATCTATTAAATGGAGTAAATATTGTAGCAAAAGCAGTTCCTAACAAAACAACGATGTCAATTCTTGAATGTATCCTGATCGATGCAACAGGAAGTGAAATAAAGCTTCTTGCCAATGATATGGAGCTTGGAATTGAGACTGTTGTTGAAGGAGAGATCCTTGAAAAAGGACAGATAGCACTTGATGCAAAGATTTTCCTTGATATTGTAAGAAAGCTTCCTGACAATGATATTACGATTGTTACAGATTCTTCTCTTAAGACAAACATTACATGTGAGAAAGCAAAATTTACCATTATTGGTAAATCAGGTGATGATTTCTCTTATCTTCCTTCCATTGAAAGAATTGATTCCATTGTATTATCTCAGTTCACACTTAAGGAAGTAATCAGACAGACGATATTCTCCATTGCGGATAATGATAATAACAAGTTAATGACAGGTGAACTATTTGAAATTGATGGTGATATACTGAAAGTGGTATCTTTGGATGGACATCGTATTTCTATCCGTAAGATTATTCTCAAGAATCATTATCCTTCCAGAAAGGTTGTTGTTCCGGGTAAGACATTGAATGAGATCAGTAAAATCCTTTCCGGAGATATGGATAAGGACGTTTCTATATTCTTTACAGGTAAACATATTGTATTTGAGTTTGACAAGACAGTTGTTGTTTCAAGACTTATTGAAGGGGAATATTTTAAGATTGACCAGATGCTTTCCAGTGATTATGAAACAAAGGTTACTGTGAATAAAAAGGAGCTTCTGGAATGTATTGACAGAGCAACTCTTCTCGTGAAGGAAGGGGACAAGAAACCTATCATCATCAGTATTTCTGACGGAAATATGGAGCTGAAAATAAATTCCACAGTAGGAAGCATGGATGAGGAAATTGATATTATCAAGCAGGGAAAGGATATAATGATAGGATTCAATCCAAAGTTTATGATAGATGCCCTGAAGGTCATCGATGATGAGGAAATTGATATCTATCTTGTAAATCCCAAGGCTCCCTGCTTTATCAGGGATATCAAGGAGAAATATATTTATCTGATCCTGCCTGTCAACTTCACTACAGTTGCATGATCAGTAAAAGTTTAGGGTAAAAGAAAATGGAAATAATTAAATTAAAAGAAGAATATATAAAGCTTGGGCAGGCCCTGAAGGCTGCAGGACTTGTAGAATCAGGAGTAGATGCCAAGTTTGCTGTTCAGGATGGTCTTGTAAAGGTAAATGGTCAGGTCGAAACACAAAGGGGAAAGAAGCTTGTTGAAGGAGATATTGTAGAATACGACGGAAACAGTATCAAAATTACAGGTTAGGGAAAGACATGATCATAAAATCACTGGAGCTTGCAAATTTCAGAAATTATGAAGAGCTGAATATCAGCTTTGATAAGGGTACCAATATTCTTTATGGGGATAATGCCCAGGGAAAAACCAATATTCTGGAAGCTATTTATGTATCTGCTACGACGAAGTCCCATAAAGGAAGCAAGGACAAGGAAATTATAAATTTCGATAAAGAGGAAGCACATATCAGAACCTATCTTGAGAAGGAAAATGTAGAGACAAGGGTGGATATGCATCTTCGAAAAAATAAATCAAAGGGAATTGCCATTGATGGGCAGAAAATTAAGAAAGCCGCAGATTTAATGGGGCTTCTTAATGTAGTTTTCTTTTCTCCTGAGGATTTAAGCATCATCAAGGATGGACCGGCTGAAAGAAGAAGATTTGCTGATATGGAGCTATGCCAGCTCGATAGCTTTTATCTTTACAATCTGAATCATTATAACAAGATCATAGGTCAGAGAAATAAGCTTCTGAAGGATATGTATTTCCAGCCGGAATTAAAGGAAACCCTGAATATATGGGATTCCCAGCTTGTTTCCTTTGGAAGTAAGATTATTGAAAGAAGAGAACAGTTTGTAAAACAGCTTGGTGATATTATCTTTGACATACATAAAAAGCTGTCTGGTGGAAAAGAAGAGCTTGTGATTGCTTATGAACCGGATGTCAGTATAGAAGATTTTGAGAAACAGATGAAATATAACCAGGATAAGGATATCAGGCTGAAGCAGACAACGACAGGTCCTCATAGGGATGATTTTTCTTTTGTTGTAAATGGAGTGGATATCAGAAAATACGGATCACAGGGTCAGCAGAGAACAGCTGCCTTATCTCTGAAATTATCAGAAATTGAACTAGTAAAGAAAATCAGCAAGGATACACCGGTTCTTCTGCTTGATGATGTATTGTCAGAGCTTGACAGTAACAGACAGAATTATCTGCTTAACAGTATAGGTAATATACAGACGATCATTAGCTGTACCGGTCTTGATGAATTTATTAATAACCGCTTCGAGATCAACAAGATCTTTAAGGTTACAAATGGAACAGTGAATTGTGAAAATTAGCGTAAGAACGCAGAATAGGAGTTCTTTTTATGAGTAATGAATACGGAGCTGATCAGATTCAGATATTGGAAGGACTGGAAGCAGTCAGAAAAAGACCGGGTATGTATATAGGTTCAACATCCGGAAGAGGACTTCATCACCTTGTTTATGAAATTGTGGATAACTCTGTAGATGAGGCACTTGCAGGTTATTGTGATACAATCCAGGTATTCATCAATAAAGATAATTCAATTACTGTTATAGACAACGGAAGAGGTATTCCGGTAGGTATTAATCACAAATCAGGAATTCCTGCTGTAGAGGTTGTATTTACGATTCTTCATGCCGGTGGTAAATTCGGTGGTGGAGGCTACAAGGTTTCCGGTGGACTTCATGGTGTTGGTGCTTCTGTCGTAAATGCGCTTTCTGACTGGCTTGAGGTAGAAATTTATCAGGATGGAAAAATATATAAGCAGAGATATGAAAAGGGACATGTATGTTATCCACTAAAGGTAGATGGAGAGTGTCCGGCAGATAAAACAGGAACCAAGGTAAGCTTTAAACCGGATGCTACTATTTTTCAGGAAACTACTGTTTATGAATTTGATGTTCTGAAGCAGAGACTTCGTGAAATGGCATTTCTTACCAAAGGACTTAAAATAGTACTTACCGATCTTCGTGTGGAAGAGGGAGAAGAGCCTGTTGTAAGAGAATTTCACTATGAGGGTGGAATCAAGGAATTCGTCACTTATTTAAATAAAAGCAAAACTCCTCTTTATCAGGATATTCTGTATTTTGAAGGAACAAAGAATGGTGTTTATGTGGAAGTAGCCATGCAGCATAATGATTCCTATACAGAAAGCTCTTACAGCTTTGTAAATAATATCAATACACCGGAGGGTGGTACCCATCTGGTAGGTTTCAGGAATGCACTGACCAAAACCTTTAATGATTATGCGAGAAATAATAAGCTTCTGAAGGAAAGTGAAACCAATCTTACAGGTGATGATATCAGAGAAGGTCTGACAGCTATTGTAAGCGTTAAGATAGAGGATCCTCAGTTTGAAGGACAGACCAAACAGAAGCTTGGAAATACGGAAGCAAGAAGTGCTGTTGATAATATTGTAAGTGAGCAGCTTACTTATTTCCTTGAGCAGAATCCAACAGTTGCCAAGCTGATCTGTGAAAAATCCATTCTGGCTCAGAGAGCAAGAGATGCAGCCAGAAAGGCAAGAGATCTTACAAGGAGAAAAACAGCGCTGGAGGGTATGAGTCTTCCCGGAAAGCTTGCTGACTGTTCTGATAAGGATCCTGCTAACTGTGAAATTTATATTGTTGAGGGAGATTCTGCGGGAGGCAGTGCCAAAACTGCAAGAAGCCGTGCTACACAGGCAATTCTTCCTCTTCGTGGAAAAATTCTGAATGTTGAGAAGGCAAGACTGGATAAGATTTATGCCAATGCTGAGATCAAAGCCATGATCACTGCTTTTGGTACCGGTATCCATGAGGATTTTGATATCAGCAAGTTAAGATATCATAAGATCATCATCATGACGGATGCCGATGTGGATGGTGCACATATTGCTACTCTTCTGCTGACCTTCATTTATCGTTTTATGCCGGAGCTGATCAAGCAGGGTTATGTTTATATGGCGCAGCCGCCGCTTTATAAGCTTGAGAAAAACAAGAAGGTATGGTATGCCTACAGTGATGATGAACTGAATGCAATCCTTACCGAAGTTGGACGTGATCAGAATAATAAGATACAGCGTTATAAGGGACTTGGAGAAATGGATCCGGAGCAGCTGTGGGAAACAACCATGGATCCGGAGAAGAGAATACTTCTCCGTGTTACCATGAACGAAGAAGCAGAATCTGAAATAGATCTTACCTTTACTACTCTGATGGGTGATAAGGTAGAGCCCAGACGTGAATTTATTGAAGAAAATGCTAAATTTGTAAAGAATCTTGATATTTAATTTTCTGCAGGCAAAGCAAGAAAGAAAGGTTTGAGATGGAAGATAATATTTTTGACAAGATACATGAGGTAGATCTGAAGAAAACAATGGAAACCTCTTATATCGATTATGCGATGAGTGTTATCGCTTCCAGAGCACTTCCTGATGTAAGAGATGGTCTGAAGCCGGTACAGAGAAGAGTCCTTTATTCCATGATTGAATTAAATAACGGACCCGATAAGCCTCACAGAAAGAGTGCACGTATCGTCGGCGATACTATGGGTAAATATCATCCCCATGGCGACAGATCTATCTATGGAGCGCTGGTAAATATGGCACAGCCCTGGTCTCTTCGCCATCCCCTGGTAGACGGACATGGAAATTTTGGTTCTGTGGATGGTGACGGCGCCGCTGCGATGCGATATACAGAAGCAAGATTAAGCAAGATTTCCATGGAGCTTCTTGCAGATATCAATAAGGATACTGTTGATTTCGTACCTAACTTTGATGAAACAGAAAAGGAACCGACTGTTCTTCCAAGCCGTTTTCCTAATCTTCTTGTGAATGGTACGACCGGTATCGCTGTTGGTATGGCTACCAATATTCCACCTCACAACCTAAGAGAAGTCATTGCTGCCGTTGTTAAGATCATTGATAACAGAATAGAGGAAGACAGAGAAACTTCCATCGAAGAAATACTTCCAATCGTAAAGGCTCCTGATTTTCCTACAGGCGGTATCATTCTTGGTACCAGAGGAAGTGAGGAGGCTTATCGTACCGGTAGGGGAAAAATCAGAGTACGTGCAGTGACTGATATTGAAACTATGGCAAATGGTAAGAGCAGGATCATAGTAACAGAGCTTCCTTATCTGGTAAATAAGGCAAATCTGATCCAGAAGATAGCAGAGCTTGTCAAATTAAAGAAAATAGATGGTATTACAGATCTTCGTGATGAATCAGACAGAGAGGGTATGAGGATTGTCATAGAGCTCCGACGTGATGCCAATGCCAATGTGATCATGAACCAGCTGTATAAGCATACACAGATGCAGGATACCTTTGGTGTGATCATGCTGGCTCTTGTGAACAATGAACCAAAGGTCATGAACCTTCTGGATATGCTGATCCATTATATCAGACATCAGGAAGAGGTCGTAACCAGAAGAACCAAATATGATCTGAATAAGGCAGAAGAAAGAGATCATATTTTACAGGGCTTACTGATCGCTCTTGATAATATTGATGAAGTGATTTCCATTATCAGAAGCAGTCAGAATACACAGATCGCAAAGCAGAGATTAATGGATCGATTCGGTCTGACAGATGTGCAGTCCCAGGCAATCGTAGATATGAGACTTCGTACTCTGACAGGTCTGGAAAGAGAGAAGATCGAGAATGAGCATAAAGAGCTGCTTGCCAGAATCGCAGAATTAAAGGCAATTCTTGCAGATGAAAAGCTCCTTCTTGGTGTAATCAAGACAGAGATCAGTGAAATTTCTGCAAAGTATGGAGATGACAGAAGAAGTGTTATCGGTTTTGATGAATATGATATTTCCATGGAGGATCTTATCCCCAGAGATAATACGATCATCGCCATGACAAATCTTGGATATATCAAGCGTATGACTGTGGATAACTTCAAGTCACAGAACCGTGGTGGTAAGGGAATCAAGGGAATGCAGACGATTGATGAGGATTTCATTGCAGATCTTCTTATGACGACTACCCATCACTATATCATGTTCTTTACGAATTTTGGAAGGGTTTACAGACTGAAGGCCTATGAAATACCGGAAGCATCCAGAACCTCAAGAGGAACGGCAATTGTAAACCTTCTGCAGATGAATCCTGGAGAAAAGATAACAGCTATCATTCCGATCAAGGATTTTGAAGAAAATAAGAATCTCTTCATGATCACAAAAAATGGTATTGCGAAGAAGACCAGTGTTATGGAGTATATGAATGTACGTAAGAATGGTCTTGCAGCAATCAGCCTGAGAGATGATGATGAATTGATTGAGGTTAAGATCACTGATAAAAATACAGAGATTTTTCTTGTAACAAAGCATGGTATGTGTATACGCTTTAAGGAAACAGATGTCAGGGCAACAGGCAGGAGCTCTATGGGTGTTATTGGTATGAATCTGGATGACGGTGATGAGATCATTGGCATGCAGCTTGATCATCAGGGAGATTCTCTTCTTATCGTTTCTGAAAATGGTATGGGTAAGCGTACATATCTGGATGAATTCACTGTGCAGAAGCGTGGCGGTAAGGGTGTTAAATGCTATAAGATCACAGAAAAGACAGGATATGTAGTTGGTGTCAAGGCTGTGGATGATGATCATGAGATCATGATGATCACAACAGCAGGAACGATCATCCAGCTCCGTGTAGCAGAAATATCAAAGCTTGGAAGGATCACCTCCGGTGTGAAGCTGATCAATCTGGATGATGGTGTTAAGGTTGCGCAGATCGCTAAGGTAAGAGAAAGGGTTTCCAATGGGGATCAGGAATTTGAAAATCCGGATGATGCCATGGAAGAAATAACAGAAGAAGATGAAGAAGTAACGCTTCCAAAAGAAGAAGATGATGAGTGAGGAGATGAACTATTATGGAAAGTTACTCAATTTTAAAGGATCTTGCTATTATTATCATCGCAGCAAAGCTGTTCGGGATTCTGGCAAGAAAATGCAAAGCGCCTCAGGTGGTAGGCGAGATCATAGCAGGACTTCTGATAGGACCCAGTATTCTTGGACTTGTTGATCAGTCAGATTTTATCCTGCAGATGGCAGAAATCGGTGTTATCCTGCTTATGTTTTCTGCAGGTCTTGAGACAGATCTGAAAGAACTCATGAAAACAGGACCGATCGCAGCACTGATCGCCTGTGCCGGTGTATTTATTCCATTGGTTCTTGGTGCATTGTATTATATGGTCTTTTATGGATTTGCACCCTGGGGATCCAATGAATTTTATGAGGCAGTGTTTATAGGAACTATATTAACAGCTACTTCTGTCAGCATTACCGTACAGTCTCTAAAAGAAATGGGAAAGCTGAAAGGAAGAGTAGGTACTACAATTTTAAGTGCAGCCATCATTGATGATGTTATTGGTATTATTGTACTTACATTTGTCATAGGCTTTAAAAATCCGGATTCAAAGCCTTCTACTGTTGTAATAAATACAATTCTTTTCTTTGTACTTGCTGTAGGAGTTGGTTTTATTTCTTATAAAATATTTAAATGGATAGATAAAAGATATCCGCATACCAGAAGAATCCCAATCGCAGGTCTGGCTTACTGCTTCATTATGTCCTATGTGGCAGAACAGTATTTCGGTATTGCAGATATTACAGGGGCTTATGTGGCAGGTATCATTCTCTGTTCTATCAATGATTCTGAATATATTGAAAGAAAGATCGACATCAATTCCTATATGCTGTTTGGACCTGTTTTCTTTGCAAGTATAGGACTGAAAACAGATCTGAATGATGTAACAGGTGGTATCCTTCTGTTTGCTGTAGGATTTGTAATTGTAGGACTTATAAGTAAGATAATTGGCTGTGGACTGATGGCCAGGATATGCAGATTTAAAGGAAAGGATGCTTTGAAGATCGGTGTGGGAATGATGACCCGTGGAGAAGTAGCACTGATCGTAGCTCAAAAGGGTCTTTCCATGAACCTGATCGATCCGGTTTATTTTACAGCTGTTATCCTGCTGATCATTGTATCTTCAATCTCAACACCAATTGTTCTGAAATTCCTGTATTCCAGGGATAAGGAAGAAAATGGGGTTCAGACAGCTTAAAGGGGCTGGTGAATTAATAAAAAATGAAAACCACAGGAGGGTAACAGAATGATTGGACCAATCATTGCAGCAGTAGTAATCGTTCTCATACTTGTTATCATTGTGACCGGTTACAAAAAAGCACCGCCGGATACCGCTTATATTATTTCCGGTCTTCGAAAAAAGGTTATTATTGGTAAGGCAAGTGTAAAGATTCCTTTTCTTGAAAGAATGGATAAACTGAGTCTGAAGCTGATCGCAATCGATGTCAAAACATCTAATGCCGTACCTACCGCTGATTATATCAATATTCAGGTAGATGCAGCCGTCAACATCAAGATCAGCAGTGAGAAGGATAAGCTGGCACTGGCAGCAGAAAACTTTCTGAATCAGAATACACAGTACATAGCAAGTATTGCCAGAGAGGTTCTGGAAGGTAATATGCGTGAAATAGTAGGACGCATGAGACTGGAAGAAATGGTCAGTGACCGTCAGAAATTCGCAAATCTGGTAAAGGAAAATGCAGAGCCTGACCTGGCTGCTATGGGTCTTGATATTGTCAGCTTTAATGTGCAGAATTTTGCTGATGGAAATGGTGTTATCGATGACCTTGGTATTGATAACATTTCCCAGATCAAGAAAAAAGCAGCTATAGCCAAAGCAGAAGCAGAGAAGGAAATCGCTGTAGCAAAGGCAGAGGCTGACAAGCAGGCAAATGATGCAAGAATCAATGCTGAGCGTGAGATTGCCAAGAAGAATAATGAGCTTGCCCTTCAGAAGGCAGAGCTTCAGAAAATGGAGGATACTAAGAGAGCAGAGGCAGATGCAGCCTACAGTATCCAGGAGCAGGAACAGAGAAAGACGATCGAGGTTGCTACTCAGGAAGCAAGCATTGCAAAGCAGGAAAAGGAAGTTATCCTGAAGCAGAAAGAAGCCGAGGTTAAGGAAAAGGCTCTGGATGCAGAAGTTAAGAAGAAAGCGGAAGCAGAAAAATTCGCCCGTCAGCAGCAGTCAGAAGCAGAGCTGTATGAGAGAATGAAGAATGCAGAAGCTGAGAAGTTTGAACGTGAAAAAGAAGCAGAAGCAATGAAGGCAACTGCAGAAGCACAGAAATTCGCCAAGGAGCAGGAGGCAGCCGGTATCCGTATGGTCGGTGAAGCAGAAGCTGAGGCAATCCGTGCAAAGGGTATTGCGGAAGCAGAAGCCATGGAGAAGAAGGCACTTGCTTACCAGAAGTACAACAATGCGGCTATGGCAGAAATGCTGATCCAGGTTCTTCCTGAGATCGCCGGAAAAATTGCCGAGCCTCTTACCCAGATTGATAAGATCACAATTATCGGCGGTGATGGAGGAAATGGTGTAGGCAATGTAGCAGACAATGTTCCAAGTGTCATGGCAAAGCTTTTTGAAACTATGAAGGAAACAGTAGGTATTGATCTTGCTGATATCGTAAAGGCAGGAACCTACGATGCCAAGGTAAATAAGAACATCAATGTTACCGGACTCTCCGGTGATGATAAAAAGGATGTTGTAGCAGCCGTATCCGGTGCAGTTGTGTCAGAAGCAGCAGAGAATAACGAAAGTATTTAATATAAAAGGATCCGCAGAAAACTGAGTTCTGCGGATTCTTTTAGAATACATATTTTTTCTGAATATGATAGCTGGCAAAAAACAGGATCGTATCAACGATTGCCTTTGTAACTACTTCCGGTATAAATGGCAGAAGCTTTACACCGCCTGTTGCAAGCAGGGCACTCATACCCATCTGTACGACAGCAAGCAGGGCATACTGCCAGGCTGCCTTTCCCATGTTTTCCCTGCTTTTGAAAACAATCTTATAATTGACAGTATAATTATAAGCTGCTGATATGATTCTTGCCATTACGGTAGCTACTGCTACATATGCTGTAAGCTGATCCCTTAGAAAATGGCAGAGTATGGTAAACAGCAAAAGATCTACAATGCTGGATGAAAAGGATGCCAGTGTATATCTTAAAAACCATTTTCCAAGAACTGCATAGATCTTCATAGAATCCTTCAGCGGATTAAAATGAGTCTGATGATCTTCCTTGGAATCATAAATCGTCTCAATTGGAATTTCCTGGATCTTGTACTGACCGGAAGCCAGAAGAAGCATCTGTGTTTCAAATTCAAACCGGTCTGCAGAAATGGTAAGCAGCTCTTTCATAAACTCCCTTGGAATACCACGAAGTCCTGTCTGGGTATCACTGATATGGACACCTGCCACATAGGTAAATACCTTTTCTGTAAGACGGTTGCCAAAACGGCTTTTCCAGGGAATATCTTCTCTGTCAAAGGTACGGACGCCGAGGATAAGATCTCCCTGATTATGCAGCATCATTTCTGCCACATTCATGATTGATTTTTTCGTGTGCTGTCCGTCGGAATCTGCTGTTACGGCTCCGGTTGCTTTTGGCAGATGCTCCAGGATATATTGAAATGCAGTTTTTAATGCCCGTCCTTTGCCCCTGTTTACTTCATGTGTCAGGAGGATAGCTTTTTCAGAAAGCAGATTTTTTGCTGCTTTGAAAATATCTTCATAGGCTGATCCACTTCCGTCATTTACCAGAATGACAGGGCCATAGGGATATTCTGATAATTCCTTAAGTAACCCGATCAGTCGCTGATCGGGTTCATAAGCTGGGATAATAATTGGTATCATTATTTAGCTCTCTTTGTGAAATATGATTTATTTCTGCTCTTTCAGAATATCACATGGGAGTAGTAATCACAAGAAAACTCTTATTTATATGCTCTTTCATATACCGGCAATTTCTTCATCTGTTGTTTCTGCGGGATCACAGGTGAACAGTCTGCCCATAGTCTCTCTGGCATTTTTGGCCAGTGTCATGGCTTCTTCCTCTTTATTCTTACTTGATAACAATCTCTCATAAAAAAATGTATTAATCTGTCTTTCTAACTGACGAGTACTCCATTGAGATTTTACTGCTTCGTCCATATAAAATTGTCTTGCATTGTCATTTTCCACTCGCATTAAAAGTCGATAATGTGTCCAACTCAATTCGCTACGCAGTGCGTAGCCATTTGGAAAAGTCAGATAAAACTGTCTCATATTTTTTAAATTTGCAACCGTAAAACCTCTTCCAAAATCCTGTGTCATCTGCTTCGATAATTCTTTGAGTAAACCTGTTCCGTATTCGGCACGTTCTTCTCCATTTTGTTCTTTCACAATAGACTTTCCAATTTGCCAGTAGGCTTCCACCATAGTAAAATTGGCAGTCTGATAAACTTTGTCTCTCGCATTTGTGAGTATTTTCTTAATCTCACTATAAAACGCTCTATCCATCAGAACGACCTCCTTTTAATATTTTTTGCAACAACATCACAACTTTTACAAGTTGATATGTCAATCTGACATTTCAAATTTCTTCTATAATCAGCTCTTATTGTTACTCGGATTTTATGGCTTTATTTTACCCTGTTTTTCTCATTCTGCCTACTGCTATTTCACATTCACATATAATAATGAGATCGCATTCCACGATCTCATCACCTTCATTTAAACATAAATCAATTCCTTGAGAATAATCTCTTCCGCAATCGCTCTGTGCTGCTTTGCAGCGCTTACCAATGCCATCTGATCTTTTTCCTTATCTGGCAATGGTTCTTTTTCTTCCAGCTGTTTCAGAATCACCTCTATTTAGCTTCTACCGTAAGTCCAAGCCTTGCTGCTACACCGAAATATCCATACATCGTATCTTCATCCTCCAAAACAGTGGAGTAATCTGTTCCCGATGGGAACGTAATCTCGTACTGTGCACTATAATATTCAAAGCTTATGGTCACTGTTACATCGCTTCTTTCCGACATTTTATTTAAAAGATAATCGCTGATGGTATGGAGCTTACCAAAGTCAATTGTGACATTTCCGTTTTCCGGTGCATCCTTGATGAAGCCATACAGGTTTTTCACAGCGGCCATACTTGCAGGAATGGGCTGGGATTCCTTAACCATACCGCAGGACATACATTTATACTCTTCCAAGCCGTCTATACCGGGCTGCGGTTCTACCGTTGTTACCCACTGGAAGCTGCATTCGTGGGATGGTGCGGCAGATGATTCCGTTGAATGAGCAGCTGTGGGCTGCGAAGGAGGAGTAACTGTGGGCTGCGAAGGAGTAAAGGGATAATAAATATTAAAAACAAATTCAACAACTTGAATCGGCCCCTGGGATACTGTCGGAGGGGTATAGTCAACCAATTTTGCATAATCATATTGGCTATCATTGGGAATCGTAATAGAAACATTACTTAGATTTTCACCACAAGTTGTTATACTACTTCCAACACGTTTTGAATTATAAATATAGTCCCACCGAACTATATAGCTATAGCTATCGCCTGCTGGTGGCTGGGAAAAACCGGTAAAAAAAAGTGTATCATCAGAATAATAAGTATTTTGTAATGCGAACATAAAGCCGCCAGGATCTGATAAATCAAAGGAATAAGTCTTCGCTGCCCTTACCTCCAGTTTCATCCCGGCAAATATACCTGTCACCATGATCACTGACAGCATCATAGTCATGATTCTTTTTCCTGTTCCTGTTATTTTACCTTCCATCTCTTTTGTCCTCCTTTTCCGGTAATTCATTCTTTCTTTTCCGCTCCCTTAACCCACGTTCCCTGTCCCGCAATCTGATACAGCATAACGTAACCGCAACTGCCAGAACAAAGGAAACAACACTCACAAGCACATAGCTTCCTGCATCTTTATACAGCAGGACAGAACCGTACATGCCCTGAGCCGCCATCTGTGTATGTCCTGCCACCACATGAAGCGATCCCGCAAGAAAGGCGAATAAAACCATGCACGCCGCAGACAGTCCGTAAATTCCATGTCTCTGCTGCTGACAGTTTCTTTCATAAATTCGTCTTTTTACCAGTTCCACCCGCTTTTGATTATTGTACATAGAATGTGTCACCTCCTTTTCAAAGCCTTATTTATAAGGGTTTCAATCCTGTATTATTTCCTATCTGTTTTCTTCCATTTCCGAAATCCCAGATGTAAGCCAGATCCGATCACCAAAGATCCTGCACAAATACAGATAACCGGGATCCAGCCGCCACTGTGGGAGCTGTCCTCTGACGGCAAATTCGTACTGTCATCCGACTTTGAATCATTGTCTGCTGGGTTATTGTCTGCGGGATTATTCTCCGCTGTTGATTTCTGATCATCCCCGGTATCCTCCGTTCTTTGATCTCCTGTGACTTGATCCGCCGTGACCTGGTCTTCCGTGCCTCGATCTTCCATAGTTTGGTCTTCTGTGCTCTGATTCTCCGTATCCTCTGGTGTGTCCGATGAACCCGGTTCGTAAGCTCCGATAAGAGATTTTCCGTTGTCTTTCCTTACGGTCTTTGCGTTATCGCCTGCTATAAGCTGTGCCGGAACTGCCTTCGGTTTGGAATTTTCACCGGTCTGCTCTACCTGCTTGATCCAGCCTGCATAAACCGTCCTGTTTCCATCAAGCCGGATTTCCGTAATGGGCTGTGTCAGATTCCGATCCGCATACCAGCCTCTGAATTCATAACCTTCACGGGTTGGCCGGTAGCCGGAAAGATTAATTATATGTCCTTTCCATGCGCGAACTGCTTTGATACTGCTTCCACCACAGGTATCAAAGGTCAGGACAGGATAGCTCACCGGAGCTGTGCCACTGCTTTCCTTCGTATCACCTGAATTGTCATGGTTGGTATTATCATGGTTTGCGTCATTATGTTCTGTTTGAGCTGGGGTTACCGGCACTGTATTTTGCTTCCATTTCGCATAAAAGGTCTTATCTCCTGTATCGGTTCTGCTGATTTCCGTAACAGGAGCGCCGGAGAAATCAATGCCCTCATACCAGCCTTCAAAAGTATAGCCTCCGCGGGTGATGTCACCTGCTCCCGGCAGAGCCGCACCCGTGCCACAGGTATAGTCGGTTACATCTTTGCCGTCTGCAATCTTGCCTCCATTTGTTTCCAGCTTCACGATATAAGTATTGGCTGACCACTTCGCATAGAAGGTCTTATCTCCTGTGTCAGTGATGCTGATTTCCGTAACAGGAGAGCCGGAGAAGCCTCTATCCTCATACCAGCCTGCAAAAGTATAGCCTCCGCGGGTGATGTCACCTGCTCCCGGCAGAGTTAATGATGTCCCCCCGGTATAGCTTTTAATCTCCCTACCAGGTGCAATCGTTCCTCCATTTGTTTGCATTGTCACCTGATAAACTTTATTCCAATGAGCCTCAAGATTCAGATTATCTGTAACATTATCACTGAAATCCCACTTAGGATTTGAATTTCCAGACACATACCAGCCTTCAAATTCATAACCGTCCTGCACAGGAGCTCCGGGATCCTGCGCTTTCTGTCCACGAAGAACTTTCTGTTGAGGAATTGATCCGCCTCCTTTTGTATCAAATTCAACCGTAACTTTTGCGCTGTCCTCGATTTGACAACTCCCATCCACGGCGCCGCTAAATATACCGCCTTCTATCTTACAGTTCATCACGAATCCCTTGAAAGTTGTCATTGAAGCAGCAGATTTCTCAGTACGTATCGTCAGCTTATCATTTTGACGTGTATATATTAGCAGTTTTCCTTCCACAATTCCTCCATTTGCATATAATACTGCATTTGGAATAGCGTATGGAAGCACAGGAAATTCAATATTACCTTTAATTGTTCCTCCATACAGATAGAATTCAGCATTATCAAAATACGTGATGATGGAATCTATCGTTCCTCCATAAACCCTGAGTTTTGCACCCAAATTAATTTGAATCCCTCTCTTCGATCCATTAATGATTTCCCCTTCCTGCTGACTTGCATTTTTTATGTTCAGTTCACTTGAATCCAGCAGTGATATTGTATTGTCGTCGCCCATCTCCAGCTTATGACCATTCAAATCCAATGAAACAGTGTAAGAAGTTTCTACTTTCCCAATTACAAGCCTTTTATCCAGCGTTATATCCTCTCCCAGACGGTAATTTCCAGACGGAAGCCTATAAAAAGAATCGCCGCCGGGAGATTGCACTCTATAATTCCCAATAGTATCCTGCTTCAATTCCACATCTCCACGGTTATTGGGAGCCATAACAATTGGCAGTCCATTTGCTCTCAACGTATTTTCAACATTTATGCCGGAGCTTTCTTCGCTGCATACATGAGTACATGCTGTCGGCTGGGCTTCTTCGGATTCCATTGCATCATTTCCGGACACCGTACCGGTTCCGGTGGTCTGCGGATAGCATTCTGATGTGTGCTCATGAACGCAGTTTTTTGTCAGCGTATCACAGGTCTCAGTATATTCCTGCGACTGTCCTTCCTCCTGCTGCTGCGTCTGCCCCTGTATCTGCTCTTGCTTCTGCATCTGCTCTTGCTCCTGCATTTGCCCCTGTTCCTGGGGCTGCTTTTTCTCCTGCGTCTGCTTTTGCTCCTGGGGCTGCTTTTGCTGCCGTTCTTGTTCCTGCTCGTATCCCGCTTCTGTTTTAACCGGCTCTGCTGCCCATACCGGCACTGATAATAATGTTAAGAGCATGCCCATACTCAGCAATATTCCATAAATTCGTTTTACCTTTTTTCTCATTCTGCGCTGTCCTCCCCTTACTGTAATGCATTTTCGCAACAGATCAGCCCTTTCCATTCATAAGTTGCCGCTTTCTATGGTCTAACTAATCAATATCCACACTTTCGGGCAACTTATTTCATGTCGGGCGTCCGCACTATAGAAATGATAGTATACGCCTCCCTTAGTGAGCAGGCTCCCACAGTCCTCTTATACTATCATTTCTACATGGCTGAACTGTTACGCATTTTCTAAGATCCTATATGTTCTATATATACTTAGGTACAAAAAATCCCAAAAACTCTCACCCATATTTATTTTTTATAGAAGGTTTGACAAGATTCTCAATTGCCAAAGAAAATTCCGGTCGCTCTATCCTCAAGGCTGAAGTTACTTCGGCAAATCTTCTCATAATGGGTGAGAACAATTTTTTTAATTAGTGTCTGCTGAACAAATTAGAAACACTTGATTTTACTGACTATTACCCCATTTTCTGGTACAATAATTACAAGGATTTTTATGAAATCAAATTATTTTTCATGCATTTTTCTTACAAATTTTAAGGATAAAGGGGCTAAAACAATGTACAGACCGATTGACAAGTTATAGCATTCATTCCTCAATTTCAACCAGCCTATGGGACTCCATATGAATCAGGATAACCGCTGGATAAAATTGGCTGACCGAATACCTTGGGATGAGTTTGAAGAAAAATATGCCAGACTGTTTCCAAGTGGTACAGGTAATGTTGCCAAGCCTCTCCGTATGGCATTGGGAGCTCTGATCATTCAGACCAGATTTCAGTATTCCGACCGTGAACTCGTCGATCAGATCGCTGAGAATCCGTATCTGCAGTACTTTATTGGGCTTCCGGGCTTTCAGGAAGAAGCTCCGTTTGATGCAAGTACACTGGTTCTTTTCCGCAAACGCATTTCAGCAGAGATGCTGATGGAAGCAAATGAGTATCTTCTCGATCACAAGGATGATGATAAAGATGACCCTGCCCCTCCATCCGGAGAGAAAAACAGTAACGATGATACCGCAAAGGAAGATACGAATAAAGGAACGTTGACTATCGATGCAACCTGCTCGCCTGCAAACATCCGTTATCCGCAGGACGTCTCTCTTTTGAACGAAGCAAGGGAAAAACTGGAAAATATCATTTACCGTTTTTGTAAATGCTATAGTCTTAAGCTGCCAAGAAGATACCGTAAACGTGCCAGAAAAGAGTATCTTGCGTTTGCCAAGAGCAAAAAACATACATCAAAAAAGATCCGCAGCGCACTTCGTAAACAGCTTGCATATGTGAAAAGGGATCTCCGGTATCTGGAACAGTTCATGAGTGAAGGATACGCCATGACAGGTAAGGACATCAACTTATATCTTACCATCACGAGGCTGTATGAGCAGCAACAGTATATGTATGATAACAGAGTCCATTCTGTGGAGCACCGCATACCTGACATTATTGACGAAGTTGTAAAAGCAAAGGTAAAGGTATTTGCATTTTCACGATATGTTCCGACAGGCGGTGAGGTGGATACCAGTATGACACCACAGGAGTACAGAAAGCTTCTGGAAATTTGTGATGCCAAGTTTAAAGCCTATGAGGCAGCAGGATGTGAGACTTATTTTAACAAAAAGGATCACCTCTGGACGTTGTATGAATATGAAACCGGGCAGTTTCAGTTACCGCAGAATGTAAAAGACGGTATGATATATGGAGGCTGTAACTGCGGAAACTGTCATATCACCATAGCTTCAAACGGAGATGTGATGGCCTGCAGGAGAGTAACCGACAGCCGGGTAGCAAATGTGTTTGAAGACAGGCTGGCAGATGTGTGGATCTGTCAGATAGAGAAGTACAGAGAGTACGATAAATTTGAAAAGTGCAGTAAATGTGAATTGAAGGCATGGTGCCGGGGATGTCCGGCTGTAGCAAACGGAACTACAGGGAATTTTTATGGAGCTGATCCGCAGTGCTGGAAAACAAGGAATGAGATCACAGGGGAGGAACTGCCATGCTATATGAGAGGAGAGAATAAAGAATGAATCTGGAAACATGTCTTAAGAAAATGGAACTGGTAGGTGTACTTGCTTTTGCTACGGTCGATCAGGAAGGAGCACCGCAGATCAGGAATATCAGTGCCATTCATTATGAAAAGGATGCGATATATTTTTTTACTGCAAGAGGAAAAAATTTCTGCAGAGAGCTTCAGGAGGATGGCAGGGTACAGATTTTGTGTTATACCAGATACAAGGAAATGATCCGTATGTCCGGAAAGGCTTATGCAGTGGCAGAGGAAGAGCAGGAGAAATGGAGAGATCTTATCTTTGAAGAGCAGCCGTATCTTGCCAATGTTTACCAAGGTGATACGAGAGATATTGGAATTATATTCTGTATTGATCAGGCAGAAGTGGAGTACTTTAATTTGGGAGTGAATCCCATATTCAGGGAGACATATAGCCTTGGAAGTGTTACCCTGAAAAAGAAGGGATATCATATCACAGAGAAATGTATCGGATGTGGTAAATGCAAAAGAGTCTGTCCACAGAGGTGCATTGATGAAGGAAACCCATATGTGATAAACCAGAATCATTGTCTGCACTGTGGAAACTGTTATGAGAACTGTCCTGTGAAGGCGATAGAGAGGAATTGAGTCTCAATATGAAACAGGATGAACGAAGAAAATGGCTGATCAGGAAGCTGCTTGATGAAAATATGCATTACAGAGAATATGAAGTACCTGATGATACACAGGAGCAGAAGAAGATGCTTCGTTCTCTGATGAATGTGCGTATGCCAAAGGATATTGATGAGGAATTTCTGGCTGTCCAGGATGCGTATTTGCAGCAGGTACAGGAAGAAAAAGGAGTTGTGACACTGGAAGATATGGAAGAGCTGCAGCCGGGTCTATATATCTGGAAGGGTGATATTACAAGACTTCAGGTGGGAGCGATCGTCAATGCTGCAAATAGTGGAATGACCGGGTGTTATCAGCCATGTCACAGCTGTATTGATAACTGCATTCATACTTATGCCGGGATCCAGCTTCGAAATTACTGTGATAATATGATGCGGCAGCAGGGATACGAAGAACCCACAGGGCAGGCGAAGATCACACCGGCTTTTAATCTTCCCTGTGATTATGTGATCCATACGGTAGGACCTATTGTGCAGGGATGGCTTACCGGAAAGCATGAGAGGCTGCTTTCGTCCTGTTATGAGTCCTGTCTGCGTACAGCAGAGGAGCATGGAGTAAAAAGTATTGCATTCTGCTGCATTTCAACAGGTGTGTTTATGTTTCCAAATGAAAAAGCAGCACAGATTGCCGTGCAGACAGTCAGAGAGTTCAAAGAAAAAACAAATTCAGGGATTCAGGTGATATTCAATGTTTTTAAAGAAGAAGATGAAAGAATCTACCGGAGATTACTCGGATAAGATAACAGAATTAAAAGAAAAGATCAGTGAGGCAGATGCTGTTGTGATCGGTGCCGGATCAGGACTTTCCACATCAGCGGGCTTTGTATACAGTGGAGAAAGATTCAAACAGTATTTTTCTGATTTTGAGGAAAAATATGATTTCCACGATATGTATTCCGGAGGCTTTTATTCTTATGACATGTTGGAGGAATACTGGGCGTACTGGAGCCGCTATATTTATATCAACCGGTACATGGATGCGCCAAAGCCGGTGTATGACAGAGTCCTGGAGCTGGTAAAGGATAAGGATTATTTTGTGATCACGACGAATGTGGATCACTGCTTCCAGAAGGCCATGTTTGATAAAAAGAGATTATTTTATACGCAGGGTGATTATGGGCTGTTCCAGTGCAGTAATCCATGCTGCCAGGAAACGTATGATAATGAAGAGGCAGTGCGAAAAATGGTACTGGAACAGGGATGTGAAATTGCAGCCGATGGGAGCTTGATCGTATCACAGAAAAAAAAGCTACTTAGCACGATACCGTCTGAGCTCATTCCTGTCTGTTCACACTGCGGAAGACCTCTTACTATGAATCTTCGTTCGGATGCTACCTTTGTAGAGGATGAAGGCTGGCACAGGGCAGCTGAAAGGTATGAGAATTTTCTGCGGACGAGAAACAATATGAAGATACTGTTTCTGGAGCTTGGGGTTGGATATAACACCCCCGGTATTATCAAGTATCCCTTCTGGCAGATGACAGCCAGAAATCCGAAGTCCACGTATGCCTGTCTGAATTATGACGAGGCATTTGCACCAGATGAGATCAGAAAGCAGTCTGTCTGTATCAGTGGGGATATTGGGGAGACTTTATATCAGCTTTAAAGGGAATCCGTTATCCTGTAGAAGACGGATGATTTGTGTGCTGGTATACAAATCTTAAAATGTGCTGATGACCAAGGAAACGACGGTCTTTATGACCCCGGCCAGCACCATCACCAGGATCGGATTCATCTTAAGCTTCTGAAGCAGGATAATGCAGACAGCAAAAATCACTACAAGTAACCAGTTTGTGTTTGCAAAGGCGATCACTGCCTTACTGCCCCAAAATGCAGTGATGAGGATCGAAATCCCGGCGGAGGCGATCAAAGCAACGACCGCAGGCCTCAGGGAGTTCAGGATTCCCTGTAAAAGTGTCAGGTTTCTGTATTTTAAATACAGTCTGGCAATGCAGGTGACGATGATGCAGGACGGCAGGATGCATCCAAAGGTAGCCGCAAGAGCGCCGCCGATGCCCGCAATCTTTATTCCGACAAAGGTTGCAGAATTGATGGCAATGGGTCCCGGTGTCATCTGGGAGATCGTGATCAGATCTGTAAATTCTTCCATCGAGAGCCAGTGATGGGTGGTCACGACCTGTCCCTGGATCAGCGGCATTGCCGCGTATCCACCGCCGAAGCTGAACATGCCTATCTGCAGAAAACTTAAGAAAAGCTGGAGATAGATCATTTTTTCATTCTCCTTTCTACCACGAATGTCCGTAGTGCGCCGATCAGACCACAGGCAATTACAATAATGATGACATTGATATGAAAAATGCAGGAGGCAAGGAACGCAGCAGCCATGATGCACGTGGAAACAGCATTCTTTTTGTGGATGATTTCTGCCCCCATTTCATATGTTACAGAGGCAATCACAGCTCCGACACCGGCCTGCATGCCGGAAAGCATCTGACTGATGATAAAGTTGTCACGGAACGCGTTGTAGCAGATCGAGATCAGGGAGATAATGAGAAATGGAGGGATGATTGTGCCGATGATCGCTGTGGCCACACCTGTCATCCCGGCTAATTTGTAACCGACTACAATTGCCCCGTTGACAGCGATGGGTCCTGGAGCTGACTGTGCAATCGCAACGAGATCCAGCATCTCATTCTCCTCAATCCAGTGGTATTCATCTACAAATTTTTTCTTCATTAAAGTCACGATCACATATCCGCCTCCGAATGTAAAAGTGCTGAGATACAGGGTCGAGATGAAAAGCTTTATAAGAATTTTCTTTTTATTTTCCATAATCATTTCTTTTAGCCAGATATGTGGCGGAATTTTCATAGATCGTCCGCAGGGAATCTGAGGCTGGCAGTGCCCACCAATTCCACAGGAAGTCACAAGCTCCTTTGTAAGATTAACATACAAAAATTAGGATTTTCAACAACTTTTGCCACTTTTTAGATAAAGTTGTATGTTTCTTGACAAATCAGATGAAAGCTGTAATTAATATTGATATCGTATTCTGCTTTATATCAGTAAGATGGAGGATGAGAGAGATATGAATGATAAATGGCTGGAATTTGCGATCCGGATCCAGAGCATTGCGCAGGCAGGGCTTCAGTATGGGAAGGATAAATATGATAAGGAGCGTTATGAGGAGCTGCGTGAGATCGCAGCAGAAATGATGTCTGAAAAGACAGATATTCCGGTTGATAAGATAAGGGATCTGTTCTGCAATGAAACAGGGTATCAGACACCCAAGGTAGATACACGGGCAGCTGTGTTTTCAGATGGGAAGATCCTGCTTGTACATGAAAATAATGGAACCTGGGCACTGCCGGGCGGATGGTGTGATGTGGATCAGTCAGTAGCTTCCAATACAGAAAAGGAAGTACGGGAGGAAACAGGCTTTACGGTGCATGCGGACAGGCTGATCGCGGTACAGGACTGGAGAAAGCATAATGTTCAGAATTATGCGTTTGGTGTTATGAAGGTCTTTATCCTGTGCAGGTATGAGAGCGGCGAATTTATGAAAAACATAGAAACGATAGAGATCGGGTTCTTTGATAGGGAAAGTATTCCTGAGGTGCTTGCTGTTGAGAAAACCACGAAGGATCAGATACTGATGTGCTTTGATGCTTATGAGGATCCGGACTGGAGGACTATGTTTGATTAGAGGCAGCAGGATCAGTCAGAGTGGATAGAAGAAAAGGAGAAGGTTATGAATATTACGGTATATCTTGGAGCAAATGAGGGAAATGATCCACTTTTAAAAGAAGCAGTGCGTGAGCTTGGAACGTGGATAGGATCCAGTGGAAATACACTTATTTATGGCGGATCAAAAAACGGGCTTATGGGGGAAGTTGCAGAAAGCGTGCTGGATGCCGGTGGCAGGGCGATCGGCGTGGAACCGCAGATATTTATAGACCAGGGCTTTGAGTATGACAGGCTGACAGAGCTTATCGTGACAAAGGATATGACCGAACGGAAGACGAAGATGATCGAGCTTGGGGATGCTTTTATCGCTTTTCCGGGCGGAACAGGAACACTTGAGGAAATTGCTGAGGTAATGTCCAAGGTGTCATTGAAATGGCTGTCTGCACCATGTATTCTTTATAATCTGAATGGTTATTATGATAGCCTGAAGGAGCTGCTTCTGCATATGCAGGAAAAAGGACTGTCATCCAAGGAGCGTCAGGAAGGGATTTATTTCGCAAAAAATCTGGAGGAGATTAAGGGAATCATACAACATGAAAATAAAAGATAAATATAAGGGGATTTTTTATATCATTCTGGCGGCCTTCGGATTCGCTTTTATGAATCTGTTTGTGAAGCTGGCGGGTGATCTGCCGGCGATTGAAAAGAGCTTTTTCCGTAATCTGGTAGCCGTTTTCTTTGCATTTACCGTTATGAAAAAGGAAAAGATCCCATTCACCATTCCGAAGGGAACCGGGAAATATATTTTTTTCCGGTCTTTGTTTGGGACAATTGGGATCTTTGCAAACTTCTATGCCATTGGAAAGCTGTATATTGCGGATGCATCCATGCTTAATAAGCTGTCACCTTTTTTTGCCATCATTTTTTCTTATTTTCTGTTAAAGGAAAAAATCAAATTATATCAGTTTGCCTGCGTATTGACAGCATTTGTGGGTGCACTATTCATTTTAAGACCCGGGTTTGACAGCGTTGCTACATTCCCGGCATTTATCGGATTGTTAGGTGGGATGGGAGCAGGCCTGGCGTATACTAACGTGCGTATGGCAACAAAGCTTGGTGCCCGGGGACCGCTTATAGTATTCTGCTTTTCTGTATTTTCCTGTGTATGTGCGATCCCGTTTATTATTTTTGATCATCAGCCACTTACATGGTGGCAGCTTGTATCACTTTTAATGGCAGGTCTTTCCGCAACACTGGGACAGTTTTCCATTACGGCGGCATACACCTATGCACCTGCCAGTGAACTGTCTGTATATGATTATACGCAGATCGTATTTGCTGCCCTGCTTGGCATGATCTTTCTGGGAGAAGTGCCGGATGTCATCAGTATCCTCGGATATCTGATCATCTGTGGTGCGGGAATTGCCATGTTCCTGATCCGGCGGAAAAAAGAAAAAGATCAGACCGGTTGAAAATGTAAAAGTAGGACAGAAATGGGAGGAAAGTTATGACCCTACAGCAGTTAAAATACGTGATAACAGTAGCGGAAACAGGAACAATTACAGAAGCGGCGAATAAGTTATATATTTCCCAGCCCAGCCTTACCAATGCCATTCATGAGCTGGAAAAGGAAATGAATATCGTCATCTTTAACAGGACCAATAAGGGAATCAGCCTTTCCAGGGAAGGTAATGACTTCCTTGGCTATGCAAGACAGGTGCTGGAGCAGGCAGCCATTCTGGAAGACAAGTATAAAAGAAATCATGGTGGGAAAAAGCAGTTCTGTGTATCCACCCAGCATTATTCCTTTGCCGTTAATGCTTTTGTTGACCTGGTCAAGGAATATGGACAGGATGAATATGATTTTAGTCTGAGAGAGACACAGACTTATGAGATCATTGAGGATGTGGTCAGAATGAAAAGTGAACTGGGAATCCTGTTTATGAATGATTTTAATGAGAAGGTGATAGGAAAGCTTCTGAAATCTCATGATCTGGAATTTCATCTGCTGTTTACAGCAAAGCCGCATGTATTTATCAGCAGAGAACATCCGCTTGCAAGGCAAAGTGTGATCACCAATAAGGAGCTGGAGCAGTATCCCTATTTATCCTTTGAGCAGGGAGAGCATAATTCTTTTTATTTTTCGGAAGAAATTTTTTCGGAATCAGAGCGGAAGAAAAATATCAGAGTGCGGGATCGGGCAACACTTTTCAATCTTCTGATCGGACTTAACGGTTATACGGTGTGCAGCGGTGTGATTGATGAAAAGCTGAATGGAAAGGATATTATAGCAGTTCCGCTGGCAGATGAGGATAATATGCATATTGGTTATATTACCCACAGAAAGGGGATCCTCAGCAGGCTGGGAGATTCCTATCTGAAAGCACTGCAGGCATACATAACAGAAAAATAAAATGTCCGGTATATTTTTAAAAAGCAGAGTTGCTATAGCTTAAAACTATGGACAACCTTTATTTTTATGTATTTTTCAGACGGGAAAGCTCCATTTATAATGAAGAAAAATATTTACTGATGGAGAAAAAAAGATGAAAAATTTGCAGACACCCTTTCGATATGATTTTGTAGGAAGCTTTTTAAGACCGGAGGAATTAAAGAAAGCAAGGACTGAGTTCGAGGCAGGAAAGATTACGGCTGAAGAATTGAGAGCAGTTGAGGATACCTGTATTCTGAAGCTTGTGGAAAAGCAGAAGGCAGCAGGATACCATGTGATCACAGATGGAGAATTCCGCAGAGCTACATGGCACCTTGATTTTATGTGGGGATTTCAGGGAGTCGGACATTCCAAAACAGAAACAGGACTGCCATTCCACGGGGAAGCAGCTATGATAGATGATACTTACCTGACAGGAAAAGTTTCTGTGGACAGACATCCTTTTGTAGAGCATTTTAAATTCATCAAGGCGCTGGAAGATGAAAATACTGTGGCAAAACAGACGATTCCTGCACCGGCACAGTTTCTGGAACAGATGATCATGCCATTTGCCCTTGATAATACAAAAAAATACTATGAAAATACAGATGAACTGGTTACTGATATTGCCAGAGAATATCAGAAGGTCATTGCGGATCTATATGAAGCAGGTTGCCGCAACATTCAGCTTGATGACTGTTCCTTTGGAATGTTGGTGGATCCGAGAGCATGTGCGCTGTTTGGAACTGATGAAGCAGGACTTGAGAAGATAAAGGAGCAGCTACTGGAGATCAATAATCTTGCCATAGAAGGAAAACCGGATGATCTGGTGATCAATACCCATGTGTGCCGTGGCAATTTTCATTCTACTTATGCGAGCAGCGGTGCTTATGACAGCGTAGCAAAAACCTTATTTGCCAGGGAAAATGTATCTGCTTACTATCTGGAATTTGATGACGAGCGTTCCGGTGGATTTGAATCATTGGCAGAGGTTTCAGGTGAGAAAAAGGTTGTTCTTGGGCTTATCACCACCAAATCTCCGGTATTGGAAGAGAAAGAAAAGGTGATCGCAAGGATCTACGAAGCAGCAAAATATGTACCGCTTGACAGACTGTACTTAAGTCCGCAGTGTGGTTTTGCTTCCTGTGAGATTGGGAATAAGCTTACGGAGGAAGAACAGTGGGCAAAGTTAAAGCTTGTCAGGGAAATTGCTGAAGAAGTCTGGGGAAAATAAAATGACAGATATTGAGAGAGTCAGGATGGATTTTCGTTCTGGCTCTTTTTCTTGTTTTCAACGGATTTCAGGGGCTTGTGGGGTATACGGGATTGAAATATAATAAAAGAAAACGAGAGAAGAGGATATATAGTAATGAATATCCATGAATTTGGAAAAGAAAATAAGGAAACCATTCTGCTGATTCATCCATCAGTTGTAAAATGGGATTATTTTGAGAATGTGATTCCTCTGCTGCAGAAGAATTATCACCTGCTTGTTCCGGCGCTTCCCGGCTATGATTTTGAGAATAACAGTGATTTTACCAGCGTGGAGCAGATTGCTGCAGAATTAAATGTCTGGCTGAAGGAAGAGGGTTATACAGAATTATATGCGGTATATGGCTGCTCCATGGGAGGTTCCATTGCACTGATGACAGCGCTTGGACAAAAGATCAGAATAAAGCATTGCGTTATGGATGGCGGCATCACACCGTATCAGCTGCCATGGATTGTGACACGGTTTATTGCCCTTAAGGATTATCTCATGATGATGATCGGAAGAACAGGTGGTGTGGGCCTGTTGGAAAAGGCATTTGCAACAGATGACTATTCTAAAGAGGATCTGCAGTATGTAGCAGATGTTCTGAGACATTGCAGCAGAAAGACATTATGGCGGACTTTTGATTCGTGCAATAACTATAAAGTTCCTGATCCTGTTCCGGAAATAAATACACAGATCCATTACTGGTATGCAAAGAACGAGGAAAAAGAGAGAAAACTGGACATAGATTATATGAAGCGTAAATTCCCTCAGACTGCGTTTACAGTATTACCGGAATTAGGACATGCGGGACTGGTTTTATTAAAACCGGAACTGTTTGAGGAAATGGTCAGCAGTCTGTAACGGATGCCCGATTTCTGATTTTGCTGTGGGTACTATGCCTGCTTGTAGCGATTGTTTCAACTATGGGGGCGCTTTATCTGAAAATGAATCTCTCGCAAAAGAGCTCGCTCAATCGGAGGTTGTAGTAAAGGGGGTTTACAATGGGGTTTTGGATTTTTATGTTGATTATGGATTTGCTTCTTCCATTTACGATGATTGGT
>NZ_JAXXXI010000018.1:0-21624 GCF_037359455.1 Suilimivivens sp.
GCTTTGTGTTCCAAGCATATAATCTTGTTCCGGTGCTGAATGTGTATGAAAATATCGTTCTACCCATTGAACTGGACGGTGGCAAGGTCAATAAGGATTTTGTTGAGCAGATCGTACAGACCCTCGGACTGGAGAAAAAGCTGGATGCTCTGCCTAATCAGCTTTCCGGTGGTCAGCAGCAGCGTGTGGCAATCGCTCGTGCATTGGCGGCAGCTCCGGCTATCATCCTTGCTGACGAACCGACAGGCAATCTGGATTCCAAGACCAGCCAAGATGTATTGAGTCTTTTGAAAGTCACCAGTCAAAAGTTCGCCCAGACAATCGTAATGATTACGCACAACGAAGAAATTGCGCAGATGGCAGACCGCATTATCCGTATCGAAGATGGACGGATCGTCACCAAGAACTAACAGGAGGTGGCGAAGATGAATGTCAAGAACAGAAAATGTATCAGAAAATTAAGCTGGCGCTCTCTATGGGCATCCCGTAAGCGTAACATCATTGCAATTATTGCCATTGCCTTGACTGCGCTGCTATTTACCTCGCTGTTTACCATTGTAATGTCCATAAATTCCAGCTATGAAATGTACACGTTCCGTCAAGTCGGTGGTTACTGCCACGGAACCTTTAAGGAAGTAACAGAAGAACAGATTGAGAATATATCAGCTCACTCAAACGTAAAAGCCGTTGGCAAACGCATAACCATTGGCTATATGGACAGTGGGATTTTCGCAAAAACTCCAGCCGAAGTTAGCTTCATGGACGACAACTGTACTGAATGGAGTTTCGCAGAACCCACTACAGGACATGCCCCAGAAGGAAGAAAGGAAATCACCATGGACACCCATGCTTTAAAGCTATTGGGTGTTGAGCCGGAAGTAGGAGCAGAAATTGAACTGACCTATACCGTTGGTGCTTTATCCGAAATACCTTATGAGAAAACAGATACATTTACGCTGGCGGGATGGTGGGAATATGATGATATAAGTCCCGTTCATTATATCAATATCAGTGAAGAATACGCAAAAGAAATGGAAACGGAAGCTATATCCAAGGGACTGGAGCCGTTTCGTATTGATCTGAATGTGATGATGGCATCCAGCATGAATATCCGTGGTCAGATGGAACAAGTGGATCTGGACTTGGGATATGCTTGGGACAAAACGGATGAAGGAGAGCTTGTACGCATCGGTGTAAACTGGGGGTACACATCCTCTCAACTTGGCGAAAGCATGGATGCAACAACACTGATTGCAATTCTCGCTTTCCTTGCATTGGTAATCTTTACAGGCTATCTGATTATCTACAACATATTTCAGATTTCCGTTACCGGGGATATTCGATTCTATGGCTTGCTGAAAACCATTGGTGTTACGCCCCGGCAACTGAAACGTATTATCCGCCAGCAGGCACTGTTTTTGTGCATTGTCGGCATTCCCGCTGGATTATTATTGGGATATGGTGTCGGTGCAACTCTGACGCCAGTCGTAATGGCACGAACCACTTTTGGCGCCGGCGTTTCCACCGTCAGCACTTCACCGTTGATTTTCTTTGCGTCTGCTCTGTTTGCGCTAATTACAGTTTTGCTGTCCTGCTCCCGTCCGGGTAAGATTGCTTCAAAAGTTTCTCCGGTAGAAGCAACAAAGTATACGGAAACTGTTAAAAGCAAAAAGAAAAAACGCACCACCCGTGGAGCAAAAATACATCAAATGGCTTTTGCTAACTTGGGGCGCAATAAAAGGAAAACTGTTCTTGTAGTGATCTCTCTTTCGCTTTCTGTGGTGCTTCTTAATATTCTGGTTACTTTTACAGGGGGCTTTGATATGGAAAAGTATCTGGCAAAGCAGACTTGTGCAGATTTCGTGGTTAGCACTACAGACTATTTTCGTTATAGTCACTCTGGCAGCTTTATTGCCCGGGAACAAATTGCGCAAATCGAGGCAAATATTTCTCCGTCCCTTTCTGGTTGTGGTTACAAGCTGACGGGCTATGTGCCGTATGGCTGGATGAGCGAGAAACACTGGATGCAGGACATGATGCATTATACTTCCGAAGAAAATGCAAAAACTTTATTGGAACAGGAAAACCGCCGTGGTAATCTGGTGAGCCAAAGTGCATTGATTGAAGGTTTGGATGATTCCTTGTTTGATAAACTGACTGTGGTAGAGGGTGATATATCTCCGCTGTTCCAAGATGGCACAAATGCAATCGCTGTAGTAGTCAGTACAGATGATTACGGTAATGTGAGTAATCTTGATTATTATCCTCCTATAGGCTCTGTCCAAACCATAACCTATATTGATGAAGGTTATAATATCGACAGCCGCAACGGAAATCTTTGTGATGAAAATACGCCTACAGAATATATGCAGTTTCAGCTTTCAGAAAGCCACGATGTAGATTATATAGTATGTGCCTATGTCATAGTGCCACACTCTATGAGCTTCCGCTATTATACAACAGGATATAGTTTTGTGCTTCCTATCGAAAAGCTCAATCATGACAGCCGGCAGGAAAGTATTCCGATGTTTTACCTGTTTGATACGCCCGATGATATCAGCGAAGCATCTGCGGAGAATTACCTTGCTGATTTGACTGCGAATGACTTGTCCGAATTGATGTATGAAAGCAAAGAAACACTCCGAGCTGAATTTGAAGACTTTCAGAATATGTTTCTGCTGTTGGGCGGATTGCTCTGTGCCATCATTGGACTTGTGGGTGTTCTGAATTTCTTCAATGCCATTATGACTGGCATTCTTTCTCGAAAGAGAGAATTTGCAGTTTTACAGGCAGTAGGTATGACGGGCAGACAGTTGAAAGCTATGTTGGTTTATGAAGGACTATTCTACGCACTCAGTTCTGCTCTGAGCGCATTAGTCCTCTCATTTATATTAAATCCTTTGGTTGGTGATCTTCTGGAGAATATGTTCTGGTTCTTCAGTGCAAAGTTTACCATCGTTCCGGTTATTATCGCCATTCCAATCTTTGTTCTGCTTGGATGGCTAATTACTTATGTTATGTATGACAATGCTGCCAAATACAGCATTGTGGAGCAGTTAAGTGATACTCAATAATTGCGGACAACGGAAAACAGCCCTCCGCCGAGGAAAAGGCAGGGGGCTGAATGTCAATCTGACGGTTTATATTCAGTTACAGTTTTCAGATAAGTTTCGGGATCTCCGTTTAAGATAAGTCTTGCTGCCATCAAAAAATTTCAATTCCACACAAGCGGTATCCATGTTAAACTCACAAGAAACCAATCTATCCATACGGCGGACACTGGGGCTGTCTGGAATCCTCGGATTTCGGCAGATTATAGTTTTTTCCTACCTCAATCCCACATTTCCGTTTAACCTGTGAGATATAGAGGTTGGACACCTTTAACCCGGTATGCTCCAGCGCATAGTCCTTGATTTGAGTGTAGGTTGCCCCATCCTAAAATTCGGACATATCCCTATCTTCCAAAGAGAACTCAACCCGAATCTTTTTCGAGTCGACCTCACCCTTGGAAAGCAAGACAACAGTCTCAATTCCTGTGGTAAATGGGAACTGATCCACAGCCACTGCCTTTTCCACGTAATATCCTTCTTCAAGGAAAACCTCCAGATCTCTCACAAGGCTGGTGGGTTTGCAGGAAATATAAACAATCCTGTCAATCCCATAGCTGATGATCTTCGTAAGTGCCTTCGGGTGAATACCGTCACGTGGGGGATCCAGCACGATCATATCCGGCTTTTCTTTGATCTGATCCAGTACCTTCAGCACATCGCCTGCAATAAATTCGCAGTTGGTCAGACCGTTTCTCTTCGCATTTTCCCTTGCTGCCTCTACCGCCTCTTCCACGATCTCCACGCCGATCACCTTCTTCGCTACCGGAGACAGGAGCTGGGCGATTGTTCCCGTACCGCTGTAAAGATCATATACAACCTTATCTGCTTTTCCCTCTCCGTCTGTCAGGTCTCCCACGTAGTCCCTTACTGTCTGGTACAGCACCTCGGCACTCAGGGAATTGGTCTGAAAAAAGGAAAATACAGAAATCTTGAACCTGAGTCCCAGAAGCTCCTCCTCAAAAAAATCCCGTCCATACAGGATCTCTGTTCTGTCACTCTGTACCACATCTGCCACCGCATCATTTGTGATATGGAGAATTCCTGCCAGACTGCCATCCAGGGAAAGTGCAAGCAGTCCCTTCTTATATGCTGTCAGATCCACTTCCTCCTGGGAGGTTGTCACAAGGGCAGCCAGGATCTCTCCGGTACGCTTTGCCTTTCTCACAAGAAGATGACGCAGATATCCGGTATGTCTTAATCTGTGGAAAAAGCTGACATTCCGCTCTGCAAAATAATCTCTCGTAAAGGAAAGGATCTTCCTGTAATCTTCATCTACGATCTGACAGTGATCTACAGTCACGATATCATAAAAGCTGCCTCTCTTATGCATGCCAAGTGCCAGGGGACCGTCTTTTACTTCATCTCCGAAGGAAAATTCCATCTTATTCCGGTAGCCATAGCATTCCGGACTCTTCTTGATCCCTTCAAAGATCCATGGTCTCTCCTGTCTGGCAAGAACACCTGTAAGAAGCTTTCGGATCTGTCCTTCCTTGATCTTCACTTCTTCTTCATAGGGCAGCGACATATACGTACAGCCACCACAGGTTCCAAAGTGAGGACATATCTGACTCGTTTCAAGAGGTGACCTTTCTTCTACAGAAAGCAGTCTGCCCTCAGCCTTTCCCTTTCTGTTTTTCTGGATCACTGCCTTTATCTTCTGTCCCGGCAGGGCATTCTTTACCGTGCAGCTTCCTTCTTCAGTCACCACGATACCCTTATTGGGAAAATCAATTCTTTCTACTGTTCCTTCTATGATCTGTCCTTTTTTCAAATCTGTTCCTCCACAGCAAAATAGGACATGCAAAAGCTGCACATCCTATTCATGATCTCATTTATGCATATCCTTCTGCCAGAGAAAGCACCTCTCCTGAATATACCTGGAAGGTATTCCCCGCAAAACAATCCTTTCTTTGCAGACTTCCCGGATTATTCAGCGAAATCTTCCTCAGACGCTGCATTTTCAGATACCTGTTTAGCAGGCTTCTTCTCTGCATCCCCATCATCCTCTTCAAAGAAATCATCTTCAAAATCATCATCGAAATCATCATCATAATCTTCCAGATAATCCGGTGTGAAGTAACGGTATACAAGGAATGCGATTCCTGCTACAGCAGCAACAATACCGATAATGGCAAATACCCATACCAGTGTATTATTTTTCTTCTGCTCCTCTTCCTTCTTATTAAAAAATTCTTTCAGCTCCCTGAGATCGTGAGCTTTCATAAGATCCATCATTTCTTCCACTCTGTTCATAAAAGATACCTCTCTTTCCTATGCGGGCACAAAATCATATCCCATTCCAATTCATGCCATTAGTATAGCATTTTGTGAACATTTTTACTACCTGAATTTATAATTTTTTGAGTTTTGCAAATCCTGCATACATGATCTTCTGTCCGGCTTCATCAAAATCTACCGTTACCTTGTAATCTCTCGGTCCCGGCTCCATAGCAAGCACAGTTCCATCTCCGTATTTGATATGGGAAACCCTGTCCCCTGCATCATAATCCGGTTTTCCTGCAGCATTTCCTCCCCTGGTGATTCCAAGTGATCCAAAAGAGCTTATTCCCATTTTGGTTCCGGCACTTGCGATATAAGGTTTATTTTCTGCAGCGGTTCTTTTTTTAGTCAGCACCGCTGCAGGCTTTGTCCTCGAAGGCTGCAGCAGATCATCATCCCGGTAGGCCGGCTTTGGCATCCGGTTATCCAGAAGTTCCGGCGGAATCTCCTTCACAAAGCGGCTCACTGCATTATACTGCGTCTCGCCCCGTATCATTCTCATTTTAGCACAGCAGATTGTCAGCTCCTTCTTTGCCCTTGTTATTCCCACATAGGCAAGCCGCCTTTCCTCTTCAATCTCAGCATCTCCATCTGCTACGATGCTCATATAGCTCGGAAAAAGACCATCCTCCATGCCTGTCAGGTAAACCTGGGAGAATTCCAGCCCCTTGGCACTGTGAAGTGTCATCAGAAGGACTCTGTCATCATCCTCATCCACACCATCAATATCCGCCACCAGCGCCACTTCCTCCAGGAACTCACTCAGAGAAGGCTCATCATGGGTTTCTTCATAGGATGCCACCTTACTGACCAGCTCATCGATATTTTCAATCCTCGTCTGTGCCTCTTCCTCACTGTCTGCCTCCAGATCCCTGACATATCCTGTCGTTTCAATAATATCCTTGATCAGATCCGTCAGCGTATACACCTGGAGCTTACTGCGGAACACCTTTATCATATCCACGAAGGGCTTAAGCTTTGCACCACTTCTTCCTATGGTACTGATCTCATCCGCCTGCTTCAGTGCATCATAAAAGCTGATCTCTTTTTCATCTGCATAATCCTGTACTTTGGCAATCGTCGCAGCACCGATCCCTCTCTTCGGGATATTGATGATACGCTTTACGGAAAGATCATCCCGTCCATTATCAATCGTCTTCAGATATGCCAGAAGATCCTTGATCTCTTTTCTGGAATAGAAGTTCACACCGCCTACCACATCATAGGGAATACCCTCTACGATAAACCTCTCTTCCAGAAGACGGGCCTGCGCATTGGTACGGTAAAGCACTGCGCAGTCCTTATACTGATAGCTGCCATTCCGCTTCTTCCTTGCCACATCATCTGCAACAAATTCAGCCTCTTCATAGGCATTGTCAAACTGCCGGAAATGAATCCTCTCTCCAGCTCCCTGATCTGTCCAGAGAGCTTTCTCCTTTCTGCCTATATTATTCCGGATCACAGCATTTGCTGCATCAAGCACATTCTGGGTAGAGCGGTAATTCTGCTCAAGCCGGATCACTGTTGCTTCCGGATAGTATTTTTCAAAATCCAGTATATTGCGGATATTGGCTCCCCGGAATTTGTAGATAGACTGATCATCATCACCAACCACACACAGATTATGTCTGTCTCCGGCAAGCAGCCGGATCAGCTCAAACTGGGCACTGTTAGTATCCTGATACTCATCCACCATAATATACCGAAACCGGTTCTGATAGCTCTGCAGCACATCCGGGCAGTCCTTAAAAAGCTCTACCGTCTTCATGATCAGATCATCAAAATCCACTGCATTGTTCTTTTTCAGTGTCTGCTGGTACTCCTGGTACAAGGCGGCAATCTTCTGCTTATGATAATCTCCTGCCGCACTCAAGCTGTATTCATTCGGGGAGATCAGTTCATCCTTTGCAGAGGAGATCGCTGATAACACCGTTCTCTCCTTTAATACCTTGGTATCCACATTCAGCCGTTTACATATATCCTTGATCACCGATTTCTGGTCATCTGCATCGTAAATGACGAAATTTGTATCATAGCCGATCCTGTCAATATACCTCCTGAGGATCCTGACACAGGTAGAGTGAAAGGTGGTGATCCATGCACTGTCTGCAAAGCCAACCAGGCTCTCCACTCTTTCCTTCATCTCTCCGGCAGCCTTATTGGTAAAGGTGATCGCCATGATCTGATAGGGATTAATACCCATTTCTTCTATTAAATAAGCGATCCTGTGTGTCAGCACACGGGTCTTTCCGCTCCCGGCACCTGCCAGCAGAAGAACTGGTCCCTCTGTCGTAAATACCCCCTGCTTCTGCTGTTCATTTAATGTATCATAAATACTCATTCCAAAAACTCCTGCTTAAACTTCTGTAACCCGATGGAATGTCCACGCATATAAATTCAATTCCACAACCGGTGTCCCGCAATAAGCGCACACCTTTTCTCCAAGCCCTGATATGGGCGCTCCACAGTTCGGGCAGTTGATGCCAAGAGACAGATCCCTTTCATCCTGCACCTTCTCCCTGTCCTGTATATACACAAGCTCTGTGTTGTACCTTGTCTGCTTTTCCCTGTCCCGGCTGCCCCTTACAAGCTCACCGGTTTCTGCAGTCACATAATACCGGTATTGCAGGGATGTCTGAAACATGACAGTACATCTTCCTTCTCTTTTCTTGTAATCTGTGATCTCTGTACGATGGATCCTGACCTTCTCAAAATGTTCTCTTTCCCCGCTATTCTTCTGCTGGACGATCTTCATTTCAAGCTGATCCCTCAGTTCCTGGCTTCCTTCCTTCAAAAATCCCTGATCTGCTGCAGAAACCGCCATCAGATAAGAGGTCAGGACATTTTCAGCCCTGACCCTCATATCATCATATTGAAACTGTGGAAAATCTTTCTTAATTTTCGGAAGATAAAGACCTGTCATTGCCGACACCGATTTCGGGGTTTCCTGATACTCCTCCTCGACTCTGTCAAATCCTTCCTTCAGGGAATCTGTTCCAAATACCTGTCTGGAAAAGTCCCGGATCCCTCTTTTCAGACGGCTGATCCCGTATGCTGCTGCACCGATCACACAGAGCAGCAATATCAGAACCACTGCTGCCATTATCAGCGTCATATTCATAGCTGTCTTTTCCTTCCCATATCTTTTATGAATTAGCAAGCAGCCAGATAAGTACGCAGATAGCAATAATACCTGCCACAGTGATAATCACCTTTGGTATAGAAATCGGAGTCTTGCCGGATACCTTGCCGGTCTGTCCGTTGACCATAAACTGGTATACCTTATCCTTGTACTTGTAGCTGGAGATCCATACCGGCAGGAGCAGATACTTGTAGGTCACATCATAATATCTGGTAGATAATTTCAGGTTTTTCACATGATCTGCGTTCTTCTCTGTCCGGATCTTGCTTTCAATGGCTTCTCTCAGCTTAAACTTAATGCTTTCCTTTGCCATCTGGAAGGCTTCCTTTAAGCCAACAGCGTACCGTTCTGCTGCAAAGCCTGCTACATACTCCGGCTTATAGCTCTTATTCTCTTCTGTCTTGTAAGGCTCCAGTCCCTGCAGCATGGACTGATTATGATTGGTCGTCGCACAGACAAGCTCATCATCGATCGTTTCCCTGTATACACCCTTTGTCGGATACCAGTCTGTGACCGTTTCTTCCTTATCCCCATTGCGCACGGTACGATCCTTACCATATTCTCCACGGTATTCCGTTTCCGTCTTAGCATCAAAGGTCCAGTAGGGAAGATAAACTCCTTTAAAACGCTTTGCCTTTGCACTCTCTTTTGCAAGCTTCGGACAGAACCATTTCTTTTTGATCCAGTTTTTAAATAAACCAGCCGCTTTTTCGTCTGTTACCTGGAACGGCACGACACCTCCCGGTGCCATGGTCTTCTGATCAGAAGCCTCCATAACCTGATTGGAACCGCAGAACGGACATACGCCGGAGATCTCCAGTGCATCATAAACCGTTTCTGCGCCGCAGGCCTTACAGATCACCGTCTTCTTCTCTGTACCCCAGTTACAGTTTTCCGTCTGCTCTGCCTTGTCAAGATCAAGCTCCTGTGCCTTTGCAGGCTGTGTTTTTTCCTTCCTGATCTCTTCTGTATGTCCGCAATACGGACAGGCAAGTCCCCCTGTGGTCGGGTCAAATTCCATGACACCACCACAGCTTGGACATTTTTTATCTGTTTCTTCTAGTGTTTTGGTTTCCCTTGCTTCCAGGTTCTCTTCAAATCCACTCATCATTCTCCCCTTTTCTCTGATGGCTTAATGGATATCGTTATCGTCAAAAGGATCGCCGCACTCCGGACAGAATTTCGGAGGATTCTTGGGATCTTCCGGCTCCCAGCCGCATTTGTCACACTTGTAAAGCGGTACGCCTGCAGGCTTCTTTGCGCCGCAGTTGCTGCAGAACTTGCCTTTATTTATAGTACCACAGCTACAGGTCCAGCCATTCTCTTCCGTTTTTTTGGCTCCGCATTCTACACAGAACCTGCCAGTATTGACTGCCCCACAGCTGCAGGTCCAGCTATTACCCGCCTGTGAAGCTGCAGCTGTCTGTGCAGGTGCTGCCTGAGCCGGAGCTGCCTGCTGCGTGGGTGCTGCCTGCTGTGCTGCTCCCATCTGGAACAGCTGCTGTGCATTCATGCCCCCTGCCTGAGTTGCCATATTCATGCCTGCAAATGCCATCATGGGTCCTGTGGAGGTATTGGACGCTGCTGCCTTCATAGCCTCTGCCTGTGCACCGACAAGCGTTGCTGCTGCCATATTGGGATTGCGAAGGACTGCGCTCTTCTGCAGATCCTTGATCATCTTCTCATCTTCCTCAGATGCCTTCATGGAATTGACACCGAAGGAAACGATCTCAATACCTCTGAGCTGTGCCCATTTCTCAGAAAGGACATCATTCAGGGCATCTGCCAGCTCCATGGTATGTGCGGGTACTTCACTGTAACGGACACCCATGGCGGAAATCTTTGCAAATGCAGGCTGCAATGCTGTCATAAGCTCTGTTTTTAACTGGCTGTCAATCTCTCTTCTCTCATAATCCTCTGTCACATTGCCGCAGACATGGGTATAGAAAAGAATGGGGTCTGTAATATGATAGGAATATTCACCATTGCAGCGGATGGCAATATCAATATCAAGACCGATGTTATTATCTACTACACGGAACGGTACCGGACTTGCCGTACCGTATTTATTTCCCATAATTTCCTTGGTATTAAAGAAATATACCCTCTGATCCTTGGCTGTATCTCCGGCAAAGGTGATACGTTTTCCAAAGGTCTTAAAGGAATTCACAATATTATCTCCCAGCTTGCCATAGAAGATACTGGGCTCTGTGGAAGCATCATAAGTAAATTCTCCTGCCTCCGCACAGATCTCAACGACCTTACCCTGATCCACGATGATCATACACTGTCCTTCATTGACAGCGATCACGGAACCATTGGAAATGATATTTTCATCCCCCTTGTTATTGGCAGCACGCCCCTTGGTTCTTCTGTGTCCCTTGGTTACCAGTACATCTGACTCCAGTGCATCACAATAGAAATACTCGCGCCACTGATCCTCCAGAACCCCTCCTGCTGCACCTTTGATTGCTTTGATTAATCCCATTTTACAGTCCTCCGTTTTGTATTATGGGGAAGCCGGCGGTTCACTGACTTCCCCACGCATTCGACATTCCGTTTTATCTTATGTCCGGTATGTCCCCCTATATGCCTTATATTATTATATCTATTTTGAAAGCTTCTGTCTATACACTTTCCGTCCCGTCATTGCTATTCCTGACAGCATTTTATTTCCTTCTTCCCTGCTTTTTCCTTACCTGCATGCTTTTTCTGCAAATTCAGTTGTCACCAGAGCCTCATAGGGCACTCTTTCCGGCAGCTCCCCGGCTTCTTCCAGGATATTCTGCAGCAGTATAAAGGCATCCTCCTCAAAGACCAGATCTGTTTTCCATGTATCCTGATCGTAATAACGCTTCACGATCCTTTCCAGCGTTTCCACCTCTGTTTCCTCAAATTGAGGGGCGATCACCACTGCAATTTCCTCCGGTGTATGGCTGTTCACATAATCCATCCCCATTTGCAGAGCATAGGTAAATGCCTGGATCACATCCGGGTTCTCTTCGATATAGCTTTTTCTTGCGCTGAATGCCGTATAAGGCACATAGCCGGATGCTTCACCAAGGGAAGCCACCACATAACCATCCCCCTTCGTCTCAAGTGCTGTCGCATGCGGCTCAAACTCTACCGTAAAATCCGCTGTGTCACTTCCGGAAAAGGCAGCTGCTGTAGACCCAAAATCGATACTCTGGTCGATCGTAAGATCTGCCTTCGGATCAAGGCCGTTCTTTTTCAGAATATATTCAAATACCATCTCTGGCATACCGCCTGCACGACCGCCAAGCACTGTTTTCCCTTTCAGCATGGAAAAGTCAAAGTCTGGCATTTCCTCCCTTGCTACGAGGAAATTTCCTGCACGCTGGGTAAGCTGTGCAAAGTTCACCGCATAATCCTGTGTCCCTCCTGCATAAGTATAAATTGTTGCTTCACTTCCCATAAAGCCAATGTCTGCTTCCCTGGTCAGCACTGCTGTCATGGTCTTATCAGCACCAAAGCCGGTAACCAGTGTCAGATCTATCCCCTGTTCCTCAAAATATCCCTCTTCGATCGCCACATACATAGGTGCATAAAAGATACTGTGTGCTACTTCATTCAATGTCACACTTATCCTCTTCTCTGCCCCGGCATCTGTCTTTTCTCCTTTTTCACAGCCAATCAGCACCGACAAGACCATGCCTGCCAAAAGAAGCAGGGACACACCTTTTCGAATCAGTTTTCTTTTCATGATTTTCTCCCTTTTCCGGATAAAATTTTCACTGCTTTATCCTATGAGAGTGTCTCAGAAAATGTGACCTCAGGAAAGAAACATGAAAAAATCCCGAAGAGAGTACAGCCTACCAAAGCTGTACTCTCTCCAGGATTCCCATGCACATGGAAAAGCATGCTACCATTATCATCAGCAGAATTGCCGGAAAATCATATACCATTTTCTGCTGCTCTTCCATTCCTCCCTCTTCATTCATCACCCGGCAGGTTTTCCCGCTGCTTGCAAGAAGCACCTCTATGCCAAGCATAATCAGGAGCACCGGCCAGAAACGGATCACCTCGTAAGGGTTAAAGAACGGAAAGAAAAGTCTTCCCAGAAACAGGACACCCGTCAGCACCAGTGTGATGCCTGCCGTAATGGTTCCCACCCGGTGGATATAAACCGTCTTTCTGCCCATTTATGCTTCCCCCTCCCTGTCAGGGTTCTCCGATGCTGCACTCTGATCAGCAGCTTCCTGTTCTCTGTCCTTTATGGGTTCTTCCCTGTACAGTTCTTTCTTCTTTCCACGGATCATGTGCACACCAAGTACAATGATCAGAACAGAGGCTATGAGCCTCGGCACATAATCACTGATCGTAAACAGCAGCTCATAGATATATTCCGGCAATACCCTGTATGCCCAGAGCATATCTACGCCTGTTCCCCACAGAAGCCATACACCGAGCACGATCAGCAGTACTGCAATTCCCCTGGAATTTCCCTGAAGCTTCCTTTTTCCTTTTTGGAACAGCTCCATGCCAAGGATATCATTATCCTCCACCTGTGCAAATTCCTCGTCACTTAAGGATGCCAGATGATTGGCATGGAAGAATCCGTATGCCCATATCACAACCGCCAGAATGGAAAGTCCTTCCAGTCCAAGGAATGACGGGATCATGATCATTCCAAGGAAAAACAGCATCAGCTCTGTTCCTGTCCTCATAAACCCCATATACATTTCTGCCGCTCCCGGCATCAGTGAAAAACAAAATGTCAAAAATCTGTTCTTTTTCTTTGTTTTCATTCTTTTTCCTCCATTTTATCCTGTCTGCTACAGATCATTTGCTAATATCTTTTCTTTTGCTTCCCGCACACCGTTATTCAGCCTGTCAAAAAGCGTTTCCGGCTTCTTTGCACGATATTCGGGATCATTCAGGTCCTCTCTTGTGATCCTTGGTCTGTCCTCCTCCTGAAGCACTCCAGCCCGGCTGATATCACTGCCATCCCGGAAAGGATTGACGATCAGAAGGGTAAGCGCTGCCGCCATGCCTGCTGCCACCTTCAGGACATATACGGCGAAGGGAACCGTCTTTTTTTCTTCTGTCTTTGGCAGTTCCGGCGGAAAGACCTTCTTCATGATCTCTTCCTTCAGATGCTCCGGTGCATACAACTCCTGCTGCTCCAGTTTCTCAAGGAAAGCATTTAATTCCTCATCTGTTGGATAATTTTTCATTTCAGATCCTCCCTTCGGTACTTCTTCTTCAGCATATCCCTTGCCCGGTAAATCTGGGTCTGTATGGTCTTGCTGTTCATGCTTCTGTCTCTGGCAATCTCTGCAACAGTCTTTTCCTGCAGATAATAGGCTCTGGCAATCTCATCATAGGGTGGCTTCAGAGAATCGCAGATCTGTGCAAAGCCGCTTTTGATCTCCGTTTCCACGCACTGCTCTTCCGGCCCGTCCCGCCCTTCCGTCATCACCTCAAAAAAGCTGTCTTCCGTCGGGATATTCCTTTTGGCTGAACTTCTGACATAATCAATGCTCTTGTTGACTGCTATCCTGCAGATCCATGCCTTTTCATTATTGCCGTCAAAGGTATCGTACTTCTGATAAACAGAAAGAAAGGTTTCCTGCGAAAGATCCTCTGCTGCAAAATAATCTTCAGTTACTTTATAACAAATGGAAAAAACAAGCTTCTGATAGGTATCGATCAGCTCTGAAAGCCGGCTTTTTGAACATATGGATCCATTTCCCTGCATGGCCTGTTTCCTCCTCTGTTTAGTAACAGCGCAGCTTCCGCTGCCCTTCTATACAGTATAACGCAGCAGCCCTTCCGTTTTCTTCAGGAATTTTATATTTCTGAAAAAACTATTTTTTATCAAAAAAGACCAGGCCTTTGCCTGATCCTTTCTCTCTGCTCTCTGTCCTGTTCTATTTTCCCTTCTCCTGCTCCCCGCTTTTACGGAGCTCATCCACCATCTTCTCGATCAGTAGCTTCTTAATATAAACATCGAAGCCCAGCAGACCCACGAAAGAGAACATTCTCAAAAATTCCCTGTCCTCCTCCGGTGCATCTTCAAAGATTCCCTGTGCCGTCTCAAATTTATGCAGGATATCCTCCTTCAGTACTTCTACCTGAGATTTTTCAAGACTGAAAACCTCATCATAGATCCGGCTTATATCTATATTCCCATCAGTCTGGAAATACTTCCTGGATACAGGCTCCAGAAGAGTCTGTATATCATTGATGGAAAGAATTCCCTTGAAATAGTAAATAAAGATCAGCATCAGTACATGTTCCTTACTGTACTTCTTCTTTACCGGCGGCGGCAGAAGATCATTCTTGGCATAATTATTAATCATGGTCTTGGTCAGAACCTTGTCACTCTCCGGATTCCTTGATGTATTTTTCAAACGGTTTTCCATGAAGGTAGTAACCTGATCCATGTACAGATCAATACCCGGTATGTCCTCTGACTTGATATGCTGTATCCTGTCAAGGCTTTCCATAATACTGTTTAGCAGATCATCTTTATCTATTGTCATTTTATCGTCACCTCGCAAGCCTCTGTATAAGTGCTTCCATTCTCTATATTATATAGTATTTAAAACCACATAGCAAGTAGAAGCCTGTATTTTTACAATTTTCTTTACTTTAAAACTTTAATATGTTAAAATCTTACTGATCAGGAGATTAGAAAGGAGAATTCCCTTTTATGAATAAGAAAATAATGACACCAGCTGTAGATGAGCTGTTTGATGCGATCTTAAGCCTGCAGTCCAAAGAAGAGTGTTACAGTTTCTTTGAGGATCTATGCACCATCAATGAGCTGCTCTCCCTATCCCAGCGTTATGAAGTTGCCTCCATGCTGCGTGACAAAAAAACCTATCTGGAAATTGCTGAAAAAACAGGAGCCTCCACAGCTACAATCAGCCGTGTAAACCGTTCTCTCAACTATGGAAATGATGGCTATGAGCTTGTTTTTGAAAGATTAAAGGGACAGTCCTGAGTAAGGAATGTCCCTTTTATTACCTTTATTTCAGCAGTATTTACTTCCGCTCTCTGCCGGTCTAACCATTGATATCGATCATCGTCATGGGATCGATATAAGCATCATCCTTCATGATCTGATACCCCAGCTTCTGATTATCCTCCTCTATGGTAAAGAGAATATAACCCTTTCCCAGTTCTTCTCCTGCCTTAACAAGCGCTGTGCCATTGTTACGATACACTGAGCAGTAACCATTTCCGTGATCTACCACGATCTTGGTTCCATACTCTGTATCCGCATCCACACTCAGGACAACACCTGTACCTGTTGTCAGGACATTGACACCTGCAGCAGCCGTAAAGACCAGCATCGGATCACCCTCTGTGGCCTCTTCCATGGTAGCGGATCCACTTAAGGGGAATCCCTTGGGCAGTGCATTCTCTACGGTTTCCTGTGAAATCGCATCTTCTGTAGCTGCCTTCTTGCTGACAGTCTCACTCAGGACAGTAACCTTGTTGGAAAGCGTACTGTTCTCTACACTCAGGGCTTCATTTTCATCCGTCAGATTATTGATCGTCACAAGCTGATCCACCAACTGGCTTCTTGCATCCTTCAATGTGATCGAATCATAGATAAATCTGCAGATCACACCAACGATCATCAAGAAAAGAACAATGGCAGCCACCTCTACGATCCCTGAGCTGATATGTCTCTGTTTCATGACACCCTCTTCATTTTCTGTTACAAGAAGAAGGGCAAATTTACTTTTTCTCTTTTTATTTTGCTGTTCCATTACTTCCGTGTCACCTCCGGATCTGTTATGATAGCATGACAAAAAAACGTTACATAAGCGTTATTTTAGCACAGATGGCGGATTTACACAAGTTTTACACAGAAAGCTTCATACTTCCTTCACAAATCAGACCTTTTTTTCTCATAAATTCACTGATCCCAAAAGCCATGATACCGGGCAGTAAAAAGTGCATAACCGCGATTTCAAGCAGGACGATCACAGGAGACACGCCTTCGGAAACCATGGTCTGATAGGCATTGATCTGTCCTACAAGACCGGCCGTTCCCATACCGGAGCCTGTAGCATTATTAGTCATATGCAGTACCATGGTCGATACCGGACCAAGAACTGCACTTGTAATAATCGCAGGAAGCCAGATCAGGGGATTTTTCACAATATTTCCAATCTGCAGCATACTGGTTCCAAGTCCCTGGGCCAGCAGTCCATTTACCTTATTTTCCCTGAAGGATGCCGTAGCGAAGCCGATCATGTTCGCACAGCATCCAACAGTTGCTGCTCCGGCTGCGATTCCATTCAGTCCAAGGATGATCCCAAGTGCCGCTGAACTGATCGGCAGCGTCAGGATCATTCCCATCAGAATAGATACTACGATCCCCATCAGGAAAGGTGCCTGCTCCGTTCCCCAGTTGATCATGCTGCCAAGCCATGTCATGAAGGCCGAAATAGGAGGTCCCAGGATCAGTCCCACACTGCTTCCTGAAACAATACATACTAACGGTGTGACGAGGATATCCACCTTCGTCCTGCCGGAAACAATTCTTCCTATATAAATACATACCATTGCTGCAATAAAAGCACCGAGTGGTTCTCCTGGCCCCTGCAGTACCATGGCTCCATCTATGAGTACTGTCCCTGCCAGAATTTTTGAAGCAAATGCACCTGCCATTCCTGCTGTTCCACAGGAAATGATCACGAGAGGATCTGCCTTCAGCCGGATCGCTGCTCCGCAGCCTATGCCTGCTCCTGTCACCGCTGCTGCAAACTTCCCCATCATAAACAGCATGCTTCCTGCTGCACCCGGGATCAGGCTGCCAATCTGCTGGATGATCGTTCCAATGATCAGCGTAGCAAAAAGTCCAGATGCCATACCGCTGAGTCCATCGATAAAAATTTCATTCAGATATTTTTTCCATTGTTTCATATATATTCTATTCCTTTCTGAAATTCCTTTTACTCCGCCTTTTAGCATATCTTACCTGCCATGATATTTCAATCACAAAAGTATCTTTTTTAGAATTCACAAAACTTTCACAAATCCTACAAATTTCTTTACTTTTTAAAGTAGTTGTGCTATTCTGAATTTGTTGCAGCACAGGGCTGCAAAAATTTATATTTTTTATTTATATGTGGAGGTATCTACGATGAACAAAGGTACAGTTAAGTGGTTCAACAATCAGAAAGGATACGGTTTCATCTCTGACGAATCTGGAAATGACGTATTCGTACACTACTCAGGACTGAATATGGAAGGCTTCAAGTCTCTTGAAGAAGGCGCTTCTGTAGAGTTTGATGTAGTAAATGGTGAAAAAGGACCTCAGGCCGTAAACGTAACCAAGTTATAATCCGAGAGATTTATAACGCATTAATTCAATAACACGATGTGCCTGTTCTTAAATATAAATGTTATATTTTATTTAGAATTTGCTATTGTTTTAAGGAATTAAGGAAAATCCCCATCTTTGCAGATGGGGATTTTTTTGCGCCTGTCATCCGTGTCCTGATCTTCCCTTCTCCGTCCTCTGTCCAAAACCCTTTTCCTGTGATCTGCTGCACTGTATTTCCCGGTTCACTGCGTCAAAGCGGCGCATTGCAGTTTCTATCCTCTTCCTGTAGAATAAGGTTAATTTGCTGAAACAAAGGAGAGCTGTTATGAATCGTGAATCTTTCAAATCCCGGCTTGGCTTCTTACTGGTCAGTGCCGGCTGCGCCATCGGTATTGGAAATGTCTGGCGTTTTCCCTATGTTGCCGGAGAAAATGGTGGTGGCCTTTTTGTACTTCTGTACCTCGTTTTCCTGATCCTTATGGGTCTCCCTGTCCTTACCATGGAACTGGCTGTAGGACGTGCCAGCCGCAGGAGCGCTGTACAGGCTTACCAGGCACTTGAAAAACCCGGCAGTAGGTGGCATATTCACGGATGGTTTGCCATTCTTGGCTGTTATCTGCTGATGATGTACTACACCACTGTTTCCGGATGGATGATCTCCTATTGCGTAAAGTTTGTAACTGGTACCTTTCGGTCCGGCATGAGTACAGAGGATACCAGTGCTGTTTTCTCTTCTCTTCTTTCCAGTCCTCTGCAGATGGGCTTTTTCATGATCCTTACTGTCGTTGCTGGCTTTCTGATCTGCAGTAAGGGTCTGCAGGATGGGCTTGAAAAGATCAGCAAGTTCATGATGATCGCCCTGCTTTTTCTGATCATTATACTGGCTGCCCACAGCCTGACTCTTTCAGGGGCCTCCGAGGGTCTTTCCTTCTATCTGATCCCAAGCTTTTCCACAGTACAGAATGTCGGTCTTGGCAATGTTATTTCCGCTGCCATGAACCAGGCCTTTTTCACATTAAGCCTTGGGGTTGCTGCCATGGAGATCTTTGGAAGCTATATGAGTAAGGATAATACCCTGGCAGGTGAGGGAATCCGCATCTGTGCCCTTGATACCTTTGTTGCCATTATGGCAGGTCTTATCATTTTTCCCGCCTGCTTCAGCTACGGTGTTGAGGTCAATGCAGGTCCGCAGCTTATCTTTATTACATTACCAAATGTATTTGTCAATATGGCTGGCGGTCGTATCTGGGGATCCCTGTTTTTCCTGTTTATGACCTTTGCCAGCTTCTCAACTGTGATCGCTGTATTTGAAAATATCATGTCCTTCTGTATGGACATGTTTGGTATCAGCCGCAGGAAAGCCGCACTGATCAACTGTATTATCATCCTCATCGCCAGCCTGCCCTGTGTACTCGGATATAATCTCTGGAGTGATCTCCACCTGATCGGCGGAAGGGATGTCCTTGACAGCGAGGATTTCCTTGTCAGCAACCTGCTCCTTCCCCTCGGCTCTCTTGTTTATCTGCTCTTCTGCGTCACGAGGTGGGGCTGGAGCTTTGACAATTATCTTGAAGAAGCTAATACAGGAAAAGGCATTAAGATCAGCCGTTTTCTAAAGCCTTACTTCCAGTTTATTCTGCCTGTACTGATCCTGATCATCCTGATCCAGGGACTTTTATAAATTTCTGTATTCAAAAAGAATCCACCGGATCCTTTTTTCATATGCATGGCAGCAAAAAACTGCCGGATTCTGACCTCCGGCAGTTTTTATTTTATAACTTCCTTTCATTTCTCTCATACCAAGTTTCATTATCATCTATTTGTTATAAATTACGTTTTTTACCAAACTCTGTCTTTATAAGCTGTATCTTCATATCCTTGCTCATGCAATATACTAACCATCCTGTCTAATACTATTTTACATGACACCTTAAACCACTTTCTTTCCCCAAATCTTTTTATCAGCTTAGGGCTGAGCACATAATATGTTTTAATGAATATCCGCCCATACCAGGATTCTGCAAGTGAATAATCCCTATATCTTCTCAAAATCCATACCTGGGGACAGTCATATGATCCATAAACACATGTTGCAACATAGCATCCCTGGTCAGCATCTTTCATATAATTTTGTAATTCTGCAAATTGAGCTGATTGGTAGTCAGGATGTTTCTATTGTAGCTCTCATGTCTACACCAACAATAGAAGCAACAAGCATTCCGCCTTTCAGAATAAAATTATTCCTGTATTCAGAAACAGAAACTCTTTCTAAGAACCTTTCCATAAAATATGTTCTAATTAATGCTTGCGCAACTTCACTATTCCCGCCGGACATGTTTTTTACTTTGTCTTTAAGTTGTTTCGCTGTATGAATCATACCATTACCTCCACATACATCATCACTTCATCCCTTATCCGGCAGGAACATCAGCTTTTTCGGCATCAGAAATTCCGTTTTAATCCACGCCCAGACAAACTGCTCTGCGGTCATACCGTTGTATTTGATAAATCCCATAGCCGCAAAGGGGAACGCACCTAAGATACAAACCCAACTGAGGGTTTCCGTACCAAACCGTGGACGAAGAAAGAAATACAAACCCACCGCCACGCCGCAGGCAAGGACAGAAAAAATGAACTGTCTGAGGGACAGTCCAAAAAACATACTCTCCGTATAATTACGGATTTCCTTATTTATCTTTACTTCCAATCATAGCACCTCCTTTTTGAGTACAAAAAAATCGCCAACTGCTGTGAAGTGACGATTTGTGTATTTGATATTCTGTTTTAACGGATAAGCCAACTGTAATCTTTACGGCAGTCAAGGATATAATCCACATAAACCGTATCATCTTGGATTTGGTAAAGAACAAGATACCACTTTGCAACAAACATCTTATGATATTTATTCGTCGGTATATACGCTTCTTCAAAAAACGGAAAACGCTGTGGCATACGTTCTAAAGAACGCATTGCTTCCATAAGCTCTTGCTTTTTCGTTTTGGCAGCATCTTTACTAACCTGTGCCATAAAACAAATATGTGTTCCAAACATACGCTTTGCTCTGTCGGAAACAATGACTTTATATTTTTTATCTGACATAGGCTTATACCTCTGCGATTACGTCGTCAAGGTAAGCATCGAGCTCATCAAGAGTGCAGCCGTTTCTTCCTGCTATTCTGTCTTCTTCGACAGCAAGCAGTTCTTCTCTTAGCTTCAGCATTTTTTCCCGACGGTTATAAGTTTCAATATCCATAACAACCAAATCTCCTTCACCATTCTTTGTAAGGAATATTGGCTCTGCCGTTTTACGACACATATCTGCAATCTCGTTGTAGTTCTGGCGGATTGCTGCTGATGGACGAATATTCATATTTGCACCTCCTTAAAACAGTTGCGATAGTAATATTCTAACCATATTATACTCATTTCATGCAACAGAGTCAACGAATATAGAAAAATTTACATTTACAAGCCCATCATTTCTCTTACAACACGGTCTGCCATTTTTACTGCACCCACCAGAACGAGCATATTAAAAACAAGCTCCCCGATATAGCTCCATACCATGGTAACCGCCGCCATCGTAAGATTTGCCTGTGCATCAGCATCAATCAGCAGGACTTTTTTACCCTGCTGCACCAGACTTACACCCAGATTGACCACTGTGGTTGTTTTTCCGACACCGCCTTTCTGGTTAGTCAGAGCAATCACTTTGCAATTTGACATACTTGACTCATTTGAGGAATTAAAAACTGCAGACAATGCCACTCAGGCTCAAA
>NZ_JAXXXI010000019.1:0-36531 GCF_037359455.1 Suilimivivens sp.
GGCACTGTCGAATGATGTTTATCCAGTTCGACCTGCGGACAGTGTGAGTTAATTGATCCATGCGCTTTAGCCTCCTCTAAAAAACTAATAGTTTTTTCGTGTTATTTAGAGTGTGGCATAAAAAAACTAATTAGCCAAGGCGCAGGATTTGACGTTTACGGGAATCCATACCCTCATCTGGTTCAATCCGCGATTACCCCAGCTATAATATGGTACCAAGGTAATCTGACATTCTTTTGTTACCGGTGCATCATAGCTATAAAGGTCATCACTGACGACTTCCCGATAACCTTCTGCATATAATTCCTGAATACCGCATAATTTATCCGGCATATATTCGCTAAGCGTTATTTTTCCGTCCTTCTTCAGGCTTAGCGATAGTACGTCATTTTCGTTATCCACACCCTCAGCACAATAAACAAGCGGTCCCCTCTGCAGTGCTGCTTTTCCTGTATTAGCTGCCACCCGGCTGCTTGTATATACTCTTTTCACTTCCATATCCAGCTCTATTGTTATGATATCTTCTGCCCGGTATTCTCCAAATATATATGCATAGCCCGATTTCATTTCATACTCTGCAGGCTTTCCGTTCAAAAGAATTTTCGTGTTCTTGCTCCATGCCGGAATACGAATTGCTAAAGGTACATACATAGTTTCCTTTACCGGTGCAAATTTATAGCTAATAACATGATTGTACGGGTAGGCTGTCTCTAAGATTATTTTACCACCAAAATTCTCTGTTAAATCTAATGTGCCGTCAATATATAAATTAGAAAACAACGTATCCTGGGTCAAATGCCATGCATATTCAGAAACAGAGGATAACATTCTTGCCACATTAGGCGGGCAGCATGCACAGGCAAACCATTTGGGTCTTACAGGAAGAGCATGCTTGTGGGTCTTTGCTTCCCCTGAAATACCGGGTAAGGTCTCCAATGGATTGACATAGAAAAACCTGGTTCCATCTAACTGCATTCCTGCCAGCACACCATTATATAATGCCCGCTCCATTATATCAGCATATTTTCGATTTCTTTCCAGATAGAGCATTTTATTGGCAAAGAAAATCAAACCGATTGCGGCACAGGTTTCCGCATAAGCTGTATCGTTTGGCAGATGATAGTCTTCAGTAAAAGCTTCACCTTCATAAGCAGAACCGATACCACCTGTTACATACATTCTGCACTGGGTAATATTGTTCCAGAGAGTCTTGCAGGCCTCTGTCAATGTTGTATCGCCAGTTTCCATTGCTGCGTCTGCCATTCCGGTATATAAATATACAGCTCTTACTGCATGCCCGGTAGCTTTCTTTTGTTCCCTGACCGGAGCATTACACTGCATGCATTCTTTGTCCTCCGGATCAGCACCCCATACTGTCCATTTTCTTCTTTCCTTTTCCTTGCAGAAATAATCACTGTCTACACCTCTCACGTTAATAAAATGAAGTGCTAATTCCTTATATTTCTCTTTCTTAGTGCAGCGATACATGCGTAATAATGCCAACTCTATCTCCGGATGCCCCGGATATCCTTCTGCTCCATCTTCAATAAAACGTTTGTAAATATGGTCTGCCATACCACACATAATATCTAACAATTTAACCTTACCGGTACACTCAGCGTAGGCAACGGCAGCTTCCATCATATGTCCTGCGCAATATAATTCATGCGCTTCCTGCAAATTGGTCCATCTTTTCTCCGGAGCCTTTACGGTAAAGTAAGTGTTCAGATATCCGTCTTCCTGCTGTGCCTCGCCAATCAGATCAATAATTTCATCACAGCGTCTTTCCAGTTCAGCATCCGGATACTGTGTCAAAGAGTAGGCCACGCCCTCTAACCATTTTGCTACGTCACTGTCCTGAAATACCATACCATAAAACTCACCATCACACTTTCCGGTCTTCAGCTTCTCTGCAGCCATACGGAAATTCTCAATACAGTGACTTTTGTCCGCACCTTCAATCTGGTCATTAAGTGCCTTCTCCTGATAAGGAAGCACTACATCTTTGACCAGCTTTTCATATCTGCCAAAAAAACCATCATTTACCTTAAACTTCTTTACTAATTGCAAATCACCCATTACATACCCTCCATCTGATTCATGTTTCTTTCAGCAGGCGGCTCTGCCTGCTTCCTATATTATGTATAATAATCCTCTATTACATAATTTAAAATGGAATAAAATCTTTACAATTTGTACTTTTTTCCGATTTTACCATAACATGCCTCAAATTACGGGAGCTTTTCCGACCTGCTTTCCTAGATACCGGGTATATATGTTTTCCGATATTCACCGGGTGGGCATCCTTTCTTTCTATGAAATATTTTGCTAAAGTAAAACACGTCCGAAAATCCTGTCAATTGCGCAATTTCTGTAATGGATTTATTGGTTTCTTTCAGCAGCTGTTCTGCTTTTCGTAATCTTAGTGTGCACTGATATTCCTTAATGGTTTGTCCGGTCACTTCCTTAAACAGGGTTCCTGCATATTTATAGGACAAGCCACAGGCTTCCTGAATCTGTGCAGAGGTAAATCCATCTATATAATGCTGTCTCACATAATTCTGTATCTGCTCCACATAACCGTTACTCACCTTATCATCCTGTGCATTCTGTGCACATTCCAGGAAAATCTGCCATAGACGGATGGATGTCTGTGGAATATTCCCATGAATATGAGCTTCTATCATTTTCTCAAAGTTTCTCTTTATTTGTGTCTTCTCTTCACAATTTATTAATTTGGGGAGAGTAATGAAATACCGATCCTTCTCAGAAGGCTTAAGGCTTATCCTTTCATCATAATAAATCCCTCTTGGAAGCTCCTCCATACAGGATGAGGGAGCATCACAATAAAAATGCGCATAATACCAGGATGATCCTATTTCAAATGATCTATTCCCCCAATGATGAATACCACTTTTCAGGAAAAAAACCTGATCTGGCATAATTCTATAAGGAATCCCGTCCTCTATAATCTCCATGCTTCCCTGTAATAAATAAATTGCCACATGAAATGGTGCTGTCCGATCCGCATGGATCATCGGTGCCAACGTCACACTATAATCTGCTTCACTTACAAAAGGCATAGCTGTACAGGGTATCTTCAATAAATGCTCCATCGACAAATCCTCCATTTCATTCTTTTAATGGCTTTCTTCTTATCTGCCTCCAGCGCAGATAATCCACATACTACCTTCCTTACTTGTATGATCTCTAACCCTTTACGGCACCGGCAGCTATTCCCTTTACTATATTTTTCTGCATCAGGATATAGAAAAGAATAATAGGGATGCTGGAAATAACGAAATTGGCTAAGATCAGGTTCCACTGATTACTGTATGTTCCGTAAAAGTACTGCTGTGAAAGCGGCAGTGTCATAGGCTCTTAGTAAAGTATATTTATATAATTTCCTTGCCAAATACCGCACTTTGTTACACCTTCAGCGAAAGCTTTGGCTTTTCAAAGATATTACTTAACACATGACAGCATGCCCCTAAGGGATACTCCTCCTGTTTTAATGAGCCGACCCTGATATCAATTTCATTTTCATATCCTCTCATCATATACTGCCTTGCTGTTTCTTTGATCTCTTTTATGAATTCACTTTCCTTAATCTGAGGATATCCACCAATGATCACTGTCGTAACCTCCAGGGTCTTGATCATATTTGCGACAGCAATTCCAATATAAAAAGCAGACTGCTTCAATATCTGGCAGCTGATTTCCTCTCCCTTTTCTGCCTTGTCAATGAAATCCAGCACTGTCCGGTGCCTTTCCTCTTCCGCATTATAAGTTCCCGCCTTAATGCACCGCGCTTTATATTCTTTGTTCATTGCTATCTCACTTGCAAATGCATCCAGACATCCATGTCTGCCGCAGGAGCACAGGGGTCCTTCCGGATTGACCGTCGTATGTCCGATAAAGCCTGCATTGCCCTGACGTCCGTCCAGTGCATGTCCATGGTAGAAAATAGCACTTCCTATACCGGAGCGAAGTCCGATATAAAGAAAATCCTGTACATCAGATGACATATATTTTTCGCGTTCTGCCTCAGCCAGCAGATGGACATCATTTTTGATATATACGGGCACATGGAATTTCTCCTCTAATATATCTCTGACATGGATATCATCCCAGTTTCTGATACGTTCAATGTGAATAGAAATTCCGTTTGGTTCATCAACATTTCCAGGAAGCCCAAGTCCAATACCTGCCAGCTGATCCATACTGATACCGGTCTGCCTTACCATGCTGCCAATTTCATCTATAAGACTCTTCATGATCATTTCGGCATCTGCATCATCCTCAAAGTGGATTTCTTTAGAACCGACAATTTTTCTGGCTGCATTTGTTACTGCAAGTCTGGCCGTATGGATAGCAAACTCCAGATCCACACCTATTGCATAACAGGCTTCTGCATTGATCAGTATCAGATCCGCAGGTCTTCCACCCGTACTCTTGACTTGTCCTTCCTTGATGATATAATTATTCTCCTGCAGCTCCTTGATCACCTCAAGAACAGTAGGCCGGCTGACCATCGTTCTGCGTACGATCTCTTCTATCGTTAGTGGCTGGTACTGAAGGATGGTCTGCATGATCAGATATTTATTCGCTTCTTTCAGAACCCGTGTCGTATTTTTCATTTACAATTCCCCCTTCTGTTTCTCATCATAACATCGCCCCCTCTGTTTTGTAAATTATATTTACATAATTATTTTATAAAAGATTTTTATAAAATAGTTTAAATTATTTTTCGTTTATGTTATATTCGAGGAGTATATAAATGATAATTTTAGAAAGGATACGTTGTTAGCATGAATATGGGATGCCTATGAAAAATCAAAAAACAATATCATTAAGGAAAGGTGCTTTATTATGATAACTATAAAAGATCATTATCCTGTCATTGACCAGACAATCCAGCAGGTAAAAGACCGGTTTGGTTCTGACAGCAAAATTGCTGTTATGTTTGAAAACTGTATTTCCAATACATTACAGACCACCATAAAAGTACTGGACGACGGTTCCATATTTGTTATTACCGGAGATATTCCAGCCATGTGGCTTCGTGATTCAGCCTGCCAGCTCCGTCCTTTTCTCTTTTTTGCCAAAGAGGATCCGGAGATTGCCGACATCATAAGCGGCCTGATCCAGAAGCAGATGCAATGTATCCAGATAGATCCTTATGCCAACGCTTTTAATGAGTGTGCAAATGGTAATTGCTGGGAGCACGACAAAACAGATATGAAGCCGGAATTATGGGAAAGAAAATTTGAAATTGATTCTCTTTGTTTTCCTGTCCAGCTCTCTTATCTCTTTTGGAAAAATACCGGTTATACAGCACACTTTACCATGGACTGGTTAAAATCCGCAAAAACGATTATATCCGTATTCCGTACAGAACAGGATCACGAGCATAAATCTCCCTACACCTTTGAACGCATGAACTGCGTTCCCACTGACACATTATCCAGAAATGGAAAGGGCGCACTGGTAAAAAGCAATATTGGGCTGATATGGTCCGGCTTCCGCCCAAGTGATGATTCCTGTACTTATGGATATTTAATTCCTTCCAACATGCTCGCCAGCGTTATTCTTGAAAATATTTCAGAAATAGCTGAGCAGATATATCATGACTCTGTGTTAGCAGCAGAGGCACACCGGTTTTCCTCAGATTTGCGGAAAGCAATAGAATCCCTTTCTATTGTTCCTGGTCAAAGTAAAGAATTTTATGCTTATGAAATAGACGGATTTGGCGAATATAACATCATGGATGACGCCAATCTTCCCAGCCTTCTGTCACTTCCCTATATCGGATACTGCGACAGGAAAGATGGGCGATATCTGAACACAAGAGAGATCATCCTCAGTGACAGAAACCCTTATTATTATGCCGGAGCCTGTGCAAAAGGCATTGGAAGCCCACATACACCAGCCCGTTATATATGGCATATCGGACTCGCCATGCAGGCACTGACTACTACATCTGCCAAAGAGCGTGAGCAGCTCCTTGACACGCTGACTCATACAGATGCAGGCACTGACCTTATGCATGAGGCTTTTCTGGTAGATGACCCTGCACAATATACCCGTCCATGGTTTTCATGGGCCAATTCTGTATTCTGTGAGCTGATCCTGGATTGCTGCGGTTACCACCTGGAAATGTAGCATCCGTTCACAGCAGCATATAAAACTGCACACCATACAGTGCCAGCACCCCGGGGATCCCAAGAAAACCTGCTATAGAAAATGTGATCAGATTATAGCCAACGTGGATCCCCTCCATGATGCTGCCAAGCACCTGATTCCCCAGATAAAAAAGCAGACAGCCTGCCATGCCCCGCAATATGAAATTCAAAATTTTTTCCATCAATTTCATTATTTTAAATCTTTCTCCGTCCTCTCTCCAGTCCAGCTGTCTGTATGTCCAGGCCAGCCAGACATCTCCTGTAATTATATATGTTTCTTCATGTAATTTATGAATAAAAGCCAGGAACCCGGACTATACTTTTTTCAAAAGGAAATATCTGGGAGGCTGCACATGAAATCATATTTTGGATTTTCTTCCCATACCAACAGAACCCTTTCGGAGGAAGAACTACAGAGAAATGCTCTTCTTTCTGATCTGGAGCAAACAAAAAAAGCCCTGGAGATCGCATATGCGGGCTTTGACAATGTCACAGAACCGGATCTCATCGACTGCTATATCTACGAGGTCAATTCTGTGCTGAAGCGCTATAAATTTTTAATGGAACAGGCAGCACACCTGTGTATGCTGCCTGAAGAAAAAACTACTGCTTCTGTTTTAAACACGGAAGCCCCGGCTGCTACCCTGATCAGCTAAGCTCTCGTTCAGAGCTCCTCTGCCATAGGTAAGTCCTGCATAAACGGCCTGCGTGTTTTCCATAACGGCACCGGAATCATCCTGCTCACTGATAGTCTCATAAGCATCCTTAAGTTTTCTGACCATATCCTCCGGCTCCTTTAGCAGTGCGGCATCCTGTCTGGCATCTGCCTGGATCAGCGTCCTGTCCGCAAAGAGATAGAGCTGCAGCAGGTTTCCGGAAACAGGGTATTCATGATTCAGAGAGTGGCTCAGTTCGTGGATACATGCCCTTGCCCGTTTGATACCGGTATGAAAGGCTGCCTCATCCCTGTTGCCAGCCGCATCTTCTGCTTCCTTCAGATAATCCAGTGTCATTTCATATAAGATCACTACAAGCTGTGTCCGGCTTGCCTGAGATATTTTCAGCGTATACTGCTGTTTCTTTTCATCCGTCATTTCATTTCCCTCTATGTGTCAGAAATCTGTACTTACTGCAGAAGCTGAAGTACCTGGGAAGGTCTTTCATTGGCCTGAGCCAGCATGGAGGTACTTGCCTGGGAAAGTACCTGCAGAGTTGTATATTCTGTCATTTCTTCCGCCATATCTGTATCCATGATCCTGGAATAAGCTGCCGTCATATTCTCTGAAGTAATATCCAGGCTGCTGACTGTGTGCTCCAGACGGTTCTGGTAAGCACCGATCCGGCTTCTTGCCTCCGATACATATTTAATAGCTGCATCAACCTGATCGATCGCTTTTGTCGCCCCCTCTGCGGTCGTCAGATCCAGGGATTCGATTCCCATATTAAGGCAGGAAATCCTGGGAATACGGATGCCAAGCTGCTGTCCTTCATTAGCACCGATCTGGGTGTCCATAGCGCCAAAGCCTGCAAGCTCCATCTTAAAATTGTTAACTGTAGTAACATCATCCTTCTGTATGCCGCTCCGGATCTCCAGCTTCAGTTCAAATCCATTGTCTCCGGTGATCGTGGCGATATTACCGTCTACACCACTTATCTTTGCTCCGGCAACAGTCTGTCCGCCGGGTCCCGTAATTGTTACAGAGGACTTTGCCGAATCCAAGTCGCCATCCTTATCCGTACCGATCTTCAGGTCTGCCACCTGATATTGTCCCGCCTTAACCTCATCTCCATAATAAGCAACCTTCACATCAACGTTATTGGTATACCCTTTCAGGTCAAAGGATCCATCCAGGATCTTCTGTCCATTAAACTCAGCCTCTCCTGAGATTCTGTCAATTTCCTCTTTCAGCTGCTGGGCTTCATTATTGATGATCTCACGATCCTGTTCCGTCAGGGTTCCTGTACTTGCTTTTACAGAAAGCTCATTCAGACGCTGCAGCATATCATGGATCTCTGACATGGTTCCATCTGCGATCTCGATCACAGAAATACCATCGCCTGCATTATCTGTTGCAACAGAAACACCCGCAATCTGTGCATTCATTCTCTTGGCCATGGCAAGTCCTGACGGATTGTCCTTGGCGTGCGTGATCTTATAGCCGGAGGAAAGCTTTCCCAGGGATGCCGCCAGCTTATTGTCGTTTCTTGTCAGTGCATTATTGGCAATTGCTGCGGACGCATTAAAATTAATTTTCATCTTATTCTGATTCCTTTCTGCTTATCTGTCTGATAAAACTGATATATGTTCTGGCAACCCGGTACAGGGCTGCATCCGTCTGTCCTTTTTCCTTACCAGATCCGGCCTTTAACGCATAACCGGCAGGATCCAGGGTTTCTTCTGTAATGAAGTGAATGTCTCCTGCCCGGATCTCTTCCTCAGAGAGCATTTGCCGGAAAAGCTCAGCCTCTCCGGAAAGCTTCTCTGCAGCACGTCTTTCCTGACTGATGCTGCAGCCTGTAAGTCCCATCTTTCCAAAGGAAAACTCCGCTGCATTCTTTCCAAGCGCTTCCGTTTCCAGAGAGATAGTAACCTTACTTTCCGCCCCCTCCTTATGGATCATAGTCAGATTTACCGCTGTCAGCTCTCCATTTATCTGAAGCGGCAGAGTATAATTTTCTTCTTTGGCCATAGATCTCAGAAAGCCTACCTGTCTGCAAAGACTGTGCAGATATCTTACGTCCAGGATATCTGTTGTGTTCTCAAAGGCCTGTCTTTCAATCTGCTCTGACAGAACATCTGCCAGGCGGTCATAAGCCTTACCTGCACTCTCCTGTGTCGTAAATCCGGATAATAGCTCTTCTCCAAGGTCTTCTATACTGATCCTGTCTGTACCAGCTTCGTCTGATGGCTCCCTGGCTGTCCTGTCTGCATGATCCTTCTTCGCTTTATCAGCTGTCTGAGCTCCTCTTTCAAAACCCCTGATACCCTTGAACAGTTCTGCAGGTGTCCGCAGCAATTCTCCTGCCACCAGCAGATTATCTGCCGTGATAGGCTGTCCATTGTCTGAAAGATATCGGAAAATCTCTTCTTCGCTGGCGGCCGCTGCACGGAAATTCTCTGCCCCTCCAGCCATTTCTCCTTCAGCCGTTTTCCCTTCTGCCAGCTCATCTGCCGCCGGATCATCATTCTCTGTGAATGCCTGCTGCATTTCTTTTCTTGTATGGATAAACCCCCGCTCGATCTGCGCAATGATGGAATCTGTAAGGTCACCTGCTTCGATAACCTCTTTCCCATCACCAATTTTATAATCCATATGCTTCTTCTTCGCCGTTCTCACAGCTGATAAAAGATTTTCAAGGGTTTCTGACCTGCCAGTATCTGCCACAGCGCCCAGTGCTGCATCATCCCCTTTTTCAATCTGACGGAAAAGCCTGTAAATACCGATATAAGCATCTCTCTCTTCCTGACTGATTTCCTTTTTCTGATCCAGGTGATAAAGAAATTCACTGTAGGAGGCAAGCTCCTCTTCAGGCATCTGCTCCTGCCCCGTCAGATAGGTATAAAGATCCTCCAGCGTCATAGTAAGAGGATTGATCCCCTTCCTGATCATGGAAAGAACCTCTCCCGGTCTTAGATTGTCTGTAATATTCTGCAGCAGTTTTTCTGATGCCCGGATCCTTTCAAAGTTCTTTTCTGTCATATCCATGCTGTTATAGCCAAGGATCCTGATCGTTTTCCTGTTTTCTTCTGTCAGCTCCTTACCCATATCCGCCAGGATATCATCTACATTCTGGAATGCTTTTTTTATGGAATCTCCAAGATCCTTTCTTGGAGTTGTCATCAGCTCTTCGTACTTCTCACCGGCTTTTTCCATGGAGATACGGACAGCTTTGCTCTTCTGTGCAGCTCCCTCCAGTGTATCAGCTGACTCGATCTGCGCGGCCACTGCTGCCGGAGCTCTCCTCAGGCTTTCTGCTGCCTGCAGGGAATCTCTGTACCAGCCTGCCTTTTCCTGTGCTCTTACCGGATCAGTTTCTCCTGTAAGCTCTCTATCCACCTGTATCCCTGCTTCTGACAGCCTGCGGATCAATTCTTCCATCGGAGCTGTCTCAATCTGGAAGCCGCTCCTTAAAAGCTTTAAATTGGCACTGACTGTCATGGAAAGCCGTACCTCTTCAAGATACCTTCTGGCCTGCAGCCTGTCTGCACTCATGCCTGCTCCCTGCAGAGAATCACTGCTGCTCTGATCTGCAGTCTCTTCCAAGCCTGTGCTCTCTGCATGGATTGCAAACAGATTCTTCAGCTGAAAAGGAAGCTCTGATATCAGGATCCTGTCTGCGTCCCGGTCTGTCAGCTCCTTCGTACTTTCCTCTATTCTTACTGCCTGCTGCAGAAGGCTCTCCTTCGCAGTCAGATCAGCATTGCGTACTGCCCTTCCATCAGAAATGGCGATTGCCGCCGCTTTCAGAAAATCCTCTTCCGAAACGGGAAACGTCATTTTCTCCAGCTCATGCAGCTTTGTCAGATTATCTGTGTTAAAAGGTATCCCCCTTTCAATCAGCCATTTGGCATCGGAAACAGATTCTTCATCAACAGAAAGCCCTGCTTCCTGTATCACCTGTTCAATCTGAGGCATGAGACTTTCATACTCCACGGTTTCCGGTTTCTTTACATAATAGCCATCCATTTCACCGGCTCTGTAGTATCCCTGTCCAATCCTGCCGCTTCCTGCTGCTCCTGCATGAATGGCAAAGTAAATGTTCTCCGGAGTAATGTCAAGCTGATTTTCTACCAGATATCGTATAGTGTCCTCATTCAGAGTGGAAACGGAAGACAGCTGCTCATAGGTCGTTACAGCCTCCTCTATATTCCCCTCTGTCAGAGGAATGTCCTGCTCTGCGAACTGCTTCTGCAGCTCTCTGGCAAAGCTCTCACTTCCTGTGATTCTAGCAAGGCTTTCACCGTCTATGGTATCAGTATAACCAACAACCTGTGTACCTCCCTTTAACAGAGCTGCTTTTATCTTGTCAACAATGGTGACAACTGTATCGATCTCTGTACTGCCCGGATGAAAGCCTTCTTCCTGAAGCTTCGCAAAATCTTCGTCAGATACAGAATTAGACATCACTGCCATATAGTTCCTGCGGGCAGTAATATCCTCCATACCCGCTTTCTGCATAACCTCTTCTGCGGTCCTTCCGTGACCTGCGTAAGCGCTGTTATCCGTAACTGTGCCAGAAATGTCTAATGCAAACCCGGCCGAACATACCTCTCTGGTACTGTCAGCCTTCTGATATCCTGTTGTCTCCCTGTCTTTATTCAAATAGGCCTTGGGATCCTGTCCTGTCCCGTTAAAGATAATATTCATGCTCATTTCCTTTATCCTATTATTTGCAAAAAACAAGGGTGAATGATCATATCATTCACCCTTTATTTCGGTAACATATTCTGTTTTCTTAACCTCTAAAAAAGAAAGATTGCTGCTGTATACGGGGGCAGATCAAATGTAATACTGTACTTCTTGTTATTACACGGCTTTGCTTCTGCTGCAAGCTCTTTCGGGATCACATTTCCATTTCCCGCAAATCTCGTATCGTCACTGTTCAGAAGCAGCTTATATTTCTTTTTCTTCGGTACTCCAACCACGTAATTCTCCCACTTCATGGGAGTCATATTCAGAATAAATAACAGTTCATTCTTTCCATTCTCTGATTTACGGAAGAAGCTGTATACACTCCTGTCCTTGTCATCACAGTTCAGCCACTCAAAGCCTGCCCAGCTGTTATCGTTTTCATACAGGCAGGGATATTTGCGGTAGATCTGCAAAAGCTCTTTCACATAATCATGCATACCCTTATTCAGATCATTCTCCAGAAGGAACCAGTCAAGCTCCCTTGCTTCACTCCATTCTCTTTCCTGTCCAAATTCCTGTCCCATGAAAAGCAGCTTCTTGCCGGAATGTCCAAGCATATAAGTGTAACCCAGTCTTAAATTGGCATATTTATCTACTTTGTAGCCTGGCATCTTTTCTACCATGGAGCATTTCAGGTGGACTACCTCATCATGGGAAAGCGGCAGGATATAATGCTCACTCTCATTGTAGCTCATGGCAAAGGTCATTGCATAATGGTTATCCTTACGGAAATAAGGATCCAGCTTCATGTATTCACAAAAGTCATGCATCCAGCCCATATTCCATTTAAAGCTGAACCCGAGACCGTCCTCTTCAATAGAATGTGTAACACCAGGCCACGCGGTTGACTCTTCAGCAATCGTCATAAATCCGGGATATGTACCCCTCACTACTGAATTCAGATGCTTAAAGAATTCAATTGCCTCCAGGTTCTTATTCCCGCCATATTTATTCGGCACCCACTGGCCATCCTTCTTGCCATAATCCAGATACAGCATGGATGCCACTGCATCCACACGGATACCATCAATATGGAATTCCTTGATCCAGAATAATGCATTGGCGATCAGGAAATTCTTAACTTCATTCTTTCCATAATTAAAGATCTTGGTACCCCAGTCTGGATGCTCGCCCTTCCTCGGATCCGGATCTTCAAAAATACACTGCCCGTCAAATCTGCCAAGTCCATGTGCATCTGTTGCAAAATGTGCCGGTACCCAGTCCAGGATCACACCGATCTTATTCCTGTGAAGCTTGTTTACCAGATACATGAAGTCCTGTGGATCTCCATATCGTGCTGTAGGTGCATAGTATCCGGTCACCTGATAACCCCAGGAGCCATCGAAGGGATACTCCGCAATACCCATCAGCTCCACATGGGTATATTTCATTTCCTTTAAATATTCTACGATTCTGTCTGCAAATTCACGGTAATTATAAAAGCCCTGCTCTTCCGGTCTTGGATGTCTCATCCAGGAACCGATGTGACATTCATAAATTGCCAGCGGCTCTTTATAATAGTCCCTTTCCTCACGTTCCCTGAGCCACAGATCGTCTGTCCATTTATAGCCGGAAATATCAACCGTTTTTGATGCAGTCCCGGGGCGCATTTCTGCGCTGTTGGCAAAAGGATCTGCCTTATATAGCTTCTCGCCGGAAGGTGCCGTAATAAGAAACTTATACAGCTCCCCTGTTCCTACACCCGGAAGAAAAACCGTCCAGATTCCACCCGCACCAAGCTTTGTCATAGGTGCTGCCTCTTCGTTCCAGCCGTTAAAGGTACCAATCACATGTACGCTGGCAGCATTCGGTGCCCATACACCAAAGAAAGTTCCCTTTCTTCCATTCTCCACTGAAGGATGTGCACCCAGCTTTTTATAAATATCATAATGTGTACCCTGAGCAAATAAATACTGGTCTGCTTCTGAAATAAATACAGTTCCCCCGGTCTGTTTTTTCTTTTCCATGCAGAAAAACCCCCTTGATTTTTAGTAATGCATAAAGTCCTTTTCTCTTAAAACAACCATATCCTCATCATCATATCTCTTGCCAAACAGCACATCAAAGAAATGCTTCGGTGTCTTCTTATCTGCATAATAGATCGCTTCATCCACGATCTCTTCAATTTCTGAGAGTGTTACCTCATGGTCACTGGTCTGCATATCTGCAATTCTCGTATGCAGTGCCAGAACACCCAGCTCATCAATCGCATATTCCTGCTCCAGGGCATACTTTCTTGCGTATTTAACAAGTGTCTGATCATCCAGTGCTTCCACATCTACCCTGAGATTAAAGATTGTTGCCAGTGCCGGATATTTCGTCAGGAACTTTTCTATCGCTTCCTTTTTATCTTCAAGGATAATGATCAGTCCCTTTCCTTCCTGATTCAGCTCTCTGATCAGGGATTCCACTGTATTCTTCTTCATGGAAGCTGCACCCTCAATGATCAGCGCCCCTCCAAGGAGGCGGTCCAAGGTTGCTCCAACTTCCTTCTTGTTCATATTGCCCCCGGAAATTTTGGCCACCTTGCCTGAAAAATTATTATCAGAAAGCTGAACCTCCTTCACAAGAAGCTTGGCAAGTGCAGTGGTACCTGTGCCCTCTTCTCCTGTGATCACAACATTTCCTGTGTAAGATGCCAGACTGATATTATCAATTACCTCTACGATCTGCTTTCTTGTTTTCTTGTGATGGATGAACGGAGCGAACTGCTCTCTCTCACTCCTGCTCATTTCGCGTGCAGTATAGGAATTCCCTGCCTCTGCTGTTCCCTCTTCTTTCGTTTTTTCTTCTTCCGTTTTTTCCTCTTCTATTTTTTCCTCTGCTGCTTCTTCCTCAGCAATCTCTTTCTCCGCTGCTTCCTCAGTGGGGGGGGCTTCGTCTAAAGGCTTATCCGCTTCCCCGGTCTCTTCCTCTATGATCTCAGCATCTTCTATGACTTCCGTCTGCTCTTCCGGCTGCTTTTCCGTCTGCTCTTCCGGCTGTTCTTCAGCCTTCTCCTCTTCCTTTGCGTCAATATCAGAAACCTTTACTACCTTGGGGCGCTCTGCTTCTGCTCTTTTCTTACTTTCCCTCACAGCAGCATCCACCATGGCCTTTTCCAGTTCTTCAAGAAGTCCTGTCTTAGTCGCCTCGTCAAAATCCGAAAACAGGGAATCTGTCTGCTTGTGTACGCGCTCCTTGATCTCCTGCATCATCTTCTGCTCATTTTCTTTCTTCATCTTTTCCCATTCAGCCATAACATCATCAATACTCAGCTGACCGGTGATCTGCTTCTCTATCTGCTCTTCCTCCGGAATGGCCAGACTGATCTGTCCGTCATATTCCTGGGAAAGGATATCATCAAAACCCGATGGCTTATGAAATGTCCTGATCACACCTGTATTACTGATCGCCGGATTTGGTGACGCCTCCGGAAGTCTTTCTCTGTCCTTCTGCAGAGATTCTGCCCTGTCGGCCACTTTGGAAACAGACTCCTGCATGGCTGCAATATTCCGTGAGGTCTGTGCATCCTTCTCCACCAGCTCAGAGATCACATCTTCTACCTTAACTTCAGAGGTATTGCCAAAGAATACTTCCTCAGATACAGGATCTGCTGCTTCTGAATCACTGTCAGTCAGCATATCCTCACTGATCAGCTGCATTTCATCGGTATCCTGCTTAACAGCAGCCGGTGTTTCCGGTCCGGAAGCTGCAGGAAGTTCCTCCGCAGGCATTTCTGATGCTGTTACCTCATGGATATCTGCTGCTTCAGCCATGTCTGCTGCTTCAGCAGCTTCTGCCTCTTCTTCCACATCCTGTGTTTCCTTCTGTACGGCATTCTCACGTTCCTCTGCATGAGATGATACCCCCAGAAATTCCTTCATGCTTTCCGCAAGCTCTTTCTGCAGATTGATGGTATTATACTGACTTACATCAACTGTCTTGACTTCGATCTCATCCAGACTCTTGCCCGGCAGCTCCTGGGTAGGATCTGTAAGTACATTCTGCTCCCTGCTGAACTCATCATCCTCTTCCTCTTCTGCTGCCGCCTGTCCGGCTTCCTCCTGAATGGCTTTTCCTTCTGTCACAATATCGGCTTCAATAATGCCGCCGGTATGCTTCATCTGCTCATATTTCGCTTCCTGCTCCTCTGTCAGGGGCTGGTGCAGCTTTTTCAGCTCCAGCGCCTTCAGAACATATCTGCCGTCAGAAAACCAAAGGAACATCTCATCACATTCCTCTACACATTTGGACTCAAGTCCTACCCTGTGATAGAGATATGCCAGTTCATAAGCCCACTTCTCACGGTAATCCTTTTTCTTCAGCTCCTCCAGTACTGCAATTCTCTCTTCCAGGCTGACTTCCTGTGCCTCATAAAGCTTATACTGAAGAATGTATCTGCCAGAGTCCTTCGGCGCAAGCTGCACAAATTCCTTATAGTATTCGATTGCCTGCACATATTCTTCCAGCTTAATGGAAAGCTCACAAAGTGAATAAACAATAGGGCGCCTTCCGCCGCCCTTCTCATAGGCAAGCAGGAGAATATCCCTGCTGTCCTCATATCTTCTGTTGATTTTATATAGATCACTGATCGTACAGAGCATCATCACACTTCTGACCCTGCGCCAGTCGATGGTATCTGCAATCTTAGCAGCTTCCACATATTCGCCGTCAGCGATCAGCGATTTAATCTCTTCTGCACGTACTTTATATTCATACTTATCCAAGGTACTCACCTCATGCTCTCAGATTTATGGACAAAATAACCCGATTTTCATTTTTTAAGTGTACCATAGCATGCCCTTTCTGTCAAAGGACACAAAAAAAAGCACCATCCCCAAGGCTCATATGTCCTCAAAAACGGTACTTGTAAGTGCACCGCCAGGGGCTCGAACCCTGGACACCCTGATTAAGAGTCAGGTGCTCTACCAACTGAGCTAGCGGTGCGTTTCCCTTGCAAAATCTTGTGTATCATTTGCAACGCAAGTGTTATTATAGTATAATGCTTTTTGAATTGCAAGTATTTTTTCAAAAATTTTTAAAAAAATTGAAAATGGAGTTTTTCTTATGATTTTTGATACCCATGCACATTATGATGATGAGGCTTTTCGGGAGGACAGGGACAGTCTTCTCATGAGCCTTAAGGACAATGACATCGGCGCTGTGATCAACGTTGCTGCCGATATGGAAAGCGTAGAGACTACCCTTGCCCTGTCACAGAAGTACTCTTTTGTCTATGCAGCCCTTGGCGTCCATCCTTCCGGCACTGCTGCCCTTACAGAAGAAAACATGCAGCACATCCTGACTCTTGCCACCGAGCACTCCGTGAAAAGGGGTGGTAAAGTAGTGGCTATCGGTGAGATCGGTCTTGATTATTATTATGAAGGGAATGGGGATCCGGAACGTACCATTCAAAAGAAATGGTTTGAGCGCCAGCTCTTTCTGGCAAAAGAAGCCGCCCTTCCTGTTATCATCCATTCCAGAGACGCTGCCAGAGATACTTATGATATCATGAAATCCGCTGATGCCGGAAATATTGGCGGTGTTGTCCACTGCTACTCCTATTCTCTGGAAATGGCAAAAAATTTCCTTTCCCTCGGCTTTTCTTTTGGAATCGGCGGTGTACTTACCTTTAAAAATGCCAGAAAGCTCTTTGATGTGGTAGAATATCTTCCGATGGATAAAATCCTTCTGGAAACAGACTGTCCTTATCTTGCCCCTGTGCCAAACAGAGGAAAAAGGAACAGTTCCCTGAATCTTCCTTATGTGATAAAAGCAATCAGTGAGATCAAGAAACTTCCAGAAGAACAGATCACAGCAGCCACAGAGCAGAATGCCAGAAAGCTCTTTGGCATAAAAGAGTAAGGAGGATACCCATATGCCAACTCTCGGAAATCCGGCAGGAACGCTGGAAATACTGAAAAAATATAACTTTAACTTCCAGAAACGCTTCGGGCAGAACTTTCTGATCGATGGAAATATCCTGAATAAGATCATTTCCTCCGCAGGGATCACCAGGGATGATTTTGTGCTTGAAATCGGTCCCGGCATCGGAACCATGACCCAGTATCTGGCTGAAAGTGCCAGAGAAGTGGTATCTGTAGAAATTGACAGGGCACTGATCCCCATTCTTGCAGACACCCTTTCTCCCTATAATAATGTCACTATTATCAACGAAGATATCCTGAAGGTGGACATTGCCGCTCTTGCCAGAGAAAGAAACAACAGCAGACCGATCAAGGTCGTTGCCAACCTTCCCTACTATATTACAACCCCTATCATTATGGGACTTTTTGAAAGCCATGTCCCTTTAAAAAGCATTACTATCATGGTACAGAAGGAAGTGGCACAGCGCATGCAGGTTGGTCCCGGCACGAAAGATTACGGTGCCCTGTCCCTGGCTGTCCAGTATTATGCAAAGCCGGAAATCGTAGCTACCGTTTCTCCGGAATGCTTTATCCCAAAGCCAAATGTCGGCAGTGCCGTGATCCGGCTCACCTGCCATGATAAGCCTCCCGTGACCGTTCCTGATGAGAGATTTCTGTTTGACGTGATCCGTGCCTCCTTCCAGCAGCGCAGGAAAACACTGACTAACAGCCTTTCTCATGCAGGTCTTCCCGGTATTACCAGGGAGGCTGTAGAGCAGGCTCTCCTGGAAATGGAGCTTTCTCCCTCCATCCGGGGAGAAGCCCTTTCACTGGAGGAATTTGCCGCCCTCAGCAGTATTCTTTATACAAACAGGAAATAAATAAAGATGTCATTGATCGAAGAAATCAGAACCAGACAAAATATTACAAAGGATCAGCTTGTCCACCTTCTTACTACAGAAGATGAAGCACTTCTGACCCGTTTAAAAACAACCGCCAGGGCAGTCGCAGACTCCGTTTACGGAAACCAGATCTTTATCCGCGGACTGATCGAATTTACCAATTATTGCAAAAATGACTGCTATTACTGCGGCATCCGGAGAAGCAACACGCGCTCTGACCGCTACCGCCTCACAGAGGATCAGATCCTCTCCTGCTGCCAGAATGGCTACGAGCTTGGCTTCCGTACCTTTGTCCTGCAGGGCGGAGAAGATCCATGGTATAGCGATGATAAGATCTGTGCGGTCGTATCCCGGATCCGTTCCTCCTACCCGGACTGTGCGGTCACACTTTCTATTGGTGAAAAGTCAGAGGAAAGCTACCAGCGCTTCTTTGACGCCGGCGCTGACCGGTATCTGCTCCGGCATGAAACTGCCGATGAAACGCATTACAGAAAGCTCCATCCTGAGGAAATGTCTCTTTCCCACAGAAAAAACTGTCTCAGAACACTGAAAAGAATCGGCTACCAGACCGGATGTGGCTTTATGGTAGGATCTCCTTTCCAGACCATGGACAGTCTTTATGAGGATCTTATGTTTATTCTGGAATTACAGCCGGAAATGACAGGCATCGGTCCCTTCATTCCCCATAAGGATACCCCATTTGCAGACTGCCCCGCCGGCACACTCGACAGAACGCTGCGGCTTCTGTCCATTATAAGGCTCCTGCACCCCCATGTGCTGCTGCCTGCCACCACTGCCCTTGGCACCATTCATCCTCTGGGAAGGGAAATGGGCATACAGGCCGGTGCCAATGTGGTCATGCCAAATCTTTCCCCCACAGATGTACGGGGCAAATATCTTCTCTATGATAACAAGATCTGCACCGGTGATGAAGCTGCTGAATGCCGCTGCTGTATGCAGCGGCGCATGGAAGGCATTGGCTATGAGATCGTCACAGACAGAGGAGATTTCCGCTGATATCCCTTTTCGTGCTGCTGCTTGTACTGCTTCGGTGTCATCCCCTTCCACTTCCGAAAGGTCTTGATCAGGTGGCTGCTATCTGAAAACCCGGTCTCCTGGCTGATATAGCTTAAGTCAAAATCTGTGAACAGCAGCATATCTGCCGCCTTACTGATCCGGATCAGCTCAATATACTCCTTGCAGGAACGTCCATAATATTGCTTGAAATTTTTAGCAAAATAAGAATAGCTCATATTGCACCGGTCTGCCAGTTCTTCCACCCGGATAGGCTCACCGGCATGTGCATCTATGTAAGTCGTGATATCCCGGAAGGAATTGATCTCCCTTGGCTGTCCGGCCAGTTTATCCGTATCAAAACCATTTTCTCTCCAGATACGGATCAGTCCTACCATCAGATCACAGATCCTGTCATGGACAATGATCCCATAACCATAATCTCTTTTCTCAAGTTCTTCCCTGCATCGTTCAAAAACAGAGGCCACTGGCAGATGCCGGAGCTGACTTTCCTGAAAAAAAACATTTGCATGCTCATCCTTGCTCGCACTGCGCAGGATCATGGGAAGACTCGGCGCATAGCTTTTCTCTGTATACAGCCTGTTAGTATCAAATTTCAGCACCTCATATTTCAGTGGTCCATTGGTAACTGCATAGATCCCATGCACCGCCTCCGGATGAAAAATGATCAGATCCCCCGGCTCCAGAATATAATTGCAGCCATCACACTCTATCAGCGCCGTTCCCTCTTTCATATAGATCAGCTCCATAAAATAGTGCCAGTGGGATCGTATGGGAAATGCCATCTGTGAGGTATCATATAAAAATGCCTCATAAGGTGAATCCAGTGTATCATGATATTCAAATAAATACTGCATTTCTTTGCTCTTTTCCAAAATAGATTTATACAATTTTCACATGACTATATTATACCGGACGGACAAGGAAAGTGCTATATTTTTTATTGTTTCAGAAAGTATAATTTTGTAAAAAGGAGTCCGATATGGAACTGATGCAGATGATCAAGGGCATTACCTTTGCCCCCTTTTCCCGCAGAGGAAAGCTGGATACCAAAGCCGCAAGAGCAAGTCTTCGCAATCTGAAAAAGCTGACAGGTGCCAACCTGATCATTCTTGTTCCAAACGGACTTCAGGAAACCCCTCAGTCAGAAACCATTGCTCGTGAAACGCAGGCCAATGCCACTGATGAAGAGTTTCTTTCTATCATTGAATATGCTCACAGCCTTGGTCTTTCAGTAGCCTTAAAGCCCACTGTCAACTGCATGAACGGAACCTGGCGGGCCCACATCAGCTTTTTCGACAAGGATGTCCCCTGTGAACCTAAGTGGAGTAACTGGTTTGCCTCCTACACCGCATTTCAGCTTCATTATGCAGCCCTTGCTGAAAAAAGTGGCTGCGAAATGTTTATCGCAGGCTGCGAGATGGTCATGAGTGAGCACCGGGATGCTGAGTGGCGGAAGCTGATATCTGATATCAAAGAGGTCTATCACGGACCGGTTTCTTATAATACAGACAAATATCAGGAAGATAATGTTACCTGGTGGGACTGCGTGGATGTGATCTCTTCAAGCGGCTATTACCCTGTAAATGACTGGGAAAATCAGCTTGACCGGATTGAAAGGGTCGTAAAAAAATTTAACAAGCCCTTTTTCTTCGCAGAGTGCGGCTGCATGTCTACCAAAGGCTCCTTTCTCGTTCCCAACGACTGGTGCATCCGTGGGGAGGCTGCTCCTGACGAACAGGCTTCGTGGTACAAGGTCATGTTTGAGGCCTGCAAAAAGCGCCCCTTTGTCAGAGGCTTCTGTATATGGGACTGGGCTGCAAAGCAATATCCTCTATCAGGAGCTGCAGCCAATACCGGCTATGAAATTTACGGAAAGCCTGCTTTGGAAGTCGTACATCACTATTATAAGGAAATGAACTGACATGATTGACTTTACAAGACCAGAGGATATCGACCTGGATGCTTCTGAAAAAGCACTTTTGGAGACCTTTAAAAGAAACGAAGGCAACAGCCTGAAAATACTTCTCAGCATTTATAAGGGATATTACGGAAAGCTGTTTCTTTCCATTGTATTTTTTGCCATCAAGCATTCGCCTGTCTGGGTTCTTCCCATTGTAACGGCAAATATCATCAATATAGCAACAGAAAGACCTGACAACGCAGGTATGAAAATCCTGGTTAATGCGCTGTTCATGTCTTTCTTTATGATACAGAACATTTTTACTAATTATCTGCATACCTGGCTATATGCCAAAACTGTCAGGAGCGTAGAACAGGAGCTGAGAAGCTCTCTGGTCAGGAAGCTGCAGCAGCTTTCCATTTCCTACCATAATGAAATGCAGTCCGGCCGTCTTCAGTCCAAGATCATGCGTGACGTGGAGCAGATCGAAACCCTGTCCTCGCAGATCTTTATCAGTGTACTCAGCATTCTGCTTAATATTATTGTGGCCTTTGGCGTTGTCATCTTTAAAAGCCTGACGGTCTTCCTGTTCTTCCTGGCTACGATCCCGGTTGCTGTCCTTCTGATGGTTTCCTTCAAAAGCAGGATCAAGCAGTACAACTCCGATTTCCGTAAGGAAATGGAGGAAACCTCTGTCAGGGTCATGGAAATGGTGGAGCTGATCCCGGTTACCAGAGCCCACGCCCTGGAAAAGCAGGAAACCTCCAAGATCGACCATCAGCTCAGTAATGTAGCACAGAAAGGGCTGAAGCTGGACATGATCCAGACCTACTTTTCTTCAATAAGCTGGGTTGCATTCCAGCTGTTCCAGGTACTGTGCCTTGCGTTTACCGGTTATCTTGCTTCCAGGGGAAGTATTTCCGTCGGTGAAGTAGTTATGTACCAGACCTACTTTTCCTCTATTGTCAATCAGGTATCCGGTATCATTACATTGCTTCCCATTATTTCCAAGGGACTCGAGTCCGTCAATTCTGTCGGTGATATCCTGCTCTGTCATGACGTGGAGGATAACCGAAATAAACAGAAGATCCAGGAGCTTACCGGTGACATCACCTTTGACCATGTTGCCTTCCAGTATCACGATGCCGAATCACCTGTCCTTAAGGATGTCAGCTTCCATATCAGACCCGGTGAGACAGTTGCCTTCGTAGGTGGCTCCGGTGCCGGAAAGACCACGATCCTGAATCTTGTTATCGGCTTTATCAAAACTACAGAAGGCCGGATCCTGATTGACGGTATGGATCTGAATACCTTAAACCTCCAAAGCTACCGTTCCCATATTGCTGTCGTACCACAGCAGTCGATCCTGTTCTCCGGGACGATCCGGGATAACATCACCTATGGTATGAACCATATTTCTGATGAGCTGATGGACCAGGTGATTAAGGCAGCCAACCTGGAGGAGCTGATCGCTTCTCTTCCAGAAGGACTGGATACTCAGATCACAGAGCATGGCAACAGCCTTTCAGGCGGTCAGAGACAGCGGATCTCCATCGCCAGAGCCTTTGTACGGAATCCCAGGATCCTGATCCTGGACGAAGCCACCTCTGCACTTGATACGATCTCTGAAAAAAAGATCCAGGAGGCAATCCACAATCTGGTGCAGAACCGCACGACTCTGATCGTAGCACACAGACTATCGACAATCCGTGATGCTGACCGGATCGCTGTTGTAGGAAACGGTGGTATTAAAGAATTTGGAACCTATGAAGAATTAATGGCTCTGAAGGGCGAATTTTACCGCCTGAAGAACTTACAGATTTGATTTTGCTTACTTCTTAAATCTGCAGCCGGTCTTAAAAGATAAGACCGGCTGTTTCTATCAGAATTCCTGATACTACTCCAATGATATAGAGCAGCAACGCAATTCTCAGATTCTCTTTAACATTTTCATTAACACGGAACAACACAAGAAGCCCTACCCCGGCTCCTGCCAGGAGTCCTGCCATCATGGCACCACCATTTATCATTCCTTCCAGATACAACTGTGTCAGTACCACCGATGCCGCACAGTTTGGGATCAGTCCCACAAGACCTGCGATCACAGGGCCAAGCACCGGTCTGCTGCTGAGCAGCGTTGAAAGATTGTCCTCCCCGATATAACTGATCAGCAGATTCAGGATAAAAGAAACAACCACGATGAAAAACAGGATCTGCAGCGTATGGGAAATGGCTGCCTTCCAGATATTTCCCTGCCCGCAATGACAGTGCTGGTGATCGCACATCTCATCAATCTTCAGGTGCTCCGTTTCTCCCGTTTCCTTATGCTTCTTCTGTAGTACAAGATCGATCACAAAGCCGGCTGCCATACCGATCAAAACCTTAATAGACAGGATCTTAAGTATCGTTCCGATAGCTACCTGATTGGAAATAAATACCGGAAGCATTTCATCTGATGTGGAAAGAAAAATAGATATAAGGGTTCCCAGCGTAATGATCCTTCCTGCATACAGATTAGACGCCGCAGCGGAAAATCCGCATTGCGGCACCATACCAAGAACGCTTCCGATCAGAGGTCCAAAGCCGCCTGCCTTTTCTACCAGCTCCTCCGCCTTATCTCCTGCCTTGTGTTCAATATATTCCATAGCCAGATAGGTCAGGAACAGAAAGGGCAGGAGCTTTAACGCATCTACAAGTGTATCTTCAATAACATCTAATAACATAAAAACTCCTTACTCACAGACTCCTATTTCAGCAGTCTGTATTTACCAATGACCGGCAGCTCCTTGGCCCTGCCATTTGCTGCATTTACAATACCAATGATCATCAATACAAAGAAAGCAATGCTGACTGCGCTGAGAATCGTTCCGATAAACGCAAGTCTCCAGCTGATCACATACAGGATCGCATTCACAATACGGAGCGCGATATTGTATGCTGCAGAAGCAATCAGAAGCAGCAGTCCCTGATTTGCATGATATCTGGCAAATTTGGAATCCTTTGCCCCCAGGATCGGTACCAGCACCAGAATCCCGATATAGGAAAGCACTGCCATAACCTTGTTCTGTTGTATATCTGCCGGGTCAAACTGATCCGTGGTATCCTCGGTATCATTCAGATCCTGGATCGTTTCCTCAAAATTTTTCTTTTCGTTTGTGGATCCACTGGTCTGTGTACCTGATGTACGTGTACTGTCTGCTCCGGCTGTACCATTTTTTCCTGCAGTATTTCCTTCTACTGCAGATCCACAGTTGGGACAGAACTTCACTCCTTCTTCCAGTTTTGCTCCGCAATTCTGACAAAAAGCCATACCTGCTTCCTCCTTTTTACACCTGTCTGTTTCCCAAAAACAGGTTCGCTCCCAAGTATATCACAGATACACCTGAGAGCGCAAATTTTTACTATTAAAACCTTTATGCCCGAAGACGGTCAAATATCATTACCAGCAGATAGGAAAGTCCATAGCGCAGCCCTTCCTCGTCCATCCGGTAGTTAGGATTGTGATGCGGAAATGTGGTGTGCTTCTCTTCATCTGCTGTTCCGATCTCTACAAAGCAGGCCGGACAGTTCTTCTGCAGGGCAGAGAAATCTTCGCCCGGCATAATGGGATTGATGTGCAGAATCGATTCTTCACCCCACAGCTTCTTCAGCTGCTGCTCAACATTTTCGGTCAGTTCCTTATCATTGATCACGCTGGAATAGCCTCTTTCAAACTTAAATTCATAAGAAGCTCCCGCTGATTTCGTGATGCCACTGACGATCTCTTCGATCATGACTTCCATTTTCCCACGCATCTCTTCGGAAAAGGTTCTGGTAGAACCGGTCAGTGTCATTTCACCGGGTATGATATTGTAAGCATCTCCGGCATTTACCTGGCATACTGACAGCACTGCCGGCTCAAAAGCTGCCACCCTGCGGGAAAGAATGGACTGCAGTGCCACAATGATCTCCGCTCCTGTCACGATCGGATCAATGCTCTGCTCCGGCATGGAGGAATGACCCCCCTTACCAATCACACGGATATCAAAACGGTCTGTCGCTGAGGTCAGAGCCCCTGCCCGGACGCCATAAGTCCCTGTCGGGAAATTGGAAGACAGATGCAGTCCATACAGCTCGTCTACACCCTCCATAACGCCTGCCTCATACAGCTCCTGTGCGCCTCCCGGCGGCACTTCCTCTGCATGCTGGAAGATACATACGATACTGCCATGCAGCTCGTCCTTATGCTGTTCAAAAATCCTGGCTGCCGCAAGCAGCATGGCCGCATGACCATCATGTCCGCAGGCATGCATAACACCATCATTGACAGAGCAGAATTCCAACTCATTTTTTTCCTGGATCGGAAGGGCATCAATATCAGCACGGATAGCAACCGTCTTTCCCGGATATACTCCGTGGATAACAGCCACAACACCAGTTTTCACAGGTCTTCTGATGTCCTCTATCCCTGCCGCTTCCAGTTCCCTGCAGAGAAATTCTGTCGTCTGATATTCCTCAAATGACAGTTCGGGATGTTTATGAAGATGACGCCTGTCAGAGATCATCTGCGGCATGACATCATCTACGATCTTTTTTATCATAGACACTTCCATTTTCTGTTTCTGTCCTTTTCCTAGAAAATATAATACAGGCTCATCAATGCTGTCATGACCCATACAGGAAGTGACGGAATGTACTTCTTGTCACGCTCAAACAGGGCACGGAAAATATTGATAAACATATATACGAACATACCAATCACAATACCGCCTACATAATCTGACATATATACGGTGGTCAGCCACATAGCTGCAACTGGCAGGAACTCAATCGGCTCGAAGTCCAGATCCTTTACAGTCTCCAACATGGAAATACCAACGACTACCAGTGCTGCACCGGTTGCTGCGCCGGGAATCATCAGGAACAGAGGGCTTACGAAACAGCAAAGCAGGAACAGGAAAGAGGTTGCTACATTGCTCAGACCTGTACGGCTTCCTGATTCAATACCAGATGCTGACTCTGCAAAACAGCTTACCGTGGAAATACCGAAAATAGAACCAACCAGTGTAGAGCAGGAGTCTACCAGAAATACACGGCCAAATGCAGGGAAGTTTCCATCCTCATCCAGCAGGTTTGCCTTACCGGCAAGCGCAAATCCGGAACCCATGGTTCCAAAGAAGTCGTTGATCAGAAGCATCATGATCAACGGTACGAAGCTCAGCTTCAGTGCGCCGAAAATATCTACCTGGAATGCTACATCTTTAATGGCACTGAATCCACCAATAGTGAAAATAGATTCCGGAAGAACAGTAACACCCATGGGAATTCCGATAATAGTGGTCAGGATGATACCGATCAGAAGTGCACCACGGATCTTGTACTCACGTCCATTGATATTGAACTTTACATAAGTAAGCACAAAGCAGATTGCGATACCGATCACACCAAGGATCGTGCTCTTTGCATGATAATCGCCATAAGTAAGTCCTGATTCTGTTGCTGCGTAAAGACCGCAGGAATTCATACCTACACGGGCGATCAGGAAACCTACAGAAGCTGCCAGACCGATCTTGAGGTTCTTTGGCAGACATCTTGCGAAAAGCTCTCTTAAGTTAAATAAGGAAACCAGAATAAATACAATACCTGAAATAGCTACAATACCAAATGCCTGTGCATAGGTAGCAGTACCATCTGCAACCCATCCTGCGATCAGTCCGGGAATGACAAGTACCGGTGCAAGGCAGATCGGGGTATTGGAATACAATCCCATAGCCAGACAGGCTGCTGCTGTTACAAGTGCGGTACAGATCAGTACACCCGTCAGATTAATTCCGGGAATCGCTGACATTGACCAGGTCATATATGCGAGGATATATGCCATTGTTGCAAAGGTTGTTGCGCCACCGATCAGCTCAGTACTGATAGATGAACCACGCTCTGTGATTTTGAAAAAATCATCCAGTTTTTTCTTCATGTTTTTGTCCTCTCTCATTTTGTCTATCTCACAAATCTCCTTGTTTTATCCCGAGATCAGCAAGCAATGTGATAAAGTCTGGCTGCATTTTCCCTTGCGGTATCCACAACCTCCTGAGGAGTCATGTCTCCTCTGATCTCTGAAATGGTTTCTGCCACTTTGGCGATCATATCCGGTGTCGCCGGCATCTCCATTCCATAGTTTGGTAAAAATGGTGCATCCGTTTCCAGGAGGATCAGTTCCTTCGGGCACTCTCTGGCAAGCTGCACAAGACAGTCACTTCCAGGGTAAGTGATCTGGGGACCAAATCCCATATAGATTCCCATTTTGATAAATTCTCTTGCATATTCAATCGGTGAAAAGATACGATGGATTGCTCCTCTGATATGATAATCCTTCAGAATACGCAGTGTGTCTTCATCTGCCTCACGGTTGTGGATCACAACCGGCAGATCCAGCTCTTCTGCCAGAACAAGCTGTTCTCTGAAACATTTCTCCTGAATGGCCGGATCCGGATGCTCTTCATATCCGTAGTCCATTCCGATCTCGCCAATGGCTACTACCTTCCTGCGCTCCGCGTACCCCCGCAGTGTCTCAATATAATCTTCAGGAAGATTCGCTGTCTCATTAGGGTAAATACCAACAGATGCATATACCATGTCATATTTCTCTGCCATCTCGCAGGAACGGAGACTTGAAGGAAGCTCTGAGCCTGAGTTCATGATCACCACAACACCTGCTGCCTGCTGCTCTTCCAGCACCTGATCCAGTCTGTCTGCAAAGCAGGGATCGTCCATATGACAGTGAGTATCAATGATTCCTTTTAACATAATTTCCTCCATGATCGGATAATCATTCTCTAATTCCTTATTTATCATAGCAAAATTGTAGGTACTTTCAACACTTATTTAATTATGGTAATATAATAGAAAATACATTGTCCAAAATCAGAATAGAACATAAAGAATCAGATGGGAGACTTCAAATATGAAACTGGCTGTTTACTTCCCCGGTGTCGGCTACCACTGCGATAAACCTCTTCTCTATTATGCCAGAAAAGTTGCTGCTGCCTGCGGCTTTGATCAGCATATTACCTTATCATATACAACACAGATCCGGGATCTCCTCGGAAATCCTGCTAATATGAAAGCTGCTTTTCTGGAGCTGTATGAGCAGGCGGAGAGTGCACTTGACAAGACATCAGTTTTCTCACAGCAGTCAGGCGTGGCTTCCTGCTGTGACGAAATCCTCTTTATCTCAAAGAGTGTTGGTACTGCCATCGCTGCCCGTTATGCCAGTGAACACAGCCTCCCCTGCCGGCATATCCTGTATACGCCGCTTGCAGAGACCTTTGCTTTTCATCCCCGGAATGGAATCGCCTTTACAGGAACTGCCGATCCCTGGGTTAATACCGCAGTGATCCGGCAGCAATGCCAGGAACATCAGATACCGTTTTTTCTCTATGAAAATGCAAACCACTCACTGGAAACCGGTGATGTGTTCCGGAATCTGGACATCATGAAAGAAGTTATGCAGAAAACAGAAAAATTTATTAGAAAAGGAATTGGAAATCACTTATGACAAACCAGGATGAACGTTTAAAAGGAAATGAAAAAATAGAAACTGCTATTGCTGCTCTTCAGCAGGAGCCCAACGATGAGCTGCTGGCACACACGCTGACTGTCATCAGACGGCGAATGAAGGAACAGGGGCAGTTTATCCTGGCAGTTGAACCTGCCGCTGCCGGAACCCAGATCAATATACAGGCTGTAAAAGCCCCGGACGGCACCACCTGGTGGGCCGCCTTCACCAGCTTTGACGAGGAATTAAAAGGAAGTGGAAGTGTCATGTCCACCTTTCTCACAGATATCCAACAGTTGTTTGAAGCAGCCCTGAAAACAGAAGAAATCAAAGGAGTTATCCTGAATCCCTGGAACCGCACCCTGATGCTGGATAAGGGCCTGATTAGGATTATCATTGGCTGAAAATCGGATATTTTCACAAACGCAGATACTTTTTGATGGACAATTCATTTCTTTGCCCTTCTGTACTCTGAAGGGGTTAAGGAATACACCTGCTTAAATGATCTGCAGAAATAATCTTTATTACTGAAGCCCGTATCTATTGAAATAGCACTTACCTTCTTTTCTGTATTACTAAGAAGTAATGCTGCTTCCTTTAGCCTGTAGCATATCAGATAATTGACCGGAGATGTATTCAGCACATTCCGAAATAAATTCAGGGCAGTACTGGTACTCACATTACCAGCTTTAGCAATATCTGAAAGGGAAATTCTTTCCGTGTAATTCAGGTGAATGAACTGCATCATCATTTGTAATCGTGCAAGTGATGATGAATTCATACTTTGAATTTTCGGGCAGCAGACAACATTTGACGTTATGTGTTCCCATATCTTTTGTATCTGAACAGATATCTGAAGTTCATTTATTTCACATCTGCTGAGCTGTATAAGCCTTTGCATCTCAGACAGTATTTCTTCCTGCCACTCCTGTGAAGAAGAAAAAATATAATAATCCAGAGATGCGTTCAAAAAGGGTAACACAAATTTCTGATAGATCAGGCTTTCTGTCGGAGCAATCAGAGATGGAAGAAAGAGAAAATTAGGAATTGCAGCGTTGTTTTCGGAATGCATTTTATGAAGAACCCTGGAATTGATAAAAATTCCCTGTCCCTTAGACAAATCAAAATTCTTTTCCCCTATATGAAAGTGAACCATACCAGCTTCGATATATACAAATTCAAATTCAGCATGCCAATGCCAGTCAATACAGTTAAAATCAAAATCGCTCATATTTTCATCATAAAATCTGAATGGGAAAAGATGAGTTCCATGTATAGCAGTTTCCATCAATGTATCATCAGTTTTTATGCTTACAAGCTTTTTCTTTTCTATCTGTGACATGACAGCCTCCACACAACCCGTTTTATGATATTCTACAGTATATTGACGAAATAATACAGTGAAAAAGAAGTGAAAATATTATATAGTACTATTTAATGGTGCTGAATAGATAAATACACCAAAGAGCTACGAGGAGAAAAATCGATGAAGAATTATAAAAAGACAAAATTAGCGTGTTATTTAGGATTTATCACACAGGCAGTTGCTGCAAATTTTGCACCTTTACTATTTCTGAAATTTCATACAGATTACAACATTTCACTTGGAAACATTGCCCTGATATCAACCTTCTTTTTCTTTACCCAGCTTTTGGTAGATTTATTCTGTGCCAGGTATGTAGACAGAATTGGATACAGAGTATGTATTGTTGCTTCTGAAGTATGTTCGGCTGCAGGACTCATTGGTCTGGCAATTTTACCGGAAATACTCCCTTCTCCATTTATCGGTATTATTATAAGCGTAATCTTATATGCAATCGGAAGCGGTCTGATCGAGGTTTTAGGAAGTCCCATTGTGGAGGCATGTCCATTTGAGAACAAGGCGGCTACTATGAGTCTTCTACATTCCTTTTACTGCTGGGGAGCAGTTGGAACCATACTTGTTTCGACAGTTTTCTTTCTGCTGTTTGGAATTGACAGTTGGAAATGGCTTGCTGTTATTTTTGCGCTGATCCCTGCTGTTAATATTTACAATTTTGCAACCTGCCCGATTGAATCCTTAGTAGAGGAAGGGCAGGGAATGGGCATCAGGAATTTATTTTCAAAACCCATGTTCCTGATTGCCATTGTGATGATGGTCTGCTCCGGAGCATCCGAGCTTGCCATGGCACAATGGGCATCTGCATACGCAGAATCAGCACTCGGCCTCTCAAAGACAGTTGGAGATCTTGCCGGGCCTTGTATGTTTGCTGTGACAATGGGAATTTCGCGAGTGCTGTTTGGAAAAGCCTGTGACAAAATGAACCTGGACAGATTTATGATTGGTTCCGGTATCTTATGCTTTATCTGTTATGTATTAGCATCTTTTTCGGAAAATCCGATGATCGGACTTGCAGGATGTATTGTATGTGGGTTTTCTGTAGGAATCATGTGGCCGGGAACAATCAGCATCTCTTCAAAGGCATTTCCAACAGGTGGAACTGCAATGTTTGCACTTTTAGCAATGGCAGGTGATCTTGGCGGAAGCATAGGTCCTGCTATTGTAGGAAAGGTTGCAGACATATTTGGAGGCAGTATTCATGTGGGCATGCGCGTTGGGCTCCTGTTCCCAGTCATATTATGTATTATGTTAATTTTATTCAATATTCTGAATCACAACGCGGATAAGCAGAAATAAATGCCCACTTTTTAATTTTTGAGATGTTTATAATGTATTCACAGCCAGATAGCAGCTACTGCCATTATGATGGATAATTCAAGTAATTAAAACGGACTACGTCCGACCGCTCAGCTACGCAAAACTAACCATTGAGATGCGCCATTTGCAGTAATCAGTTTATCCGCTCTCCTGTTATATCAACTATCTCACCATTCTCAACATGATAAACTGGATTCTACTGAACCAAGTATTTCACCAATTGTCCCTATAATCTTCACAAGTTTATCCTGTTTACATTCCAGGCTTACTATCCGTTCCTCCAAATCCTTGATCTGCTTGAAAAGCAGAATATTTGTTTCTTCTAACTTGTTCTTCTCTTCTATAGAATTCTTCACATTCTGTTCGCCTGAATTTGTCCTCTCTATTTCCCTGATTTCTTCACCACATTCTCCACAAAACAACGCATCTGCTTTTAACTTACTTCCACATTTGGGGCAAAACATAAACATCAAAGTTCTCCTCTCAATTACTTGAATTCATTTATTATTCAATGTCTTCTTTGTTCTTACTGAATGTTGGATTTAAAAGGCCTACCTCAAATCGTTTACTTCCACCACAGTTAAATGCCCGTCCTTTCATAACAATCGTAATTTTCTGCACATTTGTTATAGGCGCATGTATCTGCACTGGTTCTACTCCACCTCTCGTTTTCTCAGAAGTATAAATCAATACATCATCACTATATACTTCAATATACGCATCGTAATTGTCAGTAATATAATCCTTTGATTCTTCGCTTGTTACCAACACAGCATCAAAATTGTCATACTTGCCGAACCGAACTACGTGAACATACAAATAAGTCAGTATCCGAACTGCATCTCAATGATGATGCAGTCCAAATACTGACTGATGAAAAATATAATCCACGGTTATTATCAGAATTACTCTCTCATGAAAACTTCCACAAATTCATGACTGACCTGGAAATCTATATTGATGGTTTTAATGATAAAGGCATTCAGATAGCAAATGCTTTTCTTGATGTGATGAGATTAAACTGAACGAACTCGGTGCCGACTCCACCGATGCTTTTGCAAAAATATTTGATACTTCTCACATAGAGACAGAACAGTATTACCTAAACATCCTGTTGGAAGACTTAAAACCAATCGTCTCTGACCTAAGAAATACCCAATGAAAGACAGCAACACAGCCAGTGATATTGACTATCAAAGTATGGTCAAAAATATCATTGATGATTTTACTTCTCCAACTCAGATTTCTATAGAGAATACTCCCGAAGCCTCTAATGATGCTTATATTAACGGACTACTCCTTTTATTCTGCAAAAATTTGGAAATGAAAATTACCCAGCTTTCTGTCGAAGAAAAACAGACCTTAAAAGAAACATTTTCAAAACAAGCCACCGAGCATTATCCCTATGTGGCTTGTTTCATCTGTGATTATTTCCATTATAAAGTTTAGGTTTCATGTACAATCGACAGCCCAACTTAACTATCTGCTTTCTACTATTGTATATGTTCCTGATTCAAAATTTACATATAATGTTGCAAATGCACTATTATATTCCCAGCGGATTTCCAGAGACCTCTCCCCTCCGGAGATTGCTACCTCTGCGCCTTCCGAAAATGCCTTATGGGTATTTCGCATGCGGATTAACGCAAGCTGTTTTTGAACCACATCTTTTTTCAACCCTTCCGTGATCTGATCAGTGGAAAGATTTGTCCGGTTGATTTCCTTATGTCCGGATTCTCCCGCGCGCCGTACCGCTTCATGGTCATTTTTTCCGGCAAACAAATCCAGATACCAGACCTGCGGTTTGCCCGGCATAAACATCTGTATAGCACGCGCCAGAAGCATTTTTTCGTCCGACGCACCCAATGCACTGTAATATGTGGCATTTACCTGATAATACAGATTCTTTTGGCCATGTAAATTTTTGACCATGCCTCCGCGGGATACGATCCGTTCAATTAGCGACTGGATTTCCTCTTCCGGAAGCAGCCCCTTTAAGTCCAGAAGCGGGATGCCATCGTGACAGCCGAGCATGTTGACCGTGGAGATCTTCTTTTCCACAATCTCCTTCGCCCATGCCGCAAGGTACGTTCCCCGCCGGTTCTCGATCGCATCAATGACCAGTCCCGGCAGGAAAAAGTCATAGGTTGCATAGCCTTTTTCTGCAAGTGTCTCATATATTTTTTCATCATACGCTGCGTGGATCTCCGGCAAAAGCGTAAGTCCCAAAGGTTCTGCCAGCGCATGGATCTTCTGTAAAAGTTCCCACGTTTCCGGATCATTGAGAAAGTTTTTCTTTCCCGGTGTCTTCGGCGCATAGGCAAAGGCATCCAGCCGCACAATCGCCGCGCCGTAAGAGGCTATTTTTTCCAGTGTTTCACGATAAAACTCCCACACTTTTGGTGACTGGATGTTTACATCCATCTGTCCGAGATACTGTCTGCCATGCACTTCCTGATAAAAGGTATTCCAGTACGGCACTTTTTTTCCATCCGGAAATTCCACCATCAGGATCGGCAGCCCGGGTTTGCGAAAAAACATCTGCTTCAGGCAGCTTTCATCCGGCTGTATATAGCCTTCCTCCGTCATGGTTCCATGCCCTTCCCAGAAATGGTTCCAATCGATGAAGAAATCGCGGTACGCAGAAGCCTCCCCTTTTTCCACAAGATCCCGAAACTGCGGGGACTGTGCAGAAGCATGGTTTAAAATAAAATCGAGTTTCAGATCGATTCCCATATTCTTTAACTGGTCAAGGTCTTCCCGGTCGGCAAGCTGCTCATTCAGGTCATAGTCGATCACGGAAAATCCCCGGTCGAGATCGGAATGGTACAGGCTCGGCAGAATGTAAAAAGAAGAAAATACATCCTGCAAAGCCTCCGTTTTCAGCAATGTTACGATATCCCCAAGATTTCCTCCAAGGCTGTCGGGATATGCATTGAGCATCGGTTTATGGTTCATAAACTCTTCCGTCCTTTCCCACGATTAATCCTGCATTTTTGCGCTGCACTTCAAGTTTTTCCTGTTCCAGTTCTACCACGCGGCAGATAAACGGGCTTGCGGCATTCTCATCGCGGTTTCTGCGGATGCGCCGCTCCTTGGTCTCCTCCGGGGAACTTTCCAGAAAGACGGGCAGATCCACACCATGTAAATCGTCACTGCCTCCGTGTGTCCACTCCAGAAGTAATACGGATATTCCGGAAAAATCGGTTTCTTCCGATGATATCTCGCCATCTTCCCGTCCCATATGCCGCAATGTGATCGAATCTTTTCCCTCATGAAATGCCGCAAGCACTTCATTGATCCGGTCGAAGTCAATCTCTTTCTTTGTCCCGAGATATCCACGCAGTCCGTCTTCCCCTGCCTCTTTATACACACGCATCCGTTCTTCATCGTTGCGTTTTGGAATCCGGTGTGGATAATCATCGCCAGAGAGCAGATAACATTCGGTTCCGTCATTTAAAAAATACTGCTGCAATGCCGTTGCAAGCGTTGTTTTTCCGGAACCAGAGCCACCGTAAATGCTGATGACCACCCGGTTTTCGGCATTCCCGTCACACCATTTCTGCACTTTTTCATATAATCTTCCCGCCTCTTTCAGTTCGGTAAAGGCAAACTGATACGCCTCATATTCCCCGGTAAACGGCGAAAGCGGAATTCCCGCATGCATCAGTGCCGCACCGGAATACTGTCTGCCGCTTTGTTCTTCCAGATACACAGCATCCGGTTTTAACCCACGCAGGCGGACATAAACGGTCGCCTGATTTGCCTCAGCCATAAGACGCACCACACTTACCAGTGCATGATCCTGTTCCTCTGATACCGACATCCATGCCGCAATTTCATCTGTAAACGGATCAGACAGCCGCCAGTAGGTTCCCTCGTTAATGAGCGTTTCGTACTTCTTATACGTTTTGATCTGCTCCCGGATCTGCTGCTTTTCCTCATCGGATAAAAGCGCTGGGTTTAATTCGTAACCGAAGGTTCCCGCCATCGCCGTCACCCCGCGGGTGTGGAAACTTGTCACCCGTCCGGTCTGGTGGTTCGGCACCGCCGAAACGTGCGCCCCCATCGCGGAAATCGGATAGAAAAACGAAGTTCCGTACTGGATTCTTGTGCGGTTGATCGCATCGGTATTGTCACTGCACCAGATCTGTGGGGAATAATAAAGTATTCCCGCGTCAAATCTACCGCCGCCACCGCTGCATCCCTCAAGCAGAAGATCCGGATACCGGCTGCACAGGCGCTCCATAAAATCATAGACACCAAGCACATAATCATAGGAAAGATTTCCGGCATAGACATCTGCCATGCTGCGGTTCATATCCCACTTGACATAGTCAATTTTTCCCTGATCGAGCACGGCACAGATCTGCTCAAAGACACAGTCACGCACTTCTTTTCTGGAAAAATCAAGCAGTAACTGGTTTCTCGAGCGCACCGGCTTTTTCCCCTGAATCCGGATTGCCCAGTCCGGATGCGCCCGGTAAAGGTCACTGTCTTCATTGATCATCTCCGGCTCAATCCAGATGCCAAATTTCACACCCTGCTGATGCACACGGGTAATAAGCTCTGCCAGACTGCCTCCCAGTTTCGTTTCATTGACCTGCCAGTCCCCCAGGGAAGAATTGTCGTCATTTCTTTTTCCGAACCAGCCGTCATCCATCACTACCATATCAATTCCAAGGGAAGCGGCTTCTTTTGCCAGATCCACGATCGTATCTCCCGTAAAATCGAAATAGGCTGCCTCCCAGCTGTTGATCAGTACTGGGCGCTGCATATGGACATATTTGCTGCGGCACACATGGTTGCGGATGCAGTTATGATACTGCTGCGACAATGCCGACAATCCCTCTGCCGAATAAGATAAAATAACTTCCGGCACCGTAAAGGTTTCTCCCGACGCAAGCGGATAGGAAAACAGTTCTTCATTTAATCCAAGAAGCAGGCGCGTCTGGTTGAACTGGTCTTTTTCCGCCTCACAGGAGAAATTGCCGCTGTATACAAACAGCAT
>NZ_JAXXXI010000020.1:0-8538 GCF_037359455.1 Suilimivivens sp.
GCACTGGATTGCAGTTAAGGATATGCCAAATGCGCTGGAGAGACAGTCATTATCACTGCCAAGTACGACCTTTATCAATGAGGAAGGAAATTATATCCGCGCAACAGAGGGACTACAGTTTATTTTTGGAACAGACCTGGAGAAGCAGGACTGGAAATTCCTGAAGGACAGATGGGATATAGGATTCGAAGAACCCATTCTGAAAACAAACGGACCTGTGCTTGTATTTTCAGATGCAGTGTATCAGTATCATTTGGACAGGGGCGAACGGTGGGAGCTGACAGCTCCGGGATTAAGAGCCATTATGGCAGGTGCATCGATCCACTGTGCTGTTAACAGTAAGAATCTGAAGAAAAGTAATGCAGACGGATACGTTCTTGTCAATCCTATGGGAATCACCAACGAAGAGGTTGAGGCACTTCTTGAGAAGAACAGGCAGGGAGCCGGGATCGTTGTGATCGGAAATACCGATAATGAATATCTGATCCGTGAGCTGGGACTGAAAAGAGCGGAAGCGAAGGAAGCTGACTGTCTCTGTTTGGATCAGAAAGCAATAGAGAAATATTGGAAGGGCATTGACTGCGATGCACTGGCCTGTGTAAAGGATGGTAAGTTTGTAGAACAGGTTGTTTCTGTAAAGCCGGTTTATAACACCAGAAGCAGAATGGAAGACAAGGCACTGTTCCAGGCAGTAGATGCACAGGTACTGATAGGGCTTCAAACAGAAGCTGGGATTTATGCAGGTACAACGATAAGGGAAACAGGGGAGAATACAGGATTACGAATGTATGTAAGCCGTTCCTATGAATGGCCAAAGACCCTGGCAAGATGGAATTTTAAATTCACAATGAGGAGCTTTGCGGAAGAATTACCGGATGATGTAGATAGATTGAATGCACATTTAATAAACAGGGTATGTGGAAATATTGCCCATGCGTCGGAAGGACAGATTTATCAGTATGAGATACATGAGGATGGCACGCTGCATATCGGGCTTGGCAATATGGGAAATATGTTTTATGGAAAGCCGGTATTATACGTGGAAGACGATATCTGTTTTCATGATGATTATGCAATTCAACGATATACACCGGGCGGGTATATCCATTTTGACACAACATTACACACGATAAAGGTGGAGGTACCACCGTTAGGCAGTACACATGTGAAGCTTAAAAGAAAATAAATAAAACGACAGTCTACATGAACTGTCACACAATCAAAGGAGGTATGGTTATGAAGAGAAAAATGAAAGCAGTAGCGGCTTTGTCACTTGCAGCAGTAATGCTGCTTGCAGGGTGCGGCAGCAGTAAGGGTACACAGGATGGAGGAAGCGCCGCAGCAGCAGACACAGCAGCAGACACAGCAGCAGACACAGCAGCAGACACAGCTGAGCAGCAGGCAGGTACAGAAACTGCAGCATCCGATTCAGGAGAGAAGATAGTTATCCGTGTTGTCGGACCTATGGAAAATGAAAATGATACAACAAATCCTGTTACCAAGCAGACAGTCAGAGGTTACTATGTGATCAAGGAGTTATATGAGGCAGAGCATCCTAATGTAGAGCTGCAGCTGACAGGTATTCCGTGGGGACAGCTGGCAGGCAAAGCTGACAACAGTAGCGGCAGCAAACCAGGTTGACGTTGTTGTACATGGTGCAAGTATTGTGGATATAGTAGAAGATCTGACACCTTATGCGGAAAAGGACGGAGAGTTCCTGGATGGACTTTTACTGAAATATTCCTACAGAAGAGCAGATAAGTCCAATTACACAGAATTGGTTCCTACCGGTATCCCGATCACAGCGGCAGCAACATCTATTATGTATGATAAGAAGATCTTTGATGATTATGGACTTGACTATCCTGATGAGACATGGACATGGGAAGATGTGCTTGATGCGGCAAAGAAAATGACAGGTACAGATCCGGTGACTGGTGAGCAGACATATGGCTATTATATTGACGGTGCAAGCAGTGACTGGATAGGACGTTCCCTGATCGGCTACTATTTTTCAAAGGATACTAAGGTAATTGAATATGCAGACAAGCAGATGGATACGAAGGTGAACTATACCTCTCCCGAAGCACTGAAGGGCTTCGAATTCGTAAATGAACTGGCAAAGACATGTCCTAAGGGCTTCCTGGAAGGACGTGGAGCAGAAAACTTTGGAACAGAAAATAATAATATTGCTATGTGGTATTCACAGAACCTGGTATCCAATTACCAGAAAACAGAAAGTCTTGGTCTGACAGACCGTTATGGCTATGCATATTCCCCGGTACTGGAAAATGGACGTGAGGGCTGGGCAAACTTTACCGGTGACTGGAATATGGCAATTGCAAAGAATGCACAGAATAAGGAAGCATGCTGGGAATTCATCAAATGGATGGCAACAAATCAGGACATTGCAGACTGGTGTTGGGAAAGCGGTAAGATCCCGAATAACAAGGAGGCTATTGAGCGGTTATCAGCTGAAAATATTCCTTTTGCAGATGTATTCTTCAATACACTGGCAGCAACACCCGATAACTTCACTATTTTTGCAAGTGATTATGATGATGCATTCCTTGGAAGTTCCAATTCATTCAAGGCAAATGGACTGTCTGCGATGTTTGCAGGTGATCTGACACCAGAGCAGGCTGCTGAAAATATTCAGGCTGCTTATGAGGAACAGGCGGCATCCTATCAATAAAGAAACAAAAATGGAGCAGGGCTTTCACCGTGTGTGAAAGCCCGCACATCCCAGACAGAAAGGGAGAGATTGGATGAATAAAAAAATTGGATCTCGGAATTTTGGAAAAAATGTTTATAAATGGAAAAAGAATCTGATCTGGCTGACTTTTCTGTTACCGACATTTATCTGCCTTCTGATTCTGACTTATATCCCAACGATCAAGGCTGTGAATTACAGCTTTCACGATGTAAATGTGATCGGGGAAATACAGAGTAATGTGGGTTTCCAAAATTATAAGGTGCTGCTGGAGAGCAGCGGCTTTCGAAAATCGATACTGAATACATTGATTCTGGCATTGATGTCATTACTGGCAATCCCTTTGGGATTTGTGATTGCCTGTGGTGCAAACGGGGTAAGGAATAAAAAGGCACAAACGGTATTCCGGCTTGGATTCTATATGCCTAATATTATAACAGGAGTCAGCATCGTGCTGATCTTCCAGTACATATTACAGGTAGACAACGGACTGATCAATCTGGCGCTTTCTAATATCCTTGGTAAAAAAATAGAGATTGGCTGGTTATCAGATCCTTCGCTGACCAAGGTAGGGGCAAGCATTATCCAGATATGGACTACACTTGGTTATAACATGCTGATCTGTCTGGCAGGGCTTCAGTCTATCCCTACTGAGCTGTATGAGGCTGCGATGATGGATGGTGCAGGCAGCTTCCGGAGATGGCGGTATATTACGATACCACTTATGCGTAATAATTTCATCTTTCTGTTTATAACAGGTATTATCAGCGGCTTCAGCAGATTTACCGATTTGTATATTTTGTCAGGAAATTCGTCATCCGGTAAGCCGGCAGGATCCTTACAGACGATATTGATGTATATATATCAGTACAGCTTTGAAAATCCGAGCTATGGATTGTCCTGTGCCGGAGCGGTTATCTTATTTATTATTGTATTTACGGTTACTGCGATTAACTTAAAGGTAACGAAAACGATTTAGGGGTGCTTGCGTATGAAGAAGAAAAAGATATTTAGTCAGGCTGTTTTAATAACGATATTGGGAGCGGCACTGGTAATCGTACTGATTCCGATTTTTTGGCAATTTCCATGAGCTTTGATGCAACGACCATAGACGTGGTACCCAATCCACCCCGGTTTATTCCTAAGGAATTTTCTGTCTTTAATTATAAGTATGCATTGGAGGCAATTCCAATTGCCCGTTATTATATCAATACATTTTTGCTGACACTGATCAACACAGCGATATCTGTTTTTACTGCAATGGCTTGCGGTTATGCTTTTTCCAAGGGGAAATTTCCTTGTAAGGGAATTCTGTTCCTCATGGTTCTGGCGGTCATGATGATCCCGTTTGAAGTGCGTATGATTCCTCTTTTTTTACAGTATCGTGATTGGAATATGCTGGATACATGGTGGCCGCTGATCTTAGGTTCCTTTGCATGGGCATATGGGATCTTTCTGGCAAGACAGTTTATCGACAGCATACCGGATTCCCTGAGGGAATCAGCATCCATTGACGGTGCGGGAGAATGGTATATCTTTTTAAAGATCATTCTTCCTTTATGCGGACCGGTCATCGCAACGCTGGTTATTTTCCAGGTTGTGAACCAGTGGAATAATTTCCTTTGGCCGTTAGTTGTTGTTTCAAATCCTAAAAAACAGGTCATATCCGTTGGTCTTGCTATGTTTAATGCTTCAGAAACCGCAAGATATCTGGGACCCAGACTGGCAGTTTCCGTGCTTGGTGCAATACCGCTTATGATCGTGTACCTGTTTTTACAGAAATATATCGTACAGAGTGTTATGTTAAGCGGCGTAAAGGAATGATAAGGAGAACAGGATATATGAGACAGTTGAAGCTGAATAAAAGTGGAATTATAATACCTGTCATGTCTCTTGGAACATGGGCCTTTGGTGGTGATGCGATCTGGGGAAAGACAGATGAAATGCAGGCAATTGATACAGCACGGAGAGCTGTGGAAATGGGGATAGTACAGATTGATACTGCTCCTGCCTACGGAATGGGAAAAAGTGAAGAGATTCTTGGAGAGGCTTTGAAGGGGATCAGGGATAAGGTTATCCTTTCAACCAAATGCGGACTGAGCTGGGATGAGGGAAATATAGGACAGCTGCATGTGGAAAGAGACGGACACAGGATTGTAAGAAATCTGTCAGCAAAAAGCATCAGAAAAGATCTGGAAAATAGCCTGAAACGGTTAAAAACAGAGTATATTGATATTTACTATGTGCATTATCCGGTATTTGGAACATACGCTGTTCCTGTAGAGGAAACGATGGATGAACTGAACCGGATGAAAAAGGAAGGAAAAATCCGTGCAATTGGAGCTTCAAATATGAATCCGGAGGTCCTGAATGAATACTGTACTTATGCAGATATTGAGATCATTCAGGAAAAATACAGCCTTTTAGACAGAAAGGTGGAGGAAACGCTGTTACCGGTATGTCAGGAAAGAAAAATCCTGTTACAGGCTTATTCTCCCCTGGAGCAGGGTGTGCTGACAGAGCAGTTCCGGCAGAAGCGGGATACACCGGATCAGAAGAGATTTGTCAATAAGCCATGGGGAAAGAAGGAGTGTCATGAGAGGATGCTTCAGATGTTTGATTCGTGGATGGATCTCTGTGAAAAGTATAACTGTCAGCTGGAGCATCTGGCAATAGCATGGATCTTAAAGCAGCCAGGAGTAAACATTCTTTGTGGAGCCAGAAAGATCACGCATCTTGAAAGCAATATCAAGGGAGCAGAGATCGCTTTGACAGAAGAGGATGCTGAAAGGATCCGCAGGGATGTAGAGTCTTTTTTATGAGGAGGGAAACAATTTGACCAATATTAAACCAGCCAGAAAAGTGACAGAGGCAAATCAGTCATCTGAAAAATTACTGACATTGATCGAATTATTATCTACATGGTCGGAGCCGGTAAAGCTGCAGAGCTTAGCCAGTCAGGCATCTATGAATGTCAGTACAACATTGCGCTTTTTGATGGCTCTTGAAAATAAAGGATATGTGGTTCAGGATGATACGGGCAGATATTCGCTGACGTACAAGCTGTGTGGAATAGCGAATAATATTAAAATACATACCAGTATCAGGAATATCTGCCTTCCCTTTATGAAAGAGGTATCACGGTATTTCGGAGAGACAGTCAATCTGTCTGAAGAAGAAAATATGTCAGTTGTGTATCTTGAGGTGATACAGTGTGAGCGGCAGGCTTTATGCACAACGCAGAGAATCGGAAAAGTAGCGCCTTTATACTGCACAGGTGTTGGAAAGCTTTTCATGCTGAATCATCCATGGGAGAAATTGTGCGATTATTACGAGAAAAATAAGCCTGTTAAATATACTGAAAATACATGTACAACCATGGAAGAGATTTTTAATAAAAGGGAAACAGCCAGAGAGTGTGGTTATTCTATAGATGATGAGGAATGTGAAATGGGAATGCGCTGTGTGGCTGTCCCGATCAGAAATTATACAGGCGAGATCATAGCCGGACTCAGTGTCAGCGGACCGACGACTAGAATGACACTTGAAAATATTCAGGAAAAGGTTCCCTATCTGCTGGAAATTTCAAAAAAGATATCCAGAAGACTGGTGGCAGAAATATAAGAGGAGATAGCAGAATGAAGATTGTTTTATTAGAATCGTTGTCAGTTTCAAAGGAATGCATGAAGAAATATACAGATATACTTGAGCAGGAGGGACATAGCTTTCAGTGTTATGAAAGAAATGATGATCCCGAAGTACAGATACAGGAGATCGGGGATGCAGATATCGTTATGATTGCCAATATGCCATTAAGCGGTAAGGTAATTTCTGCCTGTCCGAACCTGAAATTTATTGATGTAGCATTTACCGGAGTGGATCATGTGGATCTGCAGGCAGCTAAAGAAAAAGGGATCGCTGTCAGCAATGCTTCCGGATATTCAAATGAATCTGTGGCAGAGCTTGTACTTGGCATGATGCTTTCTCTCCTGAGAAATGTACCGCAGGTAGAGGAACGCTGCAGAAAGGGAATGACCAAGGATGGACTGGTAGGAAGAGAGCTTAAAGGAAAAACAGTAGGTGTGGTAGGAACCGGAGCAATCGGTTCCAGGGTTGCAGAGCTTTGCCATCTGTTCGGATGTGAGATAGCAGCCTATGATCTGTTCCCGAAGAAGAATGCGCCGGAATATTTACATTATGGTACCCTGGAAGAGGTGCTTTCAAAATCAGATATTGTGACACTGCACTGTCCTTTAACAGAGGATTCCAGAAATCTGATCAATCAGGATAGAATTGCACAGATGAAAAAGGGAGCGATTCTGATCAATGCGGCAAGAGGACCTATTGTGGATTCAAAGGCACTGGCAGATGCCCTTAACAGTGGTTATCTGAGAGGTGCCGGGGTAGATGTGTTTGAAATGGAGCCGCCTCTTCCCATGGATCATCCTCTTTTACACAGCATTAATACAATTGTTACACCCCATATTGCTTTTGCATCAGACGAATCCATGGAGATCAGGGCAAAAATTGTATTTGAGAATATCCAGAAATGGATGAATAAGGAACAGGTGAATATCATACTTTAAGTTGCGATACCGGGGCTTTCACCCCGCCATCATTTATATCTCTCAGTATTAGAAAAAGCAGTCAACTCCCCCTTGACTGCTTTTTCCTGTGATGTGATCATTTTCGGTGTGATCATTTTACAGGTATAAGGAATTGACAAACAGAAGGATGTGATTTATTGTATTGTTATCGCTAGGGGAGCTAACGCTGAGATTGAATCGGAAGTCTGATTCTAACCCTCATCACCTGAACCGGATAATACCGGCGTAGGGAAGCAGTTGAAAGCCCCTCCTGTGACCATTTTTACAAGGAGGTTTTTTTATGTCAAACTTTATTAACACTGAGGATGGGTATTTTTCCCTGACTCAGACAGGAACAATCTGTATAGGAGTGCTGATCGTTCTGCTGATCGTTCTTTCTGCATTCCTCAGGAAAAAGCCAGTTGAAGGAGAACACGAGAAGAAAGAGAAAAAGGGCTTTTCAGCCAGACAGATCGTGTTCTGTGCAGCAGCACTGGCGCTTGGATTTGCCACTTCCTATATTAAAGTGTTTTCCATGCCCTTTGGAGGATCTGTTACTCTCTGTTCCATGCTTTTTGTAGTGCTGATCGGTTACTGGTATGGTCCTGAGGTGGGACTTATGTCCGGCTTTGCCTATGGTTTCCTGGAATTTGCACAGGATGGAGGCAGCTATATCCTTTCGCCCATGCAGGCATGTATGGATTACATTTTTGCCTTCGCAGCGCTTGGGCTGTCCGGATTCTTTTACCAGAAAAAGAATGGACTGATAAAGGGATATATTTTGGCGATTCTGGTAAGAGGCCTGTTCCATACAATTGGTGGCTACTTATACTGGATGGATTATATGCCGGATAATTTCCCGAAGTCGCTGGCAGCCATTTACCCGATCGTTTATAATTATTCCTATATCCTGGCAGAAGCTGTGATCACACTGATCGTGATCTCCCTTCCACCTGTGAAGAAGGCACTTGTCAGAGTCGGGATGATGGCAAGGGAATAAAAATTGTTTCTGAGAATCAAAGATAAAGCGGAGCTGTCGTACGAGGGTGCGGCAGCTCTTTTATTACAAGGTATCATTCAGTAAAAATACCTGCGAATGTCAAGCTTCATTGTATTTTGAAGGTTTAGAAAAACTGTACATGTGGCATACTTCAAAGTAAAATGAAGTATGTTTGAAGTGACTTTGCTTGAGTTTCCACAAATTGCAATTCCAAAATGAAAAGAATGTCCCAAAGCACC
>NZ_JAXXXI010000021.1:0-2361 GCF_037359455.1 Suilimivivens sp.
GGGAAGGAAAAGAAGCTGAGATGCCCCGCAGAGAGTGAAAAATTGAGAAGAAAAGAGAAAGAAGAGCTTCGAACGGGGCATGGGGAAGGAAAAGAAGCTGAGGTGCCCCGCAGAGGTTGAAAAAACGAGAAGAAAAGAAATGGGAAGTCATCAGACTTCCCATTTCTTTTTAAAATATTCGGTCAGGATTGCTGCAGCCCGTTCATGGGAGGCAGGTCCCGGATGTGCATGTGCACCGAGGTTGTCCGGTGTGGAATCGGGAAGCTGCAGGAAAGCAACATTGGAATCGCTGGTTTCATTGCGGTAGGTATTCATGGCTTCTGTGATAGCAAGAGTCAGATCATAACCAAGCATGCCGTAAGCCCATACGATATGCGAAGATTCATTGTGCTTTCTGAGCATCTTCAGAAAATCAATGACAGCCTGTTCAAACTTCAGAAGGTCTTCCCTGTTATAGGTACCGTCTGGATTCTTGCGCTGCTTGCAGACTTCACCGGTTTCAGGAATGGTGAAAGGAGGCTGTTCAAAAGCAGAGGCATCATTGGTACCAAGATTTACCACAATAGCGTCCGGCACCCAGCTGCGGAAATCGTAGGGTTTGGATACACCGAGGGATTCGTTGAATTCTCCACCGCAAAGACCACACAGGGCTTCATAGCGGGAAGGGATATTGTGCCTTGTATCATTGTCCCAGCCGCAGTAAACTCCCCAGCCACCTTGGGAAAAGAGATGATAGTCAGCATTCAGGGCATTAGCAGTCATAACGGCATAATTTCGGCTGCTGCTCATATACATGGCAAGCCAGTCCGTATCCTCTTTGGCACCATAGGTACCTTCACCGGAGGTGATGCTGTCTCCGATAAATTCTATTTTATAACGCTTTTCAGAGGTTGGAAGGAAAAAGCCATCTGTCTGAAAGCCTTTTACAAGGATGTGGCAGTCATCGTCTTCTGTCATGGACTGCAGCTCACGCATGAATTTCATGTTTTTGACACTGTCCGGACTCATATTGCGGAACAGACAGATGGAATAGGAACCGGGCAGAAGCATCTGTCGGCTCATAAAGGAATTATTCAGTGCTGTATAGATCCAGGGCTCGTGGAAATCACAGTCTACCTCTAGATCGATCCATAGTTCAGAACCGGTTACATTGACCTCAATACCGCTTCCGTTAAAAAACAGGGGAAGAGGACACTGACCGGAAATATTTCTTCCGTGTACCTTATAATATTCTATTTCATTCAAAGAAAGGCTTTTCAGATTCTCATTTTTTTTCACCGGTATACCTCCTATTTAATAATCAAAAATTCAGCCAGCCTTCACAATGCTTACAGTCAGAACTCCGTTGTCTGAAGAAGTCTGCAGCATAATGGGATAGCTGTAAGGATTGACAAAGGACAGATCCTTGTAGCCCTCTACGATCGCAGCATCCAGTCCTCTTGGAACATAGTCAACGGGAAGGGAATGCAGATAATGGGAAGCAGCCGGGATATCAGCAACTACCATGGCTGCATACAGAGTAGAGGATACCTGACAGATACCTCCGCCTACACTGGTAACCACTCTGCCGCTGGCAAAGGAAGGCGCTTCCACATAACCGTTTGCAGTGGTTCTGGTACCTACGGAAGTGCTGTAGGAGAAACGTCCGCCTGCAGGGATCACAAGTCCATTAATACGGGAAGCGGACAGGATCACATTGGTGGCGCGGGCCTCTGTGGTATCAAAGGTTGTGGTATAGCTTCCAAGAACACCTTCTGCTAAGCCTTTACCGGCATCAAAAACAGCCTTTCTGTTTTCTGCTTTGCCATTTGTGATGTAATGACGGTAATAAGAGGGAAGATCTGTACCGTAAACGGCCATCAGATCAGGGTTCTGGCACATATAAGCCTTCAGATTGAATTGGGCATTGCCGTTCCGTCCTTCTGCCATCCCGGTTTTGATGAAATGAGAAAGCAGGGCAGCAGGATCATTGCCAATGGATGCCTGCAGATCCGGATAGGTCTGATAGTAATAATCAGTGTCAAACACAGCGGAATAGTCTGTAATCTGAGAAACCGCACCGGCAGATATTGTCTGCGCAGCAGGCGCTGCGTTTACCGGAAGCAGAGGAGCGGCTGACAGAGAAAGAACTGCAGCGCCTGTCAGGACAGGCAGGGTAACACGTAAATTATGTTTCATAGGAATGCTTCCTTTCTTTTGGATGGTGCAGAGTAAACAAATGCGCCGGGAGCGCCATGAATACCTGCTGGATGTATATGGGTATCAGGATAAAAAAGTGCATGCAAAGAGCGGGTGATGGGAATCGAACCCACGTATCCAGCTTGGAAGGCTGGTGTTCTACCATTGAACTACACCCGCATA